>NZ_SPQM01000054.1 GCF_004570345.1 Blastococcus sp. CT_GayMR20 | reverse complement strand
GAGGCCGTCGGCATCCGGAGCACGGCCCAGGAGCGCCCGGTAGACCGCGACGACCATCTCCGCGTCCAGGCTCGGAGGGGCTGGAGAGGTGCTGTCCGGACGTGCCGTGACCTGACGGTGCCTCGTCCTGAGGGACCGGAGGGCGCTTCCCGAGATCCGTCCGGGCCCCGGTTCCTGGGACCGGTGTGCCGCAGCGGGGAGATCATCACTCAGCGTAGGCCCCCAGGACATTGCGTCATGAGCCCATCGTACGGACGCCCGCCGGGGCGCCGCCCCCGCCCCGGACACGCACGCCCGGCCCGCGGCAGCGCACGGTGTTGCACGGTGCCGACCTCGCCCCGCGGGCGCCGGTGCAGAGGTCGGAGTCGGTCGCCGGGCGCCTCAGGGGCGATCGAGTGCGGCGCCGATGTAGGGCGCCAGCGAGCGGGCGAAGGTGTTGGTGAGGTGGCCCGCATCCGAGTACACGATCGCTCCGCCGATCCGTGCGTGACAGACCCCGTCGCGGCAGTACTTCTCCGTGAGATCGAGCAGACGGACGGACCCGTCCGGCCAGCCCGCCGCCGCTTCCGCGGCCGCATCGCGGTGCAGGGACACCGACTGTTGCGTGTCGCAGACCGTCGGGTTCGCCGCGTGCGTCGACAGGCAGTCGGGAACGTCAGCATCGTCGACCGTCCGGGGCAGATCCCTGATCACGACCACCGTCTTCCCGGCTGTTGACAGCGCGTCCCACGCCGCGGCGTACCGGGAGGGCTGGATCTCCCGAGCGCCGTTGTCCTGGAGGTACACCTGGCCCCAGTTGGCGAAGATCACCGTGTCGATGGACCGGTCGGCGGCGATGGCCTGGTGTGCAGCAGTGCCCCAGGCCGCACATGCCTGCTGGTCGTCGGGCCGGTCAGGCAGGACGACGTCGCTCGCTCCCGTACCGCTGCACGCGCTCTTGAAGTACGTGACGACCCGCCAGCCCCTCTCCTCGGCCAGGGCCCGGAGTGCGGCCATGTAGTGCATCGCGTGCGAGTCCCCGAGCATCGCGATCGTGCGGACCGGACCCGTGGTGTCGCCGAATTCGCACCTGCGCAGGGCGCTCTCGCCGCGCGGCGTCTCGCACTGCCATCCGCCGGCGGGGTCCGCCACGGCGTTGGTGTCGGTCTTGGCGAAGGCGGGAGTCATCATGCCGGTGATGGCGAACGGGTCGCCGCATCCCTGTACGACGTCCATCGCCGCGGCCCCGAAACACGCGTCGACCGTGGCATCGAGGGTCGCCTGCGCGGCTGAGGCGATGCGCGCATCGAGTACCTGCACGACGGCTGCCCCACCGGCCGCGACCCCGATGCTCGCGGCGACGGCTGCCGCGAGGACCCGGCGGGGCCGCGCGCGCTGCACCACCGGGGCGCCTCGGAACCGGTCCTCGACGCCCACCTTGGTGAGCCAGGCGACCAGGACCGACGCCCCGAGGATGGCGGCCTTGTGGGCGGTGGTGAGCGGCGCCGCCGTCACGATCGGCACGACGACGATGAAGGGCCAGTGCCACAGGTACATCGAGTAGGAGACGTCGCCCAGGAACTGCACCGGGGGCAGCGCGAGGAGCGGCCGGAGGCTCCACGGCCCCGTCGGACAGCCCGCCGCTATCACGGCGACCGTTCCGAGGACCGGAAGCAGCGCGGCAGAACCCGGGAAGGCCGTCGCGCCGTTGAACGTGACTGCTGCCCAGGCGATGGCGACGAACCCGGTCAGCGACAGGAGCGACCTCTGGGTCCGGCGGTTCTCGGCGATCACAGTCGGCACGAAGGCGAGGAGGCCACCGGCCGCGAACTCCCACATCCGGGTGGGCGTGACGAAGTAGGCACTCGCCGGCATCCGGCTCGTCCAGAAGACGGACACGACGAGAGAGACGAGACCGACGACGACCACAGCGGTGAGCAGCATGGCTCGGGTCGCGCGTTCCGAGCGCCCACGGGCCGCGGCGGTGACGAGCACCATCAGGAGCGGCCACACGACGTAGAACTGCTCCTCCAGGGACAGCGACCAGAAGTGCTGCACCGGGGACGCCGCGTTGTGGGCCGCGAGGTAGTCCACCGCGTCGAAGGCGAGCAGCCAGTTCTGCCCGTAGACCGCGGACGCGGAGACCTCCCCCATCCACTGTCGCCAGTAGCTGTCGGGAACCACAGCCAGCGTCATCGCCAGGACGACGACCAGCACGAGGAGGGACGCGGGGAGCAGGCGACGGGCACGCCGTGCCCAGAACCGGCCCAGCGAGATCGTGCCGGTCCTCGTCACCTCGCGGAGGAGATGGGACGTGATGAGGAAGCCCGAGACGACGAAGAAGACGTCGACGCCCACGAAACCGCCGGTCAGCCGCAGCGGCCACAGGTGGTACAGGACCACGATCAGGACGGCCGCCGCGCGCAGGGCCTGGATCTCGGGCCGGACGGTGGTCTGCCCCATCCCCGCGGCGGGGGGGCTCGGGCGCGCGCGTCCCAGAGGGAGCGGTCTCGTCGACGGGAGGTCGCCCGCCACGGCTCGCGTCGGCGCGATCTGGTCACCGATCGTAGCCATGTCGTTGCGGATGGTACCGGACTTCGTCGGCTATCTCGTGCAGCGAAGCCATGGCGGCGGGGGTGCACGCCGCTGCCCGAGCACCCATGGTGCCCGGGGACAAGGACTCACGGCTGTGCGTCGTCCAGCAGTGCCAGGTCGTGCCGGACCATCCGGGCCACGATGTCCTCGAAGGGGACGGTCGGGGACCAGCCCAGCACCTTCCGCGCCCGGGTCGAGTCGCCGACGAGCTCCGGTGCGTCGGACGGCCGGGCGAAGCGCGGGTCCAGGGTGACGTGCCGTTCCCAGTCCTCGACACCGGCCGCCTGGAAGGCGGCCCGGACGAAGTCGCGCACGCTGTGGGAGACGCCGGTGGCGACGACGTAGTCACGCGCCACCGCGTCCCGGGCGGCGAGGACCATGGCGGCCACGTAGTCCGGCGCCCACCCCCAGTCGCGGCGGGCGTCGAGGTTGCCCATGGCCAGCTCGTCCTGCAGACCGCGGGCGATCCGTGCCGCCCCGACGGTGATCTTGCGGGTGACGAATGCGTCGGGCCGACGAGGCGACTCGTGGTTGTAGAGGATGCAGCTCGAAGCGTGCACACCCCGGGCGCGCCACACACCGACGAGATGGTGCGCGTAGGCCTTGGCCGCGCCGTAGGGCGTCAGCGGACGCAGCGGCGTCGTCTCGTCCTGGGGGACACGCGATGTGCGCCCGAAGATCTCGGCGCTCGAGGCCTGCACGAAGTGCACCGACCGGCCGGTGCGCTCCTGCAGGTCGTGCGTGGCCTTGAGCAGGTGCCCGACTGCGACGCCGCTCACCTGGGCCGTCAGGGCCGGTTCCTGCCAGGACAACGCCACCGAACTGAGACCACCGAGGTTGTAGACCTCGGTCGGTTCGATCGCGGCGACCAGCGCCTCGAGCTCCGTGCCCACCGCGAGGTCACCCACATGCTGATGCACCTGCTGCGGAAGTGGATGCGTGCTCCCCGCCTCGCTCTCCTCCGCGCGGACGAGCACGTGGACCTCGGTCGCCTCCTCGAGCAGCTGCTCGATCAGGTAACTGCCGTCCTGCCCGGTTGCCCCGGTGACGAACGCGCGGACGGCGCTCACCGGCCCGCGAGCTCCTTCTGCTGCGCGAGGTCGGAGTCCACCATCATGCGGACGAGCTCCTCGAAGCCCACCTTGGGCGTCCAGTCGAGCTTCTCCCGCGCCTTGCTCGGGTCGCCGATCAGCAGGTCGACCTCAGCCGGGCGGAAGAACCGCGGGTCCTGGTGGACCTTGCCCTCCCAGTCGCTGATCCCCACGTGGTTGAAGGCGACGTCGAGGAGCTCGCGGATCGAGTGCGTCTCGCCGGTCGCGACGACGTAGTCGTCGGCCTCCTCCTGCTGGAGCATCCGCCACATGGCGTCGACGTAGTCGCCGGCGAACCCCCAGTCGCGCTTCGCGTCGAGGTTGCCGAGGGAGATGGTGTCCTGACGTCCGAGGGAGATCTTCGCGACGGCCTGGGTGACCTTGCGGGTGACGAACTCCGGGCCGCGGCGCGGCGACTCGTGGTTGAACAGGATCCCGGACGACGCGTGCATGCCGTAGGACTCGCGGTAGTTGATCGTCATGTAATGGCCGAAGACCTTGGCGACGCCGTAGGGCGAGCGCGGCCACAGCAGAGTCGTCTCCCGCTGCGGGACGTCCTGCACCTTGCCGAACATCTCCGAGCTCGACGCCTGGTAGAAGCGGACCTTGGACAGGTCGTCGCCCGCGTACAGCCGCATCGCCTCGAGGACGTTGAGCACGCCGAGGCCGGTGACGTCGGAGGTGAGCTTCGCGTTCTCCCACGAGTAGGCCACGAAGGAGATGGCACCGAGGTTGTAGACCTCCTCGGGCTGCGCCTCGCCGAACGCGCGGATCAGGCTCGAGAGGTCGGTGATGTCGCCGGTGAGCAGCTTCACTCCGGGGACCTCGCGCCGCACGAGATCGGCCTTGGGGTTGTTCTGCCCCCGGATCAGGCCGTAGACCTCGTAGCCCTTGGAGAGCAGGAGCTCCGAGAGGTAGAGGCCGTCCTGGCCGGTGATGCCGGTGATCAGCGCGCGCTTCATATGTCCTTCAATCCTCGTGGCTGCGAACGGCCGTTAGCGTAGCCGGGGGCGTCCCACCGGGTGGCCCCCTCCGAGCGATCGCCGGGGGCCGACACCGCAGGAGGCCCAGATGCGCGTCGCCCTCGACGCCACCCCGCTGCTCGGTCAGCGAAGCGGGGTGGGCAACTACGTACGGGGGCTGGTGGACGGCCTGGCCCAGCTGGACGAGGGGCCGGACGTGCTGCTCACGCTGTTCAGCGTGCGCGGGGCGGTCCCGGGCCCCCTCCCGGTCCGCACCCGCACCGCCCCGCGCCGGGCGCCGGCCCGCCTGCTGCGGCCCGCGTGGTCCCGGCTCGCCTGGCCGCCCGTCGAGCTCCTGACCGGCCGGGTCGCGGCCTTCCACGGGACGAACTTCGTCGTGCCCCCGACCGCCCGGGCCGCGGGCGTGGTCACCGTGCACGACCTGGCCTACCTGAAGTACCGGGAGACCGTGACGGGCGACGCCGCCGAGTACGCCGACCTGGTGCCGGCCGCCCTCGCCCGGGGCGCGCACGTGATCGCGGTGAGCCGGGCCATGGCCGTCGAGATCGCCGCGGAGTACGGCATCGCCGAGGACCGCATCACGGTCGCCCACCACGGCGTCGACCCTGCGTGGTCCCGCTCCGCGCCGACGACGGTGGCCGACCGGAAGAGGCTGCGGATCCCGGAGCGATACGTGCTCTTCATGGGCAATCTCGAGCCGCGCAAGAACCTGGGCACGCTCGTCCGCGCGCACGCGGCAGCGCGGAGGCAGGACCCCGCCGTCCCGCAGCTGGTGCTGGTCGGGCCCGCCGGCTGGGGCGACCGCTGGCAGGGGTCGCCACCGGATCCTGCGGACGTCGTCCTCGCGGGATACCTGGCCGACGAGGACCTCCGGTCGGTCGTGGCCGGCGCGGCGGCTGTCTGCATGCCGTCTCACTACGAGGGCTTCGGCCTCCCGGTCCTCGAGGCACTGGCCAGCGGGCGGCACGTGATCGCCAGCGACATCCCGGCCCACCGGGAGGTGGCGGGAGGGCACGCCACCCTCCTCCCAGGGGACGACGACGATGCCTGGGCGGACGCACTGTCCGGACTGCCGGAGGTCGCGACGGACTCCGAGGCGGCCCGGTCGCATGCCGCCCGGTTCACCTGGCGAAACAGTGCCGCCGCCCACCTCACGGCCTACCGCGCAGCCTCCGACGCGGCCGGTCGCAGACGAGGTGGCCCGTAGGATTCCTGCGTGCCCGACGACCAGCCGTTCATCTCCTACGCCCAGAATGCCGAGGACGTCGTGCTCTGGCGCGCGCTCCGGCACCTGTCCAAGGGCCGTTACGTCGAGGTCGGTGCGAACGACCCCACGGAGTTCTCGATCACCCGCGCCTTCTACGACCGCGGCTGGACGGGGATCGAGATCGAGCCGGTGGCGGAGTTCGCCGAGGCGTTCCGCCGGGAGCGGCCACAGGACGTCACGGTCCAGGCGGCCGTGACCGACGAGGACGTGCAGACGGTCACCCTCCACGTCATCGACGGGACCGGCCTGTCGACGTTGGACGCCGCCATCGCCGAGGGCCACCAGGAGAGCGGCTGGGACGCGCACAACGAGGTCGTCCCGGCCCGCCGGCTCGACGACGTCCTCGCCGAACACCTGCAGCCGGATGACGACATCCACTTCCTGATCGTGGACGTGGAGGGCTCCGAGCGGGCCGTCCTCGCCAGCGTCGACCTGCGCCGGTGGCGTCCGTGGGTGCTCGTCGTCGAGGCGACCGCACCGCGCAGCACGAAGCCCACCCATCACGAGTGGGAGGACCGGGTGGTCGAGGCCGGCTACGAGTTCTGCCTGTTCGACGGCCTGTCCCGCTTCTACGTCGCCGAGGAGCACGCGAGCGAGCTGCGTTCCGCGCTCAGCGCCCCGGCGAATCCGTTCGACGAGTTCATCCCCTACCGGTGGCACCAGCAAGGGGAAGAACTCCGGGCGACGAAGGCCCAGCGGGATGAACTCCTCGACGAGGTGATCCGCTGGCGGGGCACCGTCCTGGCGCGCTGGGTGGAGGCCGCCGCCTCCGGCGCTGCCGGGGCCGGACCGGCCGGGCACGAGGTCGTGCGCCTGCGCAAGGAGCTGGAGGCTCACCGGGCGACCCTGTCCTGGCGGGTGACCGCACCGCTGCGCGCGGTCCAGCAGAAGCGCATGCAGGGCTGGCGGTGAGCGTCGACGAAGTCCTCCGGACCGATGTCCCGAGTGCCGCCGACCTGCTCGATGCACTGCACCAGCGCCTCGGGGTGACCGCGGCGACCCTCGGCCTGGACACCGGCACCCGGTCCGGCGATCCAGCGGGGGCCACGTCGGAGCTCTACGGCCGCTTGGTCGAGCACGTCCACGCCGCCACCGGTCCGGAGGCTCTGTGGCTGCTGATGACGGCGATGTGCGGCGCCATGCCGCACCCCGACGAGGTGCGTGCCGCGCTGCGCAGCCGCGACGTCAACCGCCCCGCCGACTTCGGCCGTTGGCTGCTGGAAGCCGTGTACGCGTCGTCGGCCGCGCGGGGGGCCAGTGACGTCGAGATGGACGTCGTCGCCGGGGGCGTCGTGGTCGACGTCGACTTCACCGCCCGGCACGAGCTGCACACGGGGATCCAGCGTGTCGTCCGGGAGACCGTCCCCCGGTGGCAGCGGGCTCACGACCTCACCCTGGTCGCGTGGACCGATGCCGGTGGAGCCATGCGTCAGCTGACCATGTTCGAGCTCGACCGGGTCCTGCGCTGGAACGACCTCGCGCGCCAGGACAGGAAGGAGCGCCGGGCCCGGCGGCGGGACCGCCTGGTCGTCCCGTGGCACGCCTCCGTCCTGCTCCCCGAGAATCCCGCGCCCGACCACTGCGCGGCGCTGACCGCCCTCTCCCTGTACTCCGGCAGCACGGTCGGCCTCATCGGGTACGACTGCATTCCGCTGATCAGCCCGGAACTCATCCACGAGGGGCTCCCCGACCGGTTCATGCGGTACCTGGAGCCGGTGAAACACGCACGTCGCGTCGTCGGCATCAGCGCGGCAGCCACCCGCGAGTTCAGGGGATTCGTCAGCATGCTGTCCGCCCAGGGCCTGGAGGGGCCGACGGTCGTCGAGTGCAGCCTGCCGGTCGAGGTGCCGGCCGGGGACGACGTTGCGCCGACCGATCCCCCGCTGGTGGTGACGATCGGCAGCTTCGAGCCGCGCAAGAACCAGCTGACGGTCCTGCACGCCGCCGAACAGCTGTGGCGCGACGGCCTCGAGTTCCAGCTCGAGTTCATCGGCGGCGGCGGCTGGCCCACCGAGTTCGACGCGCTGATGGCCCGGCTCCGGAAAGCCGGCCGACCGGTACGCCGCCGCACGGCGGTGACCGACGAGGAACTGTGGCGGACACTGCGGTCGGCCCGCTTCTCGGTGTTCCTCTCCCTGCACGAGGGGTTCGGACTGCCGGTGGCCGAGTCCCTCGCCTGCGGCACCCCCTGCCTCACCAGCGACTACGGCAGCACCCGCGAGATCGCCGACGGCGGGGGCGCACTCGTCGCCGACCCGCACGACGACCTGGCGATCGCCGAGCAGATGCGCCGGCTGCTGGTCGACGACGGCCTGTTGGCCCACCTGAAGCAGCAGGCGCTCGAGCGGCCGCGCCGGACCTGGGACGACTACGCCGACGAGCTGTGGACGGCCCTCGCCCCCGTCCCGCCCGGCACCGGGGAGGCGCCCCGATGAGCCGCAGGACCGCTCCGTTGGGACATGCACTCACCCTTCCAGGACGCATCGCCGCCGCGCCGCCCGGCGAGCGCGATTCCCTGCTGTCCCGCCTGGGACTGGTGGTCTCGACGCTGACGGGCGCGCCCGCGCCGTCCGTCCGGGGCGAGCTCGTGGCGAGCTTCGAGCAGCTGCTGTCCGACGCGGACCCTTCGTCGGTGTGGCTCGCCCTCTCGGTGCTCGAGGGCGAGCTCGCCACCACGACCGCGGTGCGGCGGGCGGTGCGGGCGATCCGGCTCGACGGCGTGGCCCCCGCTTTCGGCGCGAGCCGGGCGAGGACCGCGCGGAGCTGGGTGCTGCCGGCGCGGCGCAGGGAGGTCCGCGTGGTCACGGGCGCCGTCCTGGTCGACATGGAGCACACAGCACGGACGGCGCTGGCCACCGGCATCCAGCGCGTCGCCCGCGAGACCGCGAAGCGGTGGGCGCGCGATCACGACATCACTCTCGTGGGCTGGACCGAGGACCACCGCGCCCTCCGCCCCCTCGACGAGCGGGAGCGGACCACCGCGCTGACCGGTGTGCGCCTCGCGTCCTCCGACGGGGACCCGGCCGACACCGATGCAACCGTCCTGGTGCCCTGGGAGGCGACCTACGTCCTCCCGGAGCTGTCCCCGGAGCGGGACCGCAACGAGCGGATCGCGGCCCTGGCCCAGTACGCCCGCTGCCGCACCGGGGTCATCGGCTTCGACTGCGTGCCGATCACGACTGCCGAGACGACCGCCATGGGCGTCAGCGAGGCCTTCGCGCACAACCTGGCCGCGATCCGGCACCTGGACCGGGTCTCGACCATCTCGGAGGCGGCGGCGATCGAGTACCGCGGCTGGCGGAGCATGCTCGGATCCGTGGGCCAGGTCGGCCCCGACATTCTGGTCGACATGCTCCCGGCCGAGGTACCCGGGACCACCGAGGCCGATCTTGCCGAGGCACGGGCACGGCTGACAGTCGCTGAGCTGCCGATGGTCCTGTGCGTCGGCTCCCACGAGCCTCGCAAGAACCACGTCGCGCTGCTGCACGCCGCCGAACTCCTCTGGCGCGACGGGGTGGAGTTCAACCTCGTCCTCGTCGGCGGGCGCTCATGGAACGACTGGCAGTTCCAGGACGCGCTGGCGGCCGCCCGCTCGCGCAACCGTCCGGTCGAGGCGGTCACGACGATGACCGACGGAATGCTGTGGGCGGCCTACCGCCTCGCCCGCTGCGTCGCCTTCCCCTCCATCAACGAGGGATTCGGCCTGCCGGTGGCGGAGGCGCTCGCCTGCGGGACTCCCGTCGTGACGTCGAACTACGGCTCGATGGCGGAGATCGCGGCTGACGGCGGGGCGCTGCTGGCCGACCCCCGGTCGGACACCGACATCGCCGCCGCCCTGCGCCGGGTCCTCACCGACGACGACGTGCACGCGCGGCTCGCGGCGGCGGCGCAGGCGCGACCGGTGAGCACGTGGGACGACTACGCGAACCGGGTGTGGTCGACACTCGTCGACCACACCCGGTCGGCCTGACGTCGGCCGCGACCGCGACTCAGGGGAAACGCGCCTCGACCCGCGCCCGGTACTCCGCGCTCGCGGCGATGGATGCGACCACGTCGACGTCGCCACGTCCGGCGAGGTACGGGGAGAACGCCCCCTGCCCGCTGGAGTCCATGGGCCTGCCCAGGAGTGCGAGGTAGTAGCCCGCCAGTCGGCGGTCGCGTGCCTCCGCCGACTGCGAGATCGACATCGCCACGGAGGTCCGCCCGTACCGGCCGGCGGCACTCGCCCACATCGCCTGCTCGATCGGTGCCGCGGGCCGGCCGAGCAGGCTCTGGTACACGCCGTTGACCCAAGCGTTCACGTCGCCGCCGCCCAGCGCGTACAGCGATTCCGTGGACCCGTAGATGGCTCCGTTGAGCTCGTTCAGGGTTCCGCCACGCAGCATGAAGCCCACCCAGTTGTTCATGCCGTCCGGCTCGGCGGGCCGGTGCAGCGCCGCGGTGTAGGCCTCTCCTACCCAGCGAGTGAATCGCTCCCCGGACCCTGCGAACGCCCGGGCCGCCGCGTAGCGGTCCCCGCCCGTGGCGATGAAGCCCGTCCAGTTGTCCACGCCCTGGGGTTCGCCCTCCCGGCCCAGGATGTCGGCGTAGAGGCCGCGGGAGAACGAGCGCGCCCCTGCGGTCGACGCCGTCGTGGGCGTGAACCAGTCACTCTTCAGTCCGAGCACCGACCGGACGTGGTTCCCTGTGAACGGGCGCGCGCCGCCCGTCGTGTCGAAGACGATCTGCACCACACGACCACCTTCGGCGCCGAGCCCGTTCCGCACGGTGACACGGGCATTGAGGATCTGTGGGATCCCCAGCCGTGCGGCCACGTCTGCACGCGAGAACGACGCCGACCACGACCGGTTGGGATTGGCGCCGGTCAGGTCACCGGCGTCCTCGACGGCCGGGAACTCGCCCCCTGCTGTCCACCCACCGGTGGAGGCGCTGAACTCGGTCCGCGCGATGGTGCCATTGGACCGTCGCCGCACCTGCCCGGAGGTCTCGGCCACCGCAGTGGTGGTCCGGCTGTCCTCCGATGCGCTACCGCCGTACACCTGGCACGACGTGGTGTCGCACGTCTTGGCGTATGCGGTCCACTGCGAGCTCAAGGCGTAGCTGCGCGCGGCCACCGCCTGGGCCCTGAGCGCATGCATGCCTTTCCCACCGCCCGCGGAGCCCCAGCTGGCCGGCGACTCGCGCGGCACGACGCCGTAGAGATATTCGTCGACGGTCACGACGTTCACCGTCGTCTGAAAGCCCGGAAGACCGAGGTTCGCAGGACCGCCGTCGAGGATGACCATGTTGCCGCGGTAGGGCTTGACCTGGCCCCCGTCGCACAGCGAGATGCCACCGGTGACCGAGGCCTGGCCCTCCACGCGGACGCCGTTGGGCCCTCCCCAGGGCGCCCACGGACCGGCGCACGTGGAGGCGACGTACACCTCGAAGGTGTTCCGGGCGATGCCACGGACGAGCATCGCGGGCGCGCCGATCCCATAGCCGTTCAGCGTCAGACCGCTGCCGGTGAGGACGGTCTCCTTGCCCTTCTGGCCCAGGAGCTCGACGGAGACGGCGGGGTTGCCGGCGTCCCCGGCCAGCGTCGTGCCGCCGTAGTAGCGATCGAGGATGCTCTGGTAGGACCAGCTGTGGTCGACGGCGTAGCCGTACGCCCCCCACTGACTCAGGCCGCGACCGTGTCCGAAGCCCCGACCGTTGAAGGTGATGTCGGTGGCGTCGGCGCCCGCGGACGGCGGGTTGGCCAGCCAGACACCGGTGCCGGCGAGCACAGCGACGAGCGGCGCGGCGATGAGCGCCGCAGGGCGCCGGACGAAGTCGAAGAGGGCCGTCGTGAGGGCGCGCATGCCGAACACCTACCGTCTGCCGGCCCCCGGGAGGCCGGTCGTATGCGCACCCACGTGCTGCAGTCCCGTGGGTGCGTGCGGACATCGGCGCGGCGCGGCGTCACTCAGCGCATCCGACCGCCCCGCGTCGAGTACATCAGACCTCACGAGCCCCACGAAACGGTGGAACCACGCCGGACCGGACCGGCGGCTCTCACTTGCCGACGGTGGCGAACAACTCGGCGTACTGGTCGATCGAGAGTCCTGGACCGTAGATCGCGCGGGTCCGCGCTGCGCCGGCAGCCCGGTCAGGCTGGGCCCGCTGGAGCTCGACGAGACCGCGGTGGACGGCTTCGGGGTCCCGCGGTGCGACGATCGTGCCGAAACCTGTGTGCCGGACCGGCATCCGTACGCCCGGCAGATCGCTGGCCAGGGAGGGGACGCCGGTGAGCATGGCCTCGACCTGGACGATCCCGAACGCCTCGAAGGAGTTCACCGACGGCAGGGCGAACACGTCCAGCGACGCGTAGAGGTCGGGCAGGGACGCGTCAGGGAGGAACCCCAGCAACCGGACCCGCGAGTCCTCGCCCGCGGCACGGCGCACCCTCTCGACGACGCTCCCGCCGGCCACCTTGGCATAGTCGCCGGCGACCAGCAGCCGGGCATCCGGGTCGTCCAGGCGGCGGAAGCCCTCCACCAGGTACTCCAGCCCCTTCTCCTCGACGATCCGCCCGACGAATCCCACGTGCAGACCGGGCCCGTCGCGGAACGTCGGCCGTCCACCCGAGCGATCGAGGCACGGTGGCGCGATCGCCCGCGCCTTGCCCGCCATCTCGACGGCGAGGCGCGAGTGCTCGGCGTAATCGTCGCTGGAGGGACAGACGACGGCACTGCGCCTCATGGCCAGCGCGACACTGCGATCCATGACTGCCTGTTGCAGCCGATCGACCAGTCCCGCACCCATGGCGACGTCGCACTGGTAGGTCAACACCACCGGCGTCCGTCGGGCGAGCAGGGTGATCGGCCCGGCCTCGAGCAGCGGGAGGTGCAGGTTCAGCACCGCCGCGCGTCGGGCCTCTCGCGCCACGACGAACGGGAACGAGGGGCTGATGACACCCTTCCCGAGGCGCGCGACGACGCGCGTGCGCCGGACCGCCACCCCGTTGAGGACCTCCTCGGCCGGCAGAGAGGCGTCGTGACGGGTCGTCACCACAAGCACCCGCTGCCCCCGGGAGGCCAGTCCCTCGGCGACGACCCGGGCCGCCTCGGTGAGTCCGCTGACGTAGGGGGCGTAGTAGCTCAGCGCCATGACCACGTCGTACTCCCGGTCAGCGCTCACGATGGATTCCCTCCAGCTCGATGGACATCGGCGCCGTCCCGCCGCCGGGGAGTGCGGTGTCGACGTCGAGGATCACCGGCGAGTCGCCCGCGGGCAGGGTGACCTGGACATCCGTCGCCCCGGTCACCTGGACCGGCTCCAGCTCGGTGGGAGCCGTCTCGGGCTCCAGCCGCACGAGGAGGGGGGTGTCGGGTCCGGCTCGCACGGCGAGGCTCACGTCGCCGTCGCCGCCTGGGCTCCGCAGGACGAGGATCCCGGCCCCGTCGGCGATCGTGGCGGTGTCGCTGTCGGGCAGCACGAGCGGGTACCAGCTGCCCAACCGGTAGGGCGCTGCGACGACGGCCTCCCCTTGCTCCAGGTCCAGCAGCCGGAACCGGGCGTTGGTCTCCACGACCACGCCCTCGTCCGCGTCGACCTGGACCCCGTCGCCGACCAGCCAGAAGCGGTCCGCGCCGCCCGACCAGAACGACTCCGTGCGGAAGTAGTCGGCGCGCACGGCGGGGTACTCGACCGCCTTCTCGTCGGCCAGCGCCATGGCGATCCAGTGCTGCTCGAAGAAGTCCGGCACGAGCACCGAGACGGCCTCGCCGTCGTCCCCGATCTCCTCGACCCAGCCCTGCGCCTCGGCGTAGGCCTCGTCGACGTGCCGTCCGGCCAGGTCCACGTCGTCGTCCGACGCGAGGGACGAGCGGACGTTGACCCCTGTCCAGACCACGAGGCAGGCGAGGAGTGCGGCCGTGACCGCCATCGGGAGGGCCGGGGCGAGGCGTCCCACGGGCCGGTCGGCGCTCGCGGGGTGTCGGCCGCGCAGCCGGTCGACGAGGGCCGCCCACCCGGCGGCACACATGAACAGGGCCAGGGGCACGGCGATCTCGACCGCCCGGCGGTGGGTGTAGCCCAGCCGCTGGACCGACAGGTAGGCGAGGAAGGCCAGTCCCACGGCCAGCAGGCCCAGCCACATCCCCCGCTGGGGGCCGAGGACGACAGCGAGCACCATCCCGACGAACACGAGCGCGCCCAAGGCCAGGGCTATCAGGCTCAGGTCGAACCCGCCGGAGAGGGGGCCGGCGCCGACGAGCCGGTTGATGACGATCTGCGGGCGGGCCAGGAACGGGGAGGGCCAGGCATCCGCCGCTCCCCCACGGACGCCCAGGATCGTCCCCAGCGCGCGCCACCACACCAGGGGTGCGATCGCGATCGCCAGTCCCAGGAGGGCTGCGGCACGGGCGACCGTGCGACCGAGCCCCTGCCTCCGCAGCAGCACGGCACCGGCCAGAGCGGGTGCGAGGAACGGCGCGTACTCCGTGTACGTGCCGACTACACCGGAGAGCATCAGCGCCGCGAGGAGCAGGGGGACAGGGGGCCGGCGATCGAGCGCTGCGACCACGCACCCGAGCACCGGCAGGACGAGGGCGATCCCGAGGACCGACGCCGCGTTCTGCGAGTACACCTGCTGCACGAGCACGGCCGAGCCGGCGATCAGGACGCCGGCCGCGAGTCCCACCCACCGGCTGAGACCCATGAGGACGGCAGCCGCCAGGCAACCACCCGGAACGAGCAGCACCCACGCGGCGATCCAGGGACTGAACGTGTCCGTCGGCGCCGTGCCCGTGACCGTGTTGAGCGCGGCCTGCACGAGTTCCTGGCCGACCCTGAGCGGAGCGGTCAACGACGAGACGGTGGGGCCGTCGGCCAGGACGCCGTCCGCGGCCGCGGCGGGGGCAGCTGGGATGTCCGGGACGTCGAGGATGCTGTGCGACTGCAGCCAGCGGCTCACCGACACGTACCAGAACGCGTCATGACTGCCCGCCGGGCTGACCACCCGCCCGTCGCCCAGGGCCAGACTCGGCGCCGCGGCGATCCCGGCCAGCGGCGCGCCGACGGCCACCGCGGCCGCCGTCCAGCCGAGCGATGCACGGTCCGCGAAAGGACGGAGACACCCGCGCCGCGACCCCACGGCGACGAGCGCCACCGCGACGACCGCCAGCACGACGAGCCCCCAGCGCACCGGGAGGACGATGCCGGTGGCGTGGAGCCCGACCACCAGGAACGCTGCTCCCACCAGGGGGGCGGCGGGGAGCAGCGCCGCCCGGGCGGTCGGCGGTACCGCCGCGAGGACCGCTACGCCGGCCAGCGCCAGCAGTGCCCAGGCCACGGCGACGAGGAGGACGACCTCGAGCATCACGCACCCACCGGCAGGGTCGAGGCCATGCGAGAGCGAGCGGACCACGCCAGCAGCGCGGCGGCGGCCGCCGAGCCCACGACCAGCGGCACGGTGACCTGGAGGACGAAATCCTGGAGGAGGGCGATCGAGGCGATGGCGGCCAGGAGGCCGACCGTCCATCCGATCGCCACCTGGCGGTGCCCGCCGAGGGCCACCGTGACGTCCGACGCGGCGACCGCGAGCATGAACACCCCCGTACCGAGGCCGAGCAGCGCCATGGTCCCGTGCGTCACGACGAAGTCCGATCCGAACATCAGGCTCACGACCTGAGGGCCGGCGACCGCCGCCCCTGCCGCTGTCAGGACGGCGAGCGACCCGACGAGTGCGAGCAGGCGCCGCACGAGCACGAGCAGGCCCGTCCGGTCACCGCGAGCGGCGAGCTCGGCGATCCGTGGCACCACGAGAGCCTCCATCGACTGGAACAGGAACACCGGGATCCTGGTCACCGTGATCGCGGCCAGGAGCTGACCCGCCGTGGCGTCGTCGGAGCCGGGGGCCAGGATCCGTGCCACGACGACCCCGCCGTAGAGCAGGGTCTGCAGGGCGACGGCCCCGACGATCAGCACCGTCGCCGACCGCAGGAGCGCCATCGGCCCTGCGACGTCGACGACGTCCCGGGTCCGGGCGAGACCGACGAGCGCCGAGCCCAGCGCGGCGACGCCGACGACCAGCGCGAGCGTGGCCGGGCCCGGATCGGCGACGACGACCAGCCCCACGACGACGAGCACCCGCAGGGCCGCTTCCGATCCCAGCACAGCGGCGTAGCGACCGTACCTCCGGCGCGCCGACAGCAGCCCGCGTACCGGGTACTGCGCCGCATAGCCGGCGCAACCGACGGCGAGCGCCGCCGCCAGGAGCGGGTCGCCGCCGAAGAAGCCGGAGACAGCCGGCCAGAGCAGCAGGAGGAGGACGGCGACCCCGGCTGTGACGATGCCGGCAGCGATCAGGGCCGAGCGGCGGAGCGGACGCGGGACCTGCACCCCCGACGGGTCCACGCCGCGCCGGGCGGTCTCCTGCTCGACCGGCAGGTAGACACCGGTCCCGAGGATGACGACGACCGCCCAGAAGGCCGAGAACGCGGCGTACTCGGCCGGGCCGACCGCACGCGCGACGACGATCAGGTAGACGTAGGTGGCCAGCGCGGCCGCTCCCACGCCGCCGAGCAGTCGGGCCACGGAGCCGGCGACCTGGCGCCAGCCCGCCGCGGATGCCACGAGTCCCCCACCCTGGTCCATCGGTGCAGGACTGTAGCCTGACGCCTACCGCGCGTGCGGACGCGAACAGCGCTGAGCCCCCCGCCGCCTGCGCATCACCGCACCCCCGACGGTTCCCCGGAAGGCCCCATGCCCTGGTTCGACGCGACCGAAGCACGTGCCCTCGTACGTCTGCAGGGTTCCCTGGCACGCAGACCCGTGACGGCGGCCGCTCACGTCCTGTCCAGCGCCGGTGAGCACGGCTGGCTGTGGCTCACCATGGCCGGCGCCGGCATGGTCCTCGACAGGCCGCGACGCTCGCGCTGGTTCGAGGTCGGCGCCTCCGTCGTCCTGGCGCACGGGTCCGCCGTCGTCCTCAAGCGGATCGTCCGGCGACAGCGCCCCAGCGCCCCCGGACTGCAGGTCCTGGACGCGACCGCGAGCCGGTTGAGCTTCCCGAGTGCGCACGCCGCCTCGACGAGCGCGGCGGCTCTCTCCGCGGCACCTCTGCTCGGCGCCGCGGTCACCGCCCCGGTGCCGGTCGCGATGGCCGCTGCCCGACTGGTCCTCGGTGTCCACTACCCCAGCGACGTCGTCGGCGGGGCCCTGCTCGGCGCGGCCGGCGCCCGGGCCGCCGGGCGGATGGTCCGGAGCCGACGGCGATGACGACGCTCGGGGCACTCGTCCGCGCCGTCCGGCCGCGCCAGTGGGTCAAGAACGTCCTGGTGCTCGCCGCGCCGATCGCGGCCGGAGAGATCTTCACCCGGTCGACGGCCATCGGGGTCGCGGTCGCGTTCGGCGCGTTCTGCCTGGCCGCTTCGGGCGTGTACCTCGTGAACGACGTCCGGGACGTCGAGGAGGACAGGCAGCACCCGACGAAGCGCCGACGGCCGATCGCCGCCGGGGAACTGCCGGTGCCGCTCGCCCTCGCCGCCGCCCTCGTGCTGCTGAGCGCGTCCATCGCACTGCCGCTCCTGGTGCCGTCGACCGGCGATCTGTGGGTGGTCCTCGCCGTCTACGTCGTCGTCCAGGTCGCGTACTGCCTGTGGCTGAAGCACCAGGCGGTCATCGACCTCGCCGTGGTATCGAGCGGGTTCCTGCTCCGTGCCGTGGCCGGCGGCGTGGCGTGCGGGCTCGAGCTGAGCCAGTGGTTCCTGCTGGTGGCCGCGTTCGGTTCGCTGTTCATGGTCGCGGGCAAGCGGTACTCCGAGAAGCGGCTGCACGCGGGCAGCGCTCTCGGGATGACGCGCAAGAGCCTGGACGAGTACTCCGAGCAGTATCTCCGGTTCGTCTGGACCCTGGCCGCAGCCCTCGTCACCATGGCGTACTCGCTCTGGGCGTTCGAGATCAGCGAGGAGACCGACTCGCCCCTGGCGCCCGTCTCTCTCGCCCCGTTCGCCATCGGCGTCCTGCGCTATGCCGTCGACATCGACCGCGGGAACGCCGGCGAGCCCGAGGACATCGTGCTGCGCGACCGTGTCCTGCAACTCGTGGGGCTGGTGTGGCTCCTGACATTCGTGGCGACGGTGGCCATCCGCTGACGTCCTGATCAGGACCGTCCCGTCCCCCGGCACACCCCAGTCCGAGGCCTCCCACCGCGTACAGTGCCGGTGACAGGACACCGGCGCGCCATGCTCGGATGGCCGGCCCGAGGGGCCTCCGCTCCGCGGGCACAGCCCGACCGCGGCCCCGCCGGCGGAACGCAGCCTGGTCTGATCGACATCGAGGGGGACGTGCCGTGCCTGGTTCCGTGCGGCCCCGCCGAGGCACTTCCGCAACAGATGGAGTTCAGCCGTGACCACCCCGAGCGACCAACTGGCGTCGAGCACGGGTGCCCCGTCGGCGGCGGCGCTGCGGATCCAGCGGCTCGCGGAGGAGCCGTTGGTGTCGGCCGGTCCGGAGCGGGGCTTCTTCAAGGGCACCCTGAAGTCCGTCCGGGACCTGTCGGCGTACCGCGAACTGCTCGGGCTGCTGGTCCGCCGCGAGCTCAAGGCGAAGTACAAGGACAGCACGCTGGGCTTCCTGTGGACGCTCATCCGCCCGCTGACCATCCTGGTCGTCTACTACGTGGCCATCGGGAAGTTCCTGGGCGCGGAGCGCTCCATCCCCGACTTCGCCATCTACATCTTCACCGGCCTCATCGCCTGGCAGCTGTTCCTCGAGATCGTCTCCGGGGGGACGGGGTCCGTCGTCGGCAACGCCGGTCTCATCAAGAAGGTCTACCTGCCGCGCGAGGTGTTCCCGCTGAGCGTGGTGGGCGGCGCCGTGTTCACGCTGGCGACCCAGTTCCTCGTGCTCGCCGTCGCGCTCGTCGTCACCGGGTCGGTGCCGACCGGTTCACGGCTGCTCTTCGTGCCACTCGCGCTGGCGGTGCTGCTGGTCTACGGCACGGCTCTGGCGCTCGTCCTGTCCGCCGTCAACGTGTACCTCCGTGACGTGCAGTACCTGGTCGAGATCGGGCTGACGGTCTTCTTCTGGCTGTCACCCATCGTCTACTCGTGGGAACTGGTGCAGACGGCTGTCACGAACGAGACGGTCCAGCAGGTCTACCTCGCCAATCCGGTCACGGCCGCCGTCCTGGCGATGCAGCGCGGCCTGTGGGTCGGCGGGACCGACGCGTCCTTCCCGCCCGACCTCGTGCCGCGGCTGTTCATCATGCTGGGGATCGGGCTGGTCCTCCTGTGGCTGGCCCAACGCGCCTTCGCCCGCCTCGAAGCCAATTTCGCCCAGGAGATCTGAGTCCGTGGCCCCCAGCCCCACCGTCGTGCGGGTGCACGACGTCTCCAAGCGCTTCGTCATCTACAAGGACAAATCGCTCAAGGAGCGCATCGTCAACCGCGGCCGGTCCAAGCGTCACCGCGACGACTTCTGGGCCCTGCGCAACGTCGACCTCGAGATCGGCGCGGGCCAGACCGTCGGGCTCATCGGCCCCAACGGCTCGGGGAAGAGCACCCTCCTCAAGACGATCGGCGGGATTCTGCAGCCGACCTCGGGCACGGTCGAGCGGCGGGGTCGACTGGCAGCTCTCCTGGAGCTGGGGGCCGGTTTCCATCCGGACCTGACCGGCCGGGAGAACGTGTACCTCAACGCCTCGATCCTGGGCCTGTCGCAGTCGCAGACCGACCGCTACTTCGACCCGATCGTCGACTTCTCGGGCATCGAGCGGTTCATCGACACCCAGGTCAAGTTCTACTCGTCCGGGATGTACGTGCGGCTGGCCTTCGCCGTCGCCGTGCACGTCGACCCCGACGTCCTCCTGGTCGACGAGGTCCTCGCCGTCGGCGACGAGCCGTTCCAGCGCAAGTGCCTCGACCGGATCCGCTCCTTCCAGCAGGAGGGCCGGACCATCGTCCTGGTGACGCATGCCCTGGACCAGGTCGTGGATCTCTGCGACCGGGCCGTCGTGCTGGAGAACGGGCACGTCGTGGTCGATGGCGACCCGGTGCTGGCGACGCGGACCCTGCGCAACGACTTCGAGACGGCGAGCCAGGCGGAGCGGGACGAGAAGGCACGTGCCTCGGCGCCGCCCCCTGCGAAGGTGACGGCCGTCCGTCTGCTGACGGCGGACGACACCCCACTGACGGAGGTCGCCGCCGGTGACGAGGTGCGGGTCCAGGTGGACGTCGAGGCGGCGTCCAGGCTCGACGACTGGATCCTCGGGATCGGCATCGACACCGCCGCAGGCCAGACGGTGTACGGGACGAACACGCAGATGCTGGATGTCAGGCTGCCCCCGCTGGCCGGCGCGGGCACGTACGAGTTCCGGCTCCGTCACCTCAGCCCTGGAGCCGGCGACTACACCGTGCACTCGGCGGTGGCCCGGTGGTCAGGTCCCCAGATCCACCACCTACCGGGGGCGGCGACGTTCGCCGTCCACGGCGACGGTCACTCGATCGGTGTCCTCGGCGCCGAACCGACCTTCGTGGCTGACTGAGCCGGCCCGTCGAGGGGCCCCAGGTGTGCTGCTCATGACAGTGCCCCCGGTCGCCGACGCGGCCGGGGGCACTGTCATGAGCAGGGTCGTCGCCTGCCGTCAGGGGAAGCGGACCCTGGAGCGGACGAAGTACTCCCAGCTGATGATGATCTCCTCGCGGACGGCCTCGTCGCCCTTCGCCTGGAGCGCCGGGGCCCAGGCACGCTGCTCGGCCACCGAAGCGGGGCGGCCGAGGTAGTACGTGTAGTCCTTGTTGACCCGCCGCATGCTCGCCTCGAAGGATCCCCACACGCCGTCGATGACGGCACCAGGCCCCATCGTCTGACGCACCCACGCCCACAGGCCGACCTCGGACGGGTCGACCGGCCGCCCCAGGGCCGCGCGGTAGATGTTGTCGACGAATCCCGCGTCGCTGCTGCCGCCGCGGAGATAGAACTCCGCACTGGTCATGAGAACCGGACCCAGCTGGTCGATCCTGAGCGATCCGTTCTGGAGCGCACGCATCCAGGTGGAGATCCCGCCCGGATCGACCTCGCGATTGAACACCGTCTGGTACGCCTGACGGATGGCGAGCAGCCGGTACTCGTAGGAGTAGGAGAAGCCACGGACGACGGCCCGCCGGTCCCCGTTCGTCGCCGCGAGCGTCGACACCCACCCCTGTAGGCCGACGGTGTCCGGCGCCCGGCCCATCATGTCCTGGTAGAGACCGCGGACGAAGGGCTCAGCTCCGGACCGCGCGATGACGCCGGCGCGGATCTCCGGCAGCTTCACGTAGCCGTACTTGCCCGGGCAGGCCGTGCTCCCGACGTCGCGGTGGCCGAAGATCGTCGGCAGGGCGACCTGCTGGCCAGCGGCGTACCTGGACGTGCCACCACCGGCGGAGGTGAGGACCGTGCTCCCCGCGGGGTCGACGTTGTACAGCGAGAACTTCCAGGCGATGACGTCGGCGATCGCGTTGATCGTCGCCTGCGGTACGCCGACGAGGTCGTAGTTGCCGAGCATCGAGACGCCGAAGGTGTTCGTGTTGAACCCGCCCGCGTGGGCACCGATGACCGTGGAGGCCAGCCCGCCGGCGCGGCCCTCGAAGATCCGGCCGAACTTGTCGACGATCACGTTGTAGCCGATGTCGCCCCAGTCCCGCGTCTGCGAGTGGTAGGCGTAGATCGAGCGCATGATCGCCGGCACCTGCTCGGCCGAGTAGTTGTTGCTGTCCGCCGTGTGGTGGATCGTGGCGGCCTTGATGGTGGGCGCGTACTGGGGCGTCCACTGCATCAGGTTCGGGTCGGCACCCCAGGCCGCGCGCGAGACGATCGGCGGCATCGCGACGGCCGCGTTCGCCTGGTCCTGCGCGGCGCTCGCGACTGCGGGGGCCGAATCCGCCGCACTCTCGCCCGGGTCGATGAGGGCAACCCGGACGTCCTCGGGAACGTCCCCGCGGGCCCCTTGCACGACGACCTCGATACCGCGGGCGTCGTCGGTCCAGTACGGCGCAGTGCCGGCCCGGACCACCGCGTCGGCGGATCCCGGCGGCGCTACCTGCTCGGCGTCGTCGGCTTCGAGCGTTGTCCAGCCACTCCAGCGACCGCTGGGCCGCTTGACGCGGATCTGCGCGACGACGTCGGTGATCTCGGAATCTGCCTGCCAGGTCACGCCGACGCTGGAGAACGGCTCCGTGGACGGCTGGGAGACAGTGAGGGCCGGCACGCCCGGAACCTCGTCGCCCGAGACGACGACGTCCTCGTCCGTCGGCTCCTCGGACGAGCTGGGTGCCGCGGAGGGTGCCGGCGTGGTGCTCGGGGCCGGTGCCGACGAGGTGGTGGGTGCGGCCGGAGTGGTGGGAGCGCTCGTGCCCGGCTCCGGAGTCGCCGTGGACTCCGACTCGGAGGGCCCCGTCGTCGCGGGGGCGGACGCCGTGGGAGCGGGGGTGGAGGGAGCGGGTGCCGACGAGCCGGAGGGGCTGGGGGCCGCCGCCGGGCCGTCGCGGCCGTCCAGACCGTCGGGCAACACCTCACCGTCGATGCCTACGACTGCGTCGCCGACCGGGTCGACGACCGAGCCGAGGGCGACCTCGGCGATCGACGTCTCGACGGGGTGGGCCTCGGGCAGGGGGGCCGCGTAGACGGGGAGGACGAGAATCGTCCCCGTCAGCGACAGGAAGGCCAAGGAGCCTGTGGCGAAGCGGCGCATGAGTGGAGGTCCTCCGATGTTGCACGGACTCCCGGGGCCGATTCGTGGTGCGCACGGGAGTGGAATACATCATCGGTGCTCGGATGGTCACAATCCGGTAGGACATGCCGATAGATGTCGCTTTGTCGATCGTTGATCCGCTATCTGCCGCCGGAACCGCGGGCACACCGTCCTGCGTTGGTATGGATGCGCCTCGTGTGAAGAGAGGGAGTCCGCGGGAACCGGGGGCCCGTGTCGGTGACGGATCGTTCCCAGTTCCCGTGCCTACCATCGCCCGAGTCGCCGCCGAGCGGCACGGACCTCCAGCCACGGGCGGTCTGACCGGTCGTCGAGGACCGCACCATCCACAGCTGAGCGAGGTAGCCGGTGAGCCGAGAACGTGACGAGAGGACGGGTGGAGTCGGCGCACGTCCGCTCCCGCCCCGCCTCGACCCGCGTGCCGGCCGTCCCGTCCGTCCCCGCGGCGGTCCCGCACTCGCGACGGCCGGTGGGCCGCCGCGCGGCGCCACCCGTTCCGCGCGTCCCCACACCTCGCGTCCCCAGGAGCGCTCCTCGGCCCGATCCGTGGTGCAGCAGCCCGAGCCCGGCTTCGGCAAGGTGCTCGGCCTCACGACCCTGGGCGCGATCCTGCCCGGCACCGCACTCCTGGCCGCCGGCTACCGGAAGGCCGGCTGGACCGTCCTGGCCGGGCTCGTCGCTCTCATCGGCCTCGGTGCCTGGCTGGCCACCGGTGGCCAGCACATCGCCGTGCGCCTGTCGGTGAGCCCGACCGGCCTTCTGCTCGTCATCGCCGCCGCCGTGGGCATCGCCGTCGTCTGGTCGCTCGTCGTGATCGCCGGTTACCGGGTGCTCGCGCCGGACGCCACCACGCGGGTCCAGCACCTGGCCGGCTCCCTGCTCGTCATCCTCCTCGCACTCGGCGTCTCGGCCCCGGCCTTCGAGGCCGCCCACCTCGCCTCGGTGCAGCGCAACCTGGTCCTGGGCCTCTTCGGCGACGACGTCGAGTCGGCCACCGTGCCCACCGACGCCGGGGCGAACCCCTGGGGCGACAAGGAGCGGGTCAACGTCCTGCTCCTCGGTGGCGACGGCGGCGACGGCCGCACCGGGGTCCGCACGGACACCGTCATCGTGGCCAGCATCGACACGCGGTCGGGCGCCACCACCACGTTCAGCCTGCCGCGCAACCTCGAGGAGCTGCCCTTCCCCGAGGACAGCCCGCTGTACGAGGCCTACCCCGACGGGTTCTGGGCCGGCAGCGAGAGCGAGAGCCTGCTCAACGCCGTCTACCGCAACGGTCCGGCCGAGTACCCCGACATCCTCGGCCCGACGGACAACGCCGGCGCGGACTTCCTCAAGCTCGGGGTCGGCGAGGCCCTGGGCCTGACGATCGACTACTACGTGCTCGTGAACCTCGAGGGGTTCAGCCAGCTGATCGACGCCCTGGGCGGCATCACGGTCAACGTGAACTACTACGTGCCGATCGGCGGGGAACCGTCGCTGGGCTACCTCCCCGACGACTACATCGCCCCCGGCCCGAACCAGCACATGGACGGCGAGCGGGCCCTGCACTACGCCCGCGGCCGCTTCGGGCTCAGCGACTACCAGCGCATGGACCGCCAGCGCTGCATGATCAACGCCATCGTCAGCGCGGCGGACCCGATCACCCTGCTGAGCCGGTACCAGCAGATCGCGGCGACCACGCAGGACATCGTGACCACCGACATCCCCCAGTCGGTCGTCGGCGACTTCGCCGACCTGGCACTCAAGGTGAAGGACGCCGGCATCCAGAGCGTCGTGTTCGACGACTCGGTGATCAGGCCGGCCTACCCGGACTTCGACAAGATCCGCACCGTGGTCCAGGACGCGCTCGCCGGTCCTCCGGCAGCCGAGGCCACCACGCAGGCGCCGAGCCCGGCACCGGTCCCGGCGCCGGGTCCGGGCACCACCACGGTCGAGCCCGAGGAGACCACGGGCGCGGCGTCACCCTCGCCGGTCACCGCCGCGGCCGACGCCTGCGCCTACGACCCGGTCGCGGCGCAGGAAGCCCTCGACGAGGGCGAGCCACCCACCGGCTGACCGCGGGACGCCCTTCCGGCGCTCCCGGTAACGGCTGGGATCCTGGGGTCATGCGACCCATCGGCCCGGCCGCCCTGCTCGCCTCCGCCCGGGACCGGGATCCGGCCCGCCCGCTCCTGACCCACTACGACGACGCCACCGGCGAGCGGATCGAGCTGTCGGCGACGACGCTCGACAACTGGGTGGCCAAGACGGCCAACCTGCTCCAGGACGAGTTCGACGTCGGCCCCGGGAGCACTGTCGCGGTGGCCCTGCCCGTGCACTGGCAGACCGCGGCGGTGCTGCTGGCGGTCTGGAGCTGCGGCGCGACCGTCGTCGACACCGCGGCGGAGGACGACGGCCGTGCGGCCGACGCCGACGTCGTCCTCGCGGCACAGGACCGGCTCGAGGCCCTGGAGGACGCCGGTGCCGAGGAGCTGCTGGGCCTGTCCCTGCACCCGCTCGGGATGGGAATGGCCGGCTACAGCGGCCAGGCGCGGGACTTCGCCCTCGAGGTGCGGGTGCACGGTGACGTCTTCGTCCCGCACGAGGCGCCCGATGCGGCCGCACCCGGGCTGGCGGTCGGCAACCTGGAGCTGACGCTCGGTGGCCTGGCCGACGCCGCGGCCGAGCTCGCCGGTCGGCTGGGCATCGTCGCAGGCGACCGCGTCCTGGTCGACGAGTTCACCGCGCTGGAAGCGGGGCCGGTCGCCTGGCTGCTGGCGCCGCTGTCCGCCGGCGCGTCGATCGTGCTGTGCCGACATCCCCGCCCCGACGCGCTGGCCACCCGCGCGGCCACGGAACGCGTGACCGCCACGCTGGGGGTGCGGATCGAGGGCGTGCGCGAGCTCGGCCGCGGCGCATGACGTTCTCCGTCCTCGCGCACGACCCGGGGACCGGCGACCTCGGCATCGCGGTGAGCTCCTGCATCCTGGCCGTCGGGCACGCCGTCCCGAGCTACCGGCCCGGGGTGGGCGTCGTCGCCGTCCAGGCCCGCAGCCCCCGCGGGCTGGGGCACACCCTGCTCGCCGGGCTCGCCGAGGGGACCGCCCCGGAGACGTTGGTGCGCCGGGCGGCGCACGCCGCGGAGGACGCCGAGCGGCAGATCGCCGTCCTCGGAATCGGCGGTGCGGTGGCCGCCGACACAGGGCCCGGCTCGTTCCCTGCCAGTGGCCACGTCGTCGGCCCGGGTTTCAGCGTGCAGGGCAACATGCTTGCGTCGGCGGAGGTGCTGCCCGCCATGGCGGAGGCGTTCGCCGCCGGCGGCGGTGACCTCCCCGACCGCCTGGTGGCCGCCCTCACCGCCGGGCAGGACGCGGGCGGGGATCTGCGCGGGCGGCAGTCCGCGGCGCTGGTCGTCGTCCGCGGGACCGCGCCCACCGACGAGGACGACGGCGTCCTGGTGGATCTGCGGGTCGACGACTCCGGCGACCCGGTGGCGCAGCTGCGCATGCTGCGCAACCTGCAGCGCGCCTACGACGAGCGGGACTACGAGACACTCGCCCTCTTCGCACCCGTCGGCGCGCGCGACCTCTACGCGGCGCTGGCCGCGTCCCGCCGCGGTGACCGGGCAGCGGCCCGCGCAGCACTCGAGGCGATGCGGAGCCGTCCCGGGTGGTCGGCGTGGCTCGCCGCGATGGGCGGCGACAGCCGCCTGTCGGCGGTCACCGAGCTCCTCGGCTGAGTGCCGGGACCGAGGGCCGCTACTTCAAGAGGCTGCGAGCGATCACCATGCGTTGGACCTGGTTGGTGCCCTCGTAGATCTGGGTGATCTTGGCGTCGCGCATCATCCGCTCGACCGGGAAGTCCTGCGTGTAGCCGGCCCCGCCGAAGAGCTGGACGGCGTCGGTGGTCACCTGCATGGCGATGTCCGAGGCGAACGCCTTCGCCGACGCCGAGACGCGGGTGACGTCGGACCGCCCCTGCTCGCCGGCCGCCGCGGCGACGTAGACCAGGTGCCGGGCTGCCTCGACCTTCATCTGCATGTCGGCGAGCATGAACTGCACGCCCTGGAAGGAGCCGATCGACGTCCCGAACTGCTTGCGCTCCTTGACGTAGGCGACTGCCGCGTCGAGCGCACCCTGCGCGATGCCGACCGCCTGGGCGCCGATGGTGGGCCGGGTGAAGTCCAGCGTCCGCAGCGCGGTCTTGAAGCCGGTGCCCGGCGCCCCGATGATGCGGTCGGCCGGGATCGTGCAGTCGGTGAAGTACAGCTCGCAGGTCGGCGAGCCCTTGATCCCCATCTTGCGTTCCTTGGGGCCGACGGCGAAACCGGGGTCGTCCTTGTGCACGACGAACGCCGAGATGCCGTTGGCGCCCTTCTCCGGGTCGGTGACGGCCATGACCGTGTACCACTCGGAGACCCCGGAGTTGGTGATCCAGGCCTTGGTGCCGTTGAGGACCCAGGAGTCGCCCTCGAGGCGGGCCCGGGTCTTCATGGCCGCGGCATCGGAGCCGGCCTCCCGCTCCGACAGCCCGTAGCTGATCATCGCGTCGCCGGCGGCGATGGACGGCAGGACCTTCTGCTTGACGTCCTCGGAGCCGGACAGGATCACCGGCATCGAGCCGAGCTTGTTCACCGCGGGGATGAGCGAGGCGCTCGCGTCGACCCGCGCGACCTCCTCGATGACGATGCAGGTGGCGATCGCGTCGGCACCCTCGCCGCCGTAGGCCTCGGGGATGTGGGTGGCGTGGAACCCGGCCGCCGTCAGCGCCTTCTGCGCCTCGATCGGGTACCGCGAGTCGGCGTCCACCTCCGCGGCGAAGGGGGCGATCTCGCGCTCGGCGATGTCCCGGACCGCCTCCCGGATCGCCTCGTGCTCCTCGGAGAGGGCGTACAGCCCGGAGTCGTTACCCACGGGTAGATCCTAAGCCCGGCGGGCTATCCGTCCGACGCGAGTCGCTCCTGGAGGGTGAGGTCACGGGCCACCACCGACTCGGCCAGCTCGGTCTGGAACTGTGCGACGGCCGCCCGGAGCGCGTCGTCGGAGGCGGCCAGGATGCGGACGGCCAGCAGCCCGGCATTGCGGCCGCCGCCGATGCCGACGGTCGCGACCGGCACGCCCGCGGGCATCTGCACGATCGAGAGCAGGCTGTCCAGGCCGTCGAGACGGTCCAGGGCCCGCGGGACGCCGATGACGGGCAGCGGGGTGGCGGCGGCGACCATGCCGGGCAGGTGCGCCGCTCCCCCGGCGCCGGCGATGAGCACGCGCAGTCCCCTGCCGGCGGCGGCCTCGGCGTAGTCGAGCATCCGGCGCGGTGTCCGGTGCGCGGAGAGCACGTGCGCCTCGTAGGGGACGCCGAACTCCTCCAGCGCCCCGGCGGCCGGCTCCATCGTGGGCCAGTCGGAGTCGCTGCCCATGACGATGCCCACCACGGGGTCGCCGTTCGGTTGGCTCATGCAGGTCCCCTCAGTGCTCGTGCTCGAAGGCGAATGCCCCATCCAGCAGGCCGTCGGCCAGGTACCGCGCGGCAGCGACCGCTCGGGCGCGCACCTCGGACACGTCGTCGCCGAGGGCCGTCACGTGGCCGAGCTTGCGGCCCCGGCGCTGTCCCTTGCCGTACCAGTGCAGCTTCACGTCGGGCCAGTGCGCCATGAAGTGGTGGATGCGCTCGTCCAGCGCCGGCCCCGCCCAGTCGGCCTCGGCGGCGGCTCCGCCCAGCACGTTGGCCATGACCGCGACCGGCGCGGTCATGGCCGTGTCGCCGAGCGGGTAGTCGAGGACGGCGCGCAGGTGCTGCTCGAACTGGCTGGTGCGGGAGCCCTCGATCGTCCAGTGCCCCGAGTTGTGCGGCCGCATGGCGAGTTCGTTGACCAGGACCCCCTCGGTGGTCTGGAACAGCTCGACGGCGAGCATGCCGACGACGCCGAGCCGGTCGGCGATGCGGACGGCGAGTTCCTGCGCCCCGACCGCCAGCTCCTCGGCGAGGTCGGGAGCGGGTGCCAGCACCTCGGCGCAGACGCCGTCGCGCTGCACGGTCTCCACCACCGGCCAGACGGCGGCCTGGCCGAAGGGTGAGCGGGCGACCTGGGCGGAGAGCTCGCGGACGAGCGCCACCCGCTCCTCGACCAGCAGCGTGCCGTGCCGCTCGAGCAGCTCCGCGACGCGGTCGGGCCCGTCGACGACGAACACGCCCTTGCCGTCGTAGCCCCCGCGCGGGGTCTTCAGGACCACCGGCCATCCCACGTCCTCGGCGAACGCGGTGACCTCGTGGACCGTGCCCGCCTCGGTCCAGGCGGGCTGGGGCTCCCCGGCCTCCTGCAGCGCCCGCCGCAGCACCAGCTTGTCCTGTGCGTGGACAAGGGCGTCCGGACCCGGCGCGACCCGGTGGCCGGCGTCCTGCAGCGCGTGCAGGTGCTCGGTCGGGACGTGCTCGTGGTCGAAGGTGACGACCGTGGCCCCGTCGGCCAGCCGCTGCAGGTCAGCGAGGTCCCGGTGGTCGCCGAGCCGTACGTCGGCCGCGACGAGCGCGGCCGACTCGGCCGGATCCGTCGCCAGCACACGGAGGGACTGGCCCAGCGCGACCGCCGCCTGATGGGTCATCCGTGACAGCTGCCCGCCGCCGACCATCGCCACGACGGGCAGTCCGGTACGCGGATCGAGGGCAGCAGCCATGGCGGGCGCGAGACTATCCGGTGCTCCGGCGTGCGGGTCCGGCGCGGGCGGCAGGTCGTCGCCGGACGCGCCCCCGGCGGCCCGCCCGCTCCGTACAGTCGATGCCGTGCCGTTCCCGCCCCGATGGAGCCTGCGCGACACCTGGGGTGTCCTGGTCAAGGAGCTGAGCGCCTTCGGCGTCGTCGGCGGCGTGGCCTTCGCGCTCGATCTCGCGGTCTTCCAGTTCCTGATCACCGAGACGCAGCTCAGCCCGGTGACGGCAAAGCTCGTCGCCGCGCTGCTCTCGACCACGACGGCCTTCCTCGGCCACCGCTTCTGGTCCTTCTCGCACCGGTCGCACACCCAGCTGCACCGGGACTACGTGCGGTTCCTCGTGGTCAACGGGGGCGCGCTGCTGATCAGCCTGGCGATCGTCGCGTTCGTCCGGTACCCGCTCGGGCAGGAGGGCGCACTCGCCCTGCAGGCCGCGAACATCGGCTCGATCGCCCTGGGCACGGCGATCCGCTTCCTCGTCTACCGCGCCTGGGTCTTCCCGGCGCCGCCGCAGGCGGCCGCGGCAGACAGTTCGCGCCTGCCCGTCTGACCCGTCGGTCAGGAGGCGATCCGCGAGCCCTCGCGCTTCGCAAGGATCTGCAACCGGCTCGGGATGCGGGTCCGCAGCTCCTCGACGTGGCTGATGACACCCACCGTGCGCCCACCCCGGCGCAGCTCGTCGAGCACCGTCATGACGGCGTCCAGGGCCTGCGGGTCGAGGGTGCCGAAGCCCTCGTCGACGAACAGGGTGTCGAGCTGCACGCCACCGCTCTCGGCCGTGACCACGTCGGCGAGGCCCAGCGCCAACGCGAGCGAAGCCATGAAGCTCTCCCCGCCGGACAGGGTCTTGGTCGGCCGCCGGACGCCGGTGTACTCGTCGAAGACGTCCAGGCTGAGGCCACCGCGCGCCCCGTGCCGGCCCTGCGCGTCGCTGTGCAGGAACGTGTAGCGCCCACCGGACATGTCGAGGAGGCGGCGGCTGGCCACCTCGGCGACCTGCTCGAGCCGGGCGGCGAGCACGAAGGACTGCAGCCGCATCCGCAGCGTGTTCGAGCCGCGGCCGTTCACCAGGTCGGCCAGCGCGGTGACCCGGTCGGCCCAGGCGCGCAGCTCGGCGACCTCGACCTCCGCCGCGGTGACGTCCCCCGCGAGCGACTCCAGCCCCTGGGTGCAGCGACGGGACCGCTCGAGCTCCGCGACCGACTCCTCGCGCCGCCGGGTGGCGGTCGCGCAGCGTTCCTCCAGCGCGGCGACGGCGGGTCGCGGACCGATCTCGGCCAGGTCCGGCTCGGCCAGCCGCGCCCGGAGCACCGCGACGGCCTGGTCGTGCCCGTCGATCGTGCGGTCGAGGACGGCGAGCCGGCCCGGCGCCAGGAGGGACCCGGCGGCCGTCAGCACGTCGTCGAACCCGGCCCCGGCGGCGCGGCCCTCCGCCGTCCGTCGGGCCGTGTCGGCAGCCGCCCGCGCGCGCACCTCGTCGCTCTCCGCGGCCACGACCGCCTCACAGCGCTCGGCGGCGTCGGTCAGCCGGCGGACCCGCGACGCCAGGTCGGCGTCGCTCCCCCGCGCCTGGGCGAGACGCTCGGCCAGCTGGGCCAGGGCGGTGACGTGGGCGTCCCGTTCGGCCGTGCGTGCACGCAGCTCCTCGCGGTCGGCGGCGAGCCGCGCCGCGGCCTCTTCCCGCTCGACCAGCAGCGTGGCGTGCAGGGCCTGCGCCGGTCCGAGCGTCGCGGCCACGTCGGTGGCCTGCCGCGCGTCGGCATGCAGCGCGTCGAGCGCCGCCGCCTGCTCGGCGAGGGGTGCCGCGCCGGAGCGGGCGCGCAGACCGGCGAGTTCGCGCTCCTGGCGGTCGAGGTCGGCGGCCGCCGCGGTGAAGGCGACCTCGGCAGCCTCGGCAGCGTCGTGGGCGGCCTGCTCGTCGTCGGCGGTGACCGCCGGTCCGGTGTGGACGGCGCGACGCGGATGCTCCGTGGCGCCGCAGACGGGGCAGTCCGCGCCGTCGGCGAGCTGGGCCGCCAGCTCGGCCGCCATGCCGTCGAGGCGACGGCCACGCAGGTCGAGCCACTGCTCGCGTGCGTCGGACCAGTTCTCCCGCCGGACCTGCACGTCGGCGCGGGCGCGGACGAGGCGCGACTCCAGGGCGTCGGCCGCCCGGGTCGCCGCCAGCGCGCTCTCGGCTGTCTCCACGGCCGCGCGCAGACCGGGGACGCGCGCCTCGAGATC
>NZ_SPQM01000053.1 GCF_004570345.1 Blastococcus sp. CT_GayMR20 | reverse complement strand
TCGGCCTGCGCGGCGGGGGCGTCGGGCGCGGTCTCGGGCTGGTCGCTGCGCCGGTCGCGGAGCTTGCGCAGCCAGCCGCTGTCGGTCTCCTTGTCCGCGCCGTCGCCGTGGCCGCGGTGCGCCGACGCGGCCGTCGAGCCCGTGGAGCGCGGCCGCTCGGCCAGCAGCGCGGCCATCGCGGCCACGCTGGACAGCCCCTGGCCCGGCTCGGTCGAGCGCGCACGGCGGACCAGTGCCACCAGGTCGGAGGGACCGGTCAGCGGCCGCGGCTCCGGGTCGGCAGGGTCCAGGCCGGTCAGGCAGGCCTCGAGGAGGGCGCCGAGCGCAGCGATGTCCCCGTCGATGGTGCCGGTGGCCGCGGGGACCGCGCGCAGGCCGACCAGGCCGTTGGGCCGCAGGACGACGTTGTCGGTGGTGAGACCGCCGACGGCGAGCCCGACGCGGTGGGCCTCGGCGATGCCCTCGGCCAGGCGGCGCAGCACCGTCCGGACGTCGCGCTCGGGCAGCGGGCCGCTCGCCAGCCGGTCGGCCAGCGTCTCGCCGTCGATCCACTCGTTGACGACGTACGCGGCACCACCCGGGGCCGTGGCCTCTCCCGCCACGCCCCCGACCCCCTCGGAAGCGTCGTAGACCATTGCCAGCGCGGGCGTGGCCAGCCCGCCGGCGGTCAGCGCGCGGGCGATCCAGGCGTGCGCCGCGGGACCGGCGGGCGTGTGCACGCGGATCGCGACGTCCCGGTTGAGGACCCGGTCCTTGGCGCGCCAGCAGCGGATGACGCCGGTCGGTGTCGGTTCGTCGGGGCCCACCTGATCCAGCGGCCGGTAGCGGTCCGGCAGGCCGGTGGTCGTCGACGTCATCGACACTGTCGACCCCCTGTCCTGGTCCGCTCGCCCGTGCGACTGCCCAGGCGTCGGCGACGCACTCTGCGAAGGATCGGTCATCCGCGTCCCATCCGGGCCCTGACAGCTGCCAGGGGCTCCCTGAGTTCGGGGACGCGAGCGACCGCGAGACCTGCGAGAGCCACGCCGCCGATGACCACGGTACCGACCAGCACGGCGGCGAGCGACCCTGTGGTGGACGCGCCGAGCAGGTCGTCGGTCACGTTCCGGACAAGCCAGCCGGCGCCACCGGCGACCAGGGAGGCCGCGGCGATCCGCAGGACCGGCCCGAACGTCTCCCGGGTGCGCAGTCCGCCCAGCCGGCGGCGCAGCGCGACGTCCCCGATGACCCAGCCCGCCACGTACGTGATGCTGGTCGCCAGCATGAGTCCCGCGACCACGTGATCGGGTTCGACCAGGGCGGGCACCAGCAGGAGCAGGGGCACGCGGACGGCGACCATGCCGACCTGGATCAGGGTCGGCGTGCGGGCGTCCTTCATGGCGTAGAAGACGCGGAGCTGCAGCAGGGTGACAGCCATCGGGAGCAGGCCGAAAGCCCCGATGGCCAGCGCGGTGCCGATGCCGGCGGCCTCGGCGGCCGTCGTGTTGCCCCGGGCGAAGATCAGCGAGGCCAGGGGAGGCCCGAGGACGATCAGGGCGGCGGTCACCGGCAGCAGACCCAGGGCCGACAGACGGGTGCCCAGGGCGAGGTCCTCGGCGACCCCCGGGACGTCGTGCCGGGCGGCGGCGCGGCTCATCCGCGGCACCAGCGCGGTCAGCAGGGCGACGCCGATGATCCCGTAGGGCATCTGGAACAGCAGGCTCGCGATCGCGAAGGCGCTGGAGCCCAGGGCTCCCTCCCGTCCGGCCGCGTTGGCGATGCGGGTGGCCACGATGACGCCGACCTGGCTGACGGCCACGTAGCCGATCACCCACAGCCCGAGCGAGCCCGCCTCGCGCAGACCGGTGTTCTTCAGGCCCCAGCGCGGCCGCAGCGGCACGCCGGCCCGCCCCAGCAGCGGCAGCAGGACCAGCGCCTGGACGGCGATGCCCAGCACCGTGCCGATCCCGAGCAGCCACACCAGGCCCGGCGAGATCGTGGCCGGGTCCAGGTCACCCGGTCCGCTCATCGCGAGGAAGAGCACGCCGGTGGCGATCACCACGACGTTGTTCAGGACCGGCGCCCACGCGGGCGGGCCGAAGACACCGCGCGAGTTCAGGATCGCCTGCGCCAAGGCGCCGATGCCGTAGAAGACGATCTCGACCAGCAGGATGCGCGACAACCAGTTGGCGAGCTGGACCTGGGCCTCGTCGTCGGTGATGCCGTACAGCGCGGTCAGCAACGGCGCGGCGGCGATCGCCACCGCCGTCACGACCACCAGGCCGCCGATGGCGAGGGTGGCCAGCCGCTGGGCGTACGCCGTCCCGCCGTCGGGGTCCCGCTCCTGCGCGTGCACCAGAAGGGGGACGACGACGGAGGCCAGGATCCCGCCCAGCAGCAGCTCGTAGACGATGTTGGGCAGCGTGTTGGTGGTGTTGTAGGCGTCGTTGACCAGGCCGACGCCGAGCGCGGCGGCGAGCACCATCGTGCGGAGCAGGCCGGTGATGCGGGAGACGAGCGTCGCGACCGCCATGGTGCCGGCGGCGCGCAGGATGCCGCTGCTGGCGCCGGGTGCACCCTCGCGCTGCTCGACCTCCTCGTCGCTCTCCCCCACCGGACCCCGCGGGACCGGCGGGAGCGACGTCATCACCTGGGTGTCGTCGGCGGCGGGCACCCAGCGGTTGCGGGGGGCCGGCGGCGGCACCGGGGGCAGGGGCGGCAGGGAGCGGGGTGGTACGGGGGGCGCCTCGGGGGCGGGGGCGCTAGCGAACGGCGCCGACGGCGGCGGGGCCGCCCGGTACGGCGACGGGGGCAGCGGCGGGCCGCCCGCGCGGGCGGGGCGGTCGCTGTCGGGGCCGCTGGTCACACCGGGCTCCGGTTGGGCGGCATCGCCACGGTGGCACCTTCGGGGCCGCCGGGTCCGAGCTCGGCCTGCTCGCGGGCCGCACGCCGCCGGCGCAGGACGAAGTTGACCAGCCGCCGCAGGAAGAGCAGGCCCAGCAGCGCGGCGGCGCCGATCGTGATGAGCAGCGAGATGGGCCCGTAGGCGGTGCTCTTCACCTGGAGCTGGATCTCGTCGCCCAGCGGACCGCCGCCGGGGGTGGTCAGCTGCGCGGTCACCGCGAACCCGCCGGACTGGCGTAGCTCGGTGGGCACGGTGAGGGTCGTCCGCTCCCCGGGCGCGAGGGTCTGCGTGCCGATGTCCCCGATCGACAGCCCGCGGTTGCCGCGGGTCCGGACCTCCAGCAGCACCTCGACGCTCACGGGCAGGTCGTTGCGGACGGTCAGGACCAGGGGTGCGTCACTGGAGGCCAGGCTGTACGTGCCGTCGGCCGGCGCCAGGAGGGTCACCCGCCCCCGCAGCCGGTCCAGCGACGCGCTGAGGGCCGTGGCGGCGGCGCGGAAGCCGTCGGGGTCGGCCCGCCACCCGACGGTCGTGGTGCGGGAGATGGCGGCGTCGGAGGAGCGCAGCGCCCGGTCGGCGTCACCGGCGACGGCACCGGCCACGTCGTCCCGGGTGGCCACGGCCGTGGCGACGGCGGCCAGCCCGGTGGCGTCGAGGTGGATCACGTCGACCGGGTCTCGGAGGTCCCCTGCCGCGGTGGCCGGGCCGGCGGCGAGCTCGTCGACCGAGCCGGCCCGCAGCCATGGCATCGCGGTCGTGTCGGCCATCATCGCGCCGGCGCCCTCGGGCCCGGCCTCGACGTCCCGCGGCGCCGCCACCAGCACGGTCTGCTCCGTACCTGCGGGAGCCTGCAGTCCGATCACCGCGAGCTCGGCGAGGTAGCGCTGCTCGGCCAGGCGGGCACCACCGGGCACCTGCTCGGCGGTCCCGACGATCTCCCCCAGCGTCGGGTCGGCGACGAGGGCCCCGAGGGTTCCGCTCGGCGTCGTGACCGAGGTTCGCGCCGCGGCGGCGGGACCCGACAGCCCGACCGCGGCGTCGCCGTCGGCCAGGGCACCCGGCCCGAGGACGACGCTGCGCACGCCGCCGGCCTGCAGCGTCGCGAGGGTGTCGCTGCGGAGCGACCCCCCCGCCGCCCAGGCCACGTCGGTCCGCGGCTCGACGTCCAGCGCCTCGGCGAGGATCTCCGCCCCGGCGCCGAGTCCGCTCTCCTCCGCCTCCGGCGCGGGTGCCGGCGTCCCCGTGGCCGGGGCCGCGGGCGTGGCCGCGTCGTCGCCGGGCGGGTCCTGGGCCGTGCCGTCCGGCGTACCGGGCAGGCTCCGGGTCAGCACCTCGGACATGCCCGACGCCTGGAGCGCGTCGGCGTCGACGTCCCCGTAGGGCAGCGCCACGACCGGATGGACGGCGGCGACGGCGGCGAGCCGCTCCAGGAATGCGGCGGCCGCGTCGGTGCCCCGGCCCGTGCCGGTTCCGCCCACCTCGTACGGGCCGGCGGCCATGATCTGCAGCTCCTCCACCAGCGCCGGGTCCACGGCGAGGGTGACGGGGAGGGCGGGCACCGGCTCGGGCGCACCGGGCGCCTGGGCGTCGGGGAGGCGTTCGACGACGGTCAGCGCGCGGTCGAGCCGGCCGCCCTCGCTGATCACCTCGGTGAGGTCGTCGTCGGCGAACCGGCCGGAGGGCTCGCGGTGGGTGCGCTCGACCAGCGGCCACAGCCACGCGACGGCCGCGCGCGAGGGCGGCAGCACCTGCTGCTGCACGACGTAGGTGGGCAGCTCGCCGACGCGCCGCTGGTCGTTGCCGTCCACCGCGCCGTTGACGTTGATGAGGACCGGGTAGACGCCGTCCTGGGTGAGCTCCAGCGCCTCGGCCGCCAGGTTGTAGCTGAAGTCCAGCCGGCCGCCCGGGGCGAGCTCGCCGGGCACGTCGAGGAACGGCGGCTCGACGGTGGTCGCCGGATCGGGGTCCTGGGCGAGGGAGGCCAGCTCGGCGCGGGTGGTGACGACGTCCCCTCGCTGCAGCCGGAGGCTGAGGTCGGTGATCGCGGTGGAGCCGGTGTTCACCAGCTGCCCGGTGACCGTGACGGTCGCACCGGGGGTGAGGGTGCGGGGCTCGAACCGGCCGACCTGGATCTGGACCGGGCGGTCGTCGTCGCGGGTGTCGTCGTCCGCCGGTGCGGCATGTGCGACAGGGACGGGTGCCACGACCCCGGACGGCATGGCCCCGAACGCCATGACTCCGAACGCCGTGGCGAGCAGAGGTGCGACGGCGGCGCGCAACAGCGCCGGCCGCGACATCAGACCTCCTCGCTGGCGCTCGTCGGCCGCTGACGCGTTGCGATGCTGTGCCGTCTCTGACCTCGCAAGCTCGGTCAGGCCGTGTCGGCCAGCAATGCGGGCGCGCGCTCGACCAGTGCCCGCTCGTCGGCGTAGGCCAGTCGGCCGCTGAGCTCGTCCAGGGGCACCCAGGCGACCTCGGTCACCTCGACGTCGGCGTCGGAGAGGGCGCCTCCGATCGCGCGGAGCAGGAAGTGGTGCACGGTCTTGTGCACGCGGCGGCCGTCGGCGACGAACCAGAAGTCGATGATCCCGAGCGGCGCGACGACCTCGCCGATGATCCCCGTCTCCTCCGCGACCTCGCGGACGGCGGTGTCCTCCGGCGTCTCGCCGTCCTCGATGTGCCCCTTCGGGAGGGACCAGAGCAGACGGCCGCGGCGGTCCGTGCGGCCGATCAGGGCAGCACGGGGCCCGGTCACACCGTCGTCCGCCACCACCAGGCCCCCGGCGGAGGTCTCGTCGACCCGGCGCAACCGGCGGCCGGGGCGTCCGCGCCCGCCCGTCCCAGCCATGCCAGGAGGGTAGCGCGACCCGTCGCACTACCCTGGCTCGTCGTGTCCGCCAAGCCCCCGAGTCGCCCAACGCCGCAGCCGGTGCCCCCGGCTGTCCAGGCGACCGTGCGGGAGCTGGTCGACCTCTCTCCCGTCCTCACCGAGCTGGGTCAGCGGTTCACCGCGGCCGGCTTCGAGGTGCACCTGGTCGGCGGCTCGGTGCGGGACGCGCTCCTCGCGGCGGCGGCGGACGGGCCGCGCGTCCCCGGCGACCTGGACGTCACGACGGACGCCCGGCCCGAGCAGGTCCTCGAGCTGCTGCGCGGCTGGGCCGGTTCCACGTGGAACACCGGCATCGCGTTCGGCACCGTCGGCGCCGAGGTGCATCGACAGGGCACCAGCGTCCGGCTGGAGATCACCACCTTCCGGGCCGACCGCTACGACCGTGAGTCGCGCAACCCCGAGGTCGCCTGGGGCGACTCGCTGGTCGACGACCTCGCGCGCCGCGACTTCACCGTCAACGCCATGGCCGTCTCCCTCGGCCCCGACCGGACGGTGACCGACCCCTTCGGCGGGCTCGGTGACCTGCTGGCCAAGCGGCTGCGCACCCCCGGGTCGGCCGTCGACTCCTTCGCCGACGACCCGCTGCGGATGCTGCGCGCCGTCCGTTTCGTGGCCCAGCTGCAGTTGACCCCGGACGACGAGGTGGTGGCCGCGATGACCTCCTCGGCCGCGCAGCTGGGCCGGATCACCCCCGAGCGGGTGCAGGTGGAGCTGTCGAAGACCCTGCTGCAGGACTCGCCGAGGGCGGCGCTCGAGCTGTTCGTCGACACCGGCCTGGCCGACGTCGTCCTGCCGGAGCTGTCCGCGCTGCGGATGGAGATCGACGAGCACCACCAGCACAAGGACGTCTACACCCACTCGCTGACCGTGCTGGACCAGGCGATCGAGCTGGAGAAGGCAGCGGGGCGGGCGGGGGAGGACGGAGCGGAGTCGCCGGACCTGGTGCTGCGGCTGGCCGCGCTGCTGCACGACATCGGCAAGCCGGCGACGCGGCGGCACGAGCCGAAGGGCCGGGTCTCGTTCCACCACCACGAGGTGGTCGGGGCGAAGCTGGTCCGCAAGCGGCTGACCGCGCTGCGCTACCCCAAGGACGTCGTCGAGGCGGTGTCCCGGCTGACCTTCCTGCACCTGCGCTTCCACGGCTACGGCACGGGTGAGTGGACCGACTCCGCCGTGCGCCGCTACGTCACCGACGCCGGCGACCTGCTGCCCCGCCTGCACAAGCTGGTGCGCTCGGACTCCACGACCCGCAACAAGCGCCGCGCGGCGATGCTGTCGGCGACCTACGACTCCCTGGAGCAGCGCATCCGGGAGATCTCCGAGCAGGAGGACCTGGCCCGCGTGCGGCCCGATCTCGACGGCAACGCGATCATGGAACTGCTCGGCCTGGAGCCCGGCCCGGACGTCGGACGGGCGTGGCGGTTCCTCAAGGATCTCCGGCTCGAGCGCGGTCCGCTCGACCGGGACGAGGCCGAGGCGGCCCTCCGCGAGTGGTGGACGGACCGGCAGGACTGAACTCCGTCCCCGGTTGTGCCGACAATCGCACTGTGCACGGGGACCGGGACGACGAGGGGAAGCTCCTCGGCGTGCCGACGTCCCCGACCGGGCGCGTGCCGCAGTGGGTCCTGGACGAGGCCGCGGGCCTGCCCGTGCAGCCGATGCACTGGCGGCCTCCCACGCCTCCTCCACCGCCCCGCCGTCGTCGGCGCGGCAGGGGCGCCCTGCGCGCCCTGCTCGTCGTCGTGCTCGTGGTGTTCCTCGCCGTCGGTTCCGCCGTCCTGGTCGGGCCGGGTCCCTGGCCGTGGGCACCCCGGACGGAGCCCGTGCCGGCGCAGCCCCCTGCGGCGCAGGGCGAGCTGCCGGACGGTGCGCCGGAGCCGTCGGCCGTCCCGGTGCCCACGGACCGGCCCACCCCCGGCCACGAGGCCGCCCGCCGTCCGCTGGCCACCCCACCCCCGCCGCCCCCCGAGGGCGGGCCGCACACCTTCGTGACCTTCCAGGTCGACGGCGTCACCCCGGTGGCCTACGACCCGTGCCGACCCGTGCACTACGTGCTGCGGCCCGACGCCGCCCCGCCGGGCGGTGACGCCCTCCTGCACGAGGCCTTCGCGCGGCTCGGCGAGGTGACCGGGCTGCGGTTCATCCACGACGGCGCCTCGGACGAGCCGGCCACCCACGACCGCGAGCTGTACCAGCCCGACCGCTACGGCAACCGCTGGGCGCCGGTCCTCGTCGCCTGGGAGACCGAGGAGCAGAACCCGGCCCTGGCGGGAGACATCGTCGGCGAGGCCGGCAGCGTGGCCGTCTCCCTCGGCGACGGGCCGCGCGTCTTCGTCACCGGGACCGTGTCGCTGGACGCCGGCACGCTGCCGGAGCTCCTGGACCGGCCGGACGGCGAGGACGTCGTCCGGTCCATCGTGCTGCACGAGCTCGGCCACCTGGTCGGGCTCGGGCACGTCGACGACGCCAGCCAGCTGCTCTACCCGAAGGCGCAGCAGGAGGTCACCGACTACGCGAGCGGAGACCTGACCGGGCTGTCCCGGCTGGGCAGCGGGACGTGCGTGCCGGACCTCTGAGCGCCGCCCCGCGGCACGTCAGTGCCGACGGGTGATGCGGGAGTAGCCGACCGCGGCCAGGACGTAGCCGACGGCGACGGTCACCGGCACCACGACCGAGATGCCCGAACGCGGCAGGGTGAAGGCCCCGATGAGCAGGGCCGCCACGAACGTCATGTTGAAGAGGGTGTCGTAGACGGAGAACACACGGCCGCGGTAGTCGTCCTCGACCGTCTCCTGCAGCGTGCTGTCCACGCAGATCTTCACTCCCTGGGCCACGAAGCCCAGCAGCAGGCCGACGACGACGACGGCGGCCGGTTCGAACGCGAGCACCAGCGCCAGCTGGGCCACCCCGCCGGCGGTCAGCAGCAGCGGTACCCACCGCGTGGTGCCGATCCGCCGGACGACCGGCGGGGTGACCACGGCGGCGAGCAGGGTCCCCGTCGCGGCGGCCGCCACCACCTGACCCAGCCCCAGGATCCCGCCGGGGAACGGCGTCCCGCCGTCCTCGAACGTGTTGCGGTAGAGCAGCAGCGTCATGAGCGTGAAGACGCCGTAGAACAGCCGGTGCAGGCCGATGGCGAGCAGCGCCGCAGCGGCCGGTGGCAGCTCGAGGACGTGCCGCGCGCCGGCCACCATGCCGCTGACGACGTCGCGGGCGCTCATCCGCGCGGAGTCCGCCATGTGGTCGGGCCCGAGGTAGGCCCGCGGGAAGCCGCGGACGACGGCCGCGGCGGCGAGGTAGGGCACCGCCGCGACCAGTGCGACCGCCGCGTACCCGGGGTTCGCGGAGTCGGTGCCCTCCAGCACGAGGAGCGCCGCCGCGCCGCCGACGACCGTGGACACACCCCCGGCCGTCGTCGACAGTGCGTTCGCGGGGACCAGCGACGGCTCGTCGGTGGTGTGCGGCAGCCCGGCCGACAGCGCGGCGAGGACGAACCGGTTGACCGAGAACACCGTGAGACCGGCCGCGTAGAACGCCGTCCCCTCGACGCCGAAGAGGACCAGCGCGGCGACGACGGCGACCAGGCCGGCCCGGACGACGTTCGCGCGCAGCAGCACCTGCCGCCGGCTCCACCGGTCCAGCCAGACGCCGGCGAAGGGACCGACGAGGGAGTAGGGCAGCAGGAGCACCGCGAAGCCGGCCGCGATGTCCACGGGCTCGGCCGCTCGCTGCGGGTTGAACAGCACGGTGCCGGCCAGCGCCGCCTGGAACACGCCGTCGCCGAACTGCGAGGACAACCGGGTGGTCAGGAGCCGGCGGAAGTCGCCCCGGCGCAGCAGGTGGCGGACGCTCGTCTCCACCTCCGCCACGCCGCCACCCTAGGCGCGCCGCGGCAGATCCCCAGGCGGGGGGACGACCGCTCCCTGCGGCGCCGAGGTGGGGCACACTGGACGCGATGACTCCGGTGCCAGCGTCGCCCGATCCCGAGTCCGGACCGCCCGCGCGGCCCGCGACCGGGCGCCGTCGTGCCCCCGCCGTCCCGGCGCTCTCCGTCGGCTGCCTCGACGACGTCCGCCCCGGTTCGCTCCTCGTCGCGATGCCCGCGCTCAGCGACCCGACCTTCGCCGGCACGGTCGTCTACGTGCTGGACCACTCCGACAGCGGCACGCTCGGCGTCGTCCTGGGCCGGCCGAGCCAGGTGGAGATCCGCGACGTGCTGCCGGGCTGGTGCGACCTCGCGGTCGACCCCGGCGTGTTCCACGTGGGTGGTCCCTGCGAGACCGACACCGCCCTCTGCCTCGCCGTCGCCCCCGGCGCGGCCGCCGGCGCCGACAGCCCGCTGCGCCGGGTGGCCGGCGACGTCTACCTGGTCGACCTCGACAGCGACCCGGCCGACCTCACCGACGAGCTCACCGGCCTGCGGGTGTTCGCCGGCTACGCCGGCTGGTCGCCCGGGCAGCTGGCCATGGAGATCGCCGAGGGCGCCTGGGCGTGCGTGCCCGGCGACCCGGACGACGTCCTCGGCGCGCCGGCCGGGCCGGAGCTGTGGCGCGCGGTCATGGGTCGGCAGAGCGGACGGCTGGCCGTGCTCTCCACCGCCCCGGCGGATCCCGCCGCGAACTGAATCCCGCCGCAAGGGTGCCCGGATCGGGTGGGATCTGGTAGGAAGGACCCCGGGAGAGGGCGGTCTGGGGAAGAGGCCGCCCTCTCCCGCTGCTCTCGGCCGGTGACCTCGCCCGGCTAGAGCCCCAGCCTCGCCAGGACGTCCGCGGAGCCGGCTGCCTCGGTCGTCCCCGCGTCGGGCGGCAGGTCGATGCGCCGCCGTCCGTGGTCGGCCAGCGTGACCGTCACCTCGACGTCGGACTCCGGCAGCGGCGTGACGAACTGGGCGAGCAGGTCGTCGGACGCGACCACCGCGACCCGGCGGCCCTCCTGCAGCCCGAACAGCGTGGTCAACCGGCCGTCGATCGACCGCTGGCCCTCCCACGTGTGATCCCCGGCGAGGAACGCCGCCGGGTCGTCGCCCGTGCGCGCGGTGAGGTTCATCAGCAACTCGACGACGACGTCGAGCAACCGCGGCGGCCCGTCGCCGTCGTCGGTGACCACCGGCCGCCGGAGCCAGCCGGGTGCCCCCGCCACGTCGCCGAACCAGACGTCCTCGGCGGTGAAGACCAGCGTCGCCCGCTGGTCGGGGCGGTCGTCGGCGAAGCTCGTCACCGCGACGGCCCGGGCGGCCGAGTTCCGGAAGTCGATCTCCCCGGTCAGGGTCAGCAGGACGTCGTCGCCGTAGGGCGCGGTCACCACGAAGTCGGCGCCGCCGCGCTGGTGGTTGCGCTGCAGCACGTCGGCGAGGACCTCGGCCTCGGCGCGGGTGACCGGGTCACCGACGGCGCGCTCCTCGTCCGCGGCGCACCCCGCGACCAGAGCGGCGGCCATCCCCAGGGCGAGGGCGAGGTTCCGGGGCCGCATGCGGGCAGCCTATGGAGCGGGGACGTGGAATCCCGGCACGACGCGACACGGCCCGCGCCCCCTGTGACGGAGACGCGGGCCGTGGTCGCGGAGAACGGGACCTCTTCTTACCGCTCGACGTCACCCCGGATGAACGCCTCCACGGCGTCGCGGGCCTCGCTGTCGCTGTACTGCTCCGGCGGGCTCTTCATGAAGTACGACGACGCCGACAGGATCGGGCCGCCGATCCCACGGTCCTTGGCGATCTTCGCGGCACGGACGGCGTCGATGATGATGCCGGCCGAGTTCGGGGAGTCCCAGACCTCGAGCTTGTACTCCAGGTTCAGCGGGACGTCGCCGAACGCGCGGCCCTCGAGGCGGACGTAGGCCCACTTGCGGTCCGACAGCCACGGCACGTGGTCCGACGGGCCGATGTGCACGTTGCCGACGCCCATGTCGCGGTCGACCTGGCTGGTGACCGACTGGGTCTTGGAGATCTTCTTGGACTCCAGGCGCTCGCGCTCGAGCATGTTCTTGAAGTCCATGTTGCCGCCGACGTTGAGCTGCATCGTCCGGTCGAGCTGGACGCCGCGGTCCTCGAAGAGCTTGGCGAGGACGCGGTGGGTGATGGTGGCGCCGACCTGGCTCTTGATGTCGTCACCGACGATCGGCACGCCGGCCGCGGTGAACTTCTCCGCCCAGGCGGGGGTCCCGGCGATGAAGACCGGGAGCGCGTTGACGAAGGCGACGCCGGCGTCGATGGCGCACTGGGCGTAGAACTCCGCCGCCTGCTGCGAGCCGACCGGGAGGTAGCAGACGAGGACGTCGGCACCGGACTCGCGCAGGGCGGCCACGACGTCGACCGGCTGCTCGTCGGACTCGTCGATCAGCTCGCGGTAGTACTTGCCGAGACCGTCGAGGGTGGTGCCGCGCTGGACGGCGACCCCGACCGGCGGGACGTCGCAGATCTTGATCGTGTTGTTCTCGCTGGCGACGATCGCCTCGGAGAGGTCCCGACCCACCTTCTTGGCGTCCACGTCGAACGCGGCGACGAACTCGATGTCGGAGACGTGGTAGTCGCCGAACCGGACGTGCATCAGCCCCGGCACCGACGAGGTCTCGTCGGCGTCCCGGTAGTAGTGCACGCCCTGCACGAGCGAGGCCGCGCAGTTCCCGACGCCGACGATGGCGACCTTGACCGAACCCATTTCTCCTTCTTCCTGGACCGCGGTGGGTCCCGTGTTCGCGAACCGCTGGCGGTCCGGTGCTGATTGCGTGGTGGTCTAGGTGGTGGGCCCGGCGGTTGCTCCGCCGTCGGCTTCCCGTCGCTCGGTGTCGATGAGCTCCTGGTCGATCAGCTCAGCCAGCCAGCGGACCTCCCGGTCCACCGACTCCAGGCCGTGGCGCTGCAGCTCGAGGGTGTAGCGGTCGAGCCGTTCGCGGGTGCGGGCCAGCGAGGCCCGCAGGCCCTCCCGCTGCTGCTCGACGGTCCGGCGGCGGCCCTCGAGGATCCGCAGGCGGACGTCGGCGGCGGTGTGCCGGAAGAACGCCAGCCGGACGCCGAACAGGCCACCGTCGTCGTAGGCCTCCGGGCCGGTCTGGCCGACCAGCTCGTGGAAGCGTTCCTTGCCCTCGGCGGTGATCGTGTAGACGACCTTGCCCCGGCGTCCGGTCAGCGGCGGGGCGTCGGCCGGCAGGAGGGCGTGCGGATCGGGGTCGTCGGTGGAGATGAGCCCGGCAGCGTGCATGCGCTTGAGGGCGGGATAGAGCGAGCCGTACGAGATGCTGCGCAGCCCGCCGAGCACCGAGGCGAGCTGCTTGCGCAGCTCGTAGCCGTGCATAGGCGACTGGTGCAGCAGGCCGAGGATGGCGAACTCGAGCATGCACGCCTCCTTCAGCCGGTGCCGCCGATGTATCGAGACGATACATCGCTCGCGGTACCGTGTAACCCGTGGAGGTACTGGCGGAGCGCGTGCTGCCGGGAGGCCGCGCTCCCCGGCGCCTGCCCCGGGACTGTCGCGGTGCGTACATTGGCCGCCGTGCCCGGACGACGGTCCGTCGTGGACTACGCGCTGCAGCGGCGCGCTGTGCTGGCCGACGTGCACGCCGGCCGCACGGGCCTGTTCGAGGTGTGCGACGCCAGTCCGTACCTCTCGAGGGCGGCCAAGTACCACGGCGAGGCGACCGACATCGCCTGCCCGGTGTGCCGCCGGGAGCGCCTGACGCGCGTGAACTACGTGTACGGCGACCACCTGGGCCCGGTCTCCGGTCAGGCCAAGACGGAGGCCGAGCTCGCTCGGATGGACGCCATGCAGGAGGAGTTCACGGTGTACGCCGTCGAGGTGTGCCGCAGCTGCGGCTGGAACCACCTGGGCTTCTCGTACGTCCTGGGTGCCGAGCCCGAGCCGGGGCGCCAGCCTCGCAAGGGCCGGCGGCGGGTGGCCACCGAGTAGGAGCCGTCCGGCAGCGGGACCGGCGCCACGGCGGACCCCTCCGTCACAGGAGTCCCTGCCGGGCACCCGTTCGCGGGCGCCTCCCCCGTTCCCACAGCTGAAGACGTCACGCTTGCAGACAAGGCTGCGACCGGTACACCGGATCGCCGACACGACCTACGACAGAGACAGTCAGAGAGGGGCTCCCTCGTGCCATCCCACGACGAGACCTCCCCCGTCGCGCCGCGCGCCGGATCGGTCCGCCGTCCCGCCCCCGCCCGCACCCGTTCCACCGGGGGCGGCGGGGCCGCCGGGCGCGGGCGTCCCCCGGCAGGTGGCCGCGCACGGACGACGGCCTCGCGGACCGGTGCGGGAGCTCCGCCGCGCACCGGCGGCCCGGGTCGCCCGCCTGCGGGCAGGGGACCGGCCAAGGGGTCGGCCAAGCCCAAGGGCAAGGGTCCCCGCAGCAAGAAGCAGCGCCGCAAGCGCCGGCTGAAGATCGCCGCCGGCGTCATCGGGGGTCTGTTCGTCCTGCTCGGCGTCTTCGTCGGCGTCGTCTACGCCAGCACCGAGGTGCCGAGCCCGGACTCCATCAGCACCGCTCAGACGACGGTCATCTACTACTCCGACGGTCAGTCGGAGATGGCCCGCCTCGGCGACGAGAACCGCACGAACGTGCAGCTCGAGGAGGTCTCCGAGCCGGCGCGCAACGCCGTCCTGGCGGCGGAGAACCGGAGCTTCTTCTCCGATCCCGGTATCTCCTTCACCGGCATCATCCGGGCCACCTGGAACAACCTCACCGGCGGCTCGACCCAGGGCGGGTCGACGATCACCCAGCAGTACGTGAAGAACGCGATCCTGCAGAACTCCGAGCAGACGTTCTCCCGCAAGTTCCAGGAGCTGTTCCTGGCGATCAAGCTGGACAACAACTACTCGAAGGACCAGATCCTCGAGAACTACCTGAACACGATCTACTACGGCCGCGGCGCCTACGGCATCGAGTCGGCCGCCAACACCTACTTCGGCGTCCCGGCCGCACAGCTGACGGCCGAGCAGGGCGCCGTGCTCGCCGTCCTCATCCGCAGCCCATCCGCCAACGACCCCGAGGTGGACCCGGAGGGCGCGCAGCGCCGCTGGGGCCTGGTCCTCGACGCGATGGTCGAGGAGGAGTGGATGAGCGCCGACGCCCGCGCCGCCGCGGTCTACCCGCCGGTGCTGCCGAAGGCCGGCTCGTCGCTCGGCATCCCCTCCGGACCGGAGGGGCTGATCGTGCAGCAGGTGAAGCGCGAGCTCATGGAGCGGTACCAGTACAGCGAGCAGCAGGTCGACGCGGGCGGACTCCGGATCACGACGACGGTGAACGCGGGCCACCAGGACATCGCCGAGGCGACCGTCGCCGGCGTCATGGACGGCGAACCGGAGAACCTGCGCGAGGCGCTGGTCGCGGTCGACCCGCGCACCGGCGGGGTCACCGCGTACTACGGCGGGGCGGTCGGCACCGACAACGACTACGCACGGGCCCAGCGGCAGCCGGGCTCGTCGATGAAGCCCTACGCACTGGCCGCGGCGCTGGACCAGGGCATCGGGGTGGAGGCGCGGCGGGACGGCAGCTCCCCGCAGAAGTTCGAGGACCGGGAACTCGAGGTCGTGAACTCCGGCGGCGCCTCCTGCGCGTCGTGCACGCTGAGGGAGGCCATCACCCGGTCGCTGAACACCACCTTCTACGGTCTGGCCTACGAGGTGGGCCCGGACAAGGTGCGCGAGGTCGCGCTCGCGGCGACCGGCATGCCGGAGAGCTGGCAGATCGGCGGGCAGGAGAAGCCCACCCTGGCCAACGCCGACGGTCTCACCGGCTCGGCGATCGGCATCGGCGAGTACGAGATGCGGCCGATCAACCAGGCGGTCGGTTTCGCCACGTTCGCCAGCGGCGGCATCTACCGCACCCCGCACTTCATCCAGAGCGTCGCCGACTCCGAGGGCGCCGTCCTGCTCAAGAACGAGGGCGAGGCCGGGGAGCAGGTGATCCGGCCCGACGTCGCCAACGACGTCACCTACGCGCTCCTGGACGTCGCGGACTCCTCCGACCGGGGCCTGGACGGCGGCCGCGAGGTGGCGAGCAAGACGGGTACCCAGGGGCTGAACCGGACCGACAACTCCGACGCCTGGATGGTCGGGTACACCCCGTCCATCTCGACGGCGGTCTGGATCGGCAGCGACGTGCGTGAGCCGATCAAGGACTACCGCGAGCGGATCATCTACGGCTCGGGCCTGCCCGGCCAGATCTGGCAGGAGTTCATGGACGCCGTCCTGGCCGGCACGCCGGAGGAGGACATGGCCGACGAGCCGATGATCGAGGGCGACACCGGTGAGGGCGTCGAGGCGCCCGCCCCGGAGCCCACGGAGACCTCGGCGCCCCCGCCGCCCCCTGCACCCGAGCAGCCCGTCGACGACGGGACGACGGAGGAGGACCCGGCCGACCCGGTCGAGCCGCCCGTCGAGGAACCGGTGGACCCGGCGGATCCAGAGACCCCGACAGATCCCCAGGGAGGCACACCCGCGCTGCCCGCCAACCCCGGCAATCCGCAGAACCCGCCCGGTGGCGGCAATCCGAACGGCTGAGGCCGATCCCGCACACTGACCGGGTGAGCAGCACACCTCCGGGCCCGTCCGCACCTGCGGACGGGCCCGCGGTGCCTCCGCGACCCGGCGCTGCACCGGACCGGGTGGTCCCCACCTGGACAGACCCGGTCGCGCACCAGGCCAGCGAGGCCGTGGGCGGGCCGTGGGGACGGCACGGCGTGGTCGGGCGCGCCCTCTTCTGGACGCCCCTGCGGGTCTGCCTGCTGTTCGCCACCACGGTGCTCGGCCTCGCCTGGATCAAGCAGGCGCCGTGCTCGGACGGGAACTGGACCGGCTGGGTGCAGTACACGCACTTCTGCTACTCCGACACCGTCCCCCTGTTTACGCTGCACGGCCTGGACACCGGCGCCGTCCCGTACCTGGACTCGGTCGTCGAGTACCCGGTGCTCACCGGTGCCTTCATGGCCGCGGCCGCCGCTGTGGGCCGCGGCTACGACGGCCTCGCGGCGGCCGTGGGCCTCGTCCCGGACGTGCCGTCGGTGCAGAGCTACTACGTCGTCACCTGCCTGCTCCTGTCGGTGTGCGGGCTGCTCGTGGTGCGGGCCGTCCTGGGCCTGTCGGGACGCCGCCCGTGGGACGCGGCGATGATCGGGCTCTCGCCGCTGCTGTTCGTGCACGCGTTCACGAACTGGGACCTGTTCGCGGTCGCGCTGGCCACGCTGGGCATGTGGGCGTGGGCGCGCTCGCGTCCGGTCCTCGCGGGGGTGCTCATCGGGCTGGGGATCGCGGCGAAGCTCTATCCCGCCCTGCTGCTCGGCGCGCTGTTCCTGCTGTGCCTGCGCGCGGGGCTGGTGCGGACCTGGCTGCGGGCGGCCGTTGCTGCCGTCCTCACGTGGCTCGTGGTCAACCTGCCGGTGGCGCTGCTCGCGCCGGAGGGCTGGAGCCGCTTCTTCCGGCTCAACCGCAGCCGCCCGGCCGACCCCGACTCGGTGTGGAACGTCCTGCTGCACGGCACCGGCCAGCGGTTGTTCGACGGGCCCCTCGCCGCCGGGGAGTCGCCGACGGTGCTGAACGCGGTCGTCGCCGTCCTGATGCTGGCGTTCCTGGTCGGCATGGCGTGGCTGACGCTGGCGGCCCCGGTCCGGCCGCGGGTCGCGCAGCTGGCCTTCCTGCTGGTGGCGGGGTTCCTGCTGCTCAACAAGGTCTGGAGCCCGCAGTACTCGCTGTGGCTGCTGCCCCTCGCCGTCCTCGCCCGGCCGAAGTGGCGCTCGCTGCTGCTCTGGCAGGCCGCCGAGGCGCTGCTGTGGGTGCCGCGGCTGCTCTGGTACCTCGGGTCGGACAACCGGGGTGTCGAGATCGAGTGGTTCTTCCTCGGGGTGGGGCTGCGCGACGTCGCCGTCCTCGTCCTGATGGGCCTGGTCGTGCGCGACATCCTGCGCCCGGACGGGGACGTCGTCCGCACCACCTGGCCGGGGGTCGACGACCCGGCCGGAGGCCCGCTGGACCGCGCCCCCGATCGACGCCGGTGGCGGTCAGCCGCCGAGCGCCTCCCTCAGGACGACGATCTCCTCGGCGTGGGCAGCGGCGTCACCCGGGGTCTCCAGCACGATCGGGCAGTCGGCGGCCCGCGCGACCTCGACCAGTAGTTCGGTCGGGATCTCGCCTCCCACGAGGGGCGCGTGCCGGTCGCGGCTGGAGCCGTGGGGGTCGCGGCTGTTGTTGAGGTGGACCAGGTCGATCCGGCCGGTGACGGCCCGGACGTCGTCCACGACGGTCGACAGGTCCCAGCCGGCGGCCCACGCGTGGCAGGTGTCCAGCACGAAACCGGCCCCGAACTCGCCGACCGCGTCCCAGAGCCGGGCGATCGCCTCGAGCTCGCGGGCCATCGCGTTGCCGCCGCCGGCGGTGTTCTCGATGAGCAGCGGCAGCGGGAAGCCGCCGTTCTTCGCCTGGTAGGTGAAGGTCTTGCGCCAGTTCTCGACACCCACGGCGGGGTCGTCCTCGGCGAGCACGTGGCCGCCGTGCACGACCATCCCGCGCGCCCCGACCGCGGCGGCCGCCTGCGCGTGCTCGGCCAGCAGCTTCCGGCCCGGGATGCGGATCCGGTTGTTGGTGGAGGCGACGTTGAGCATGTACGGGGCGTGGACGACGACCATGACGTCGCTCTGCAGCAGGGCGTCGGCGTCCGGGCGCGGTTTCGGGCTCTTGTAGCTCTGCGGGTCGGTCAGGAAGATCTGCACCCCGTCGGCGTCCATCTCCGCCGCGCGGGCCAGCGGACCGCCGTCGTCGAGTGCGTTGCCGTCCGTCAGGCCGGGGCCGACGTGTACGCCGATCGGGTGTCGGGCGGGTGGGGGAGTCATCGCCGACGACCCTAGTTCGATCAGGGATTCACGTTTACCCGTATCGCCGGCGTCACATCATCGTTGGTGCAGCGTGACGGGGGTTACTCCCCAGTAGGGGAGCGAAGTCCTGCTGGTCGACGTGGAGGTACTACAGAGCATGGCAACCGGTCGCATTCGTCGAAGCGCACGACGGGGGCTCGCCGCCGCCGTCCTCGGCTGGCTGGGGGTCGCCGCCTTCTCCGTGCTCATGGCGCCCAGCGCCTCCGCCGCTCCCTCGGCGACCGTGGAGATCCGCAACTTCACGCCCCCCGCCGCGAGCGTGGACAAGGGCGGCACGGTCACGTTCGTCAACCAGATCCCCGCCCAGAACAAGGGCGGCATCACGATCCCGCTGGCCGGCAGCCTCTCGGCGACGGTCCACACCGACGTGGCCGTCAACTTCTTCGGCCAGAACCGCGGCCTGCAGACCGGCCAGTCCACGGCATGGACGTTCAACGACCCGGCCACCACCGGCACGATCACCTACACCTACCGGATCGTCCCGCAGGCCGGTCTGGCCGCGGACGTGGCCAACCAGGTCATCAACACCGTCGCCAGCCAGCTCCCCGCGCTGCCGGCTCCCACGCCGTACGTCGTCCAGACGATCGCCCCGAACCTGCCCACGCTCCCGAGCGTGAACCTGCCGCAGCTGCCGACGGTGAACGTCCCGCTGCCGGTGCCGTCCGGCCAGGTGCCCACGCCCAGCGGCGGACCCGTCCCGACGCCGAACGGCGCGCCCCCGGTGCAGCCGCCGGCCAACGGTCAGCCGCCCGCCGCGGCGCCCCAGGGCGGTGTCTCGAACTACACCTACGACACCGGCGCCGGTGTCCAGCAGCTGTCGCCGAGCGACCTGGCCGCCGCGGCCGCGTTCGACCCGTCGCGCTACTTCGTCCCCGGCACCAGCACCGGCGGCGTCGACCGCGCCGGCTCCGGCACCGGTGGTGCCGGTGGCGCCCCGGGTGGCTACGACGGAGCCTCGGTGCCGGTCTTCGGCCAGCTCGCGGGCCTCGACGGGACGGCGCTGGAGGAGGAGAGCGCCGAGCAGCAGGCCGCCGGTGCGCAGTCCGCGGCACAGACACTGCCGGCCGCGGCGCTCGCCGCAGTGGTCGCGCTGGCCGCCGTGACCGCCGCGCTGGTCCGCACGCACCAGGCCTCGCGCTCGTCCCGCTGAGGCCTCGTCCTACCGCCCGAGCGGCCGTCGTCCACACCGGACGGCGGCCGCTCGGGCGTTCGCTGGTAACCTCGTCCTGCGCGCTTCGGCATCGCCGGGGCGCGCAACGCATGCACGACCCTCCTGCTGCAGACGTCCTGCAGCCGCCAAGACCAGAGGAGGTGGGGTTCTCCGTGCGGAACTATGAACTGATGGTCATCCTCGACCCCGAGCTCGAGGAGCGGACCATCGCGCCGTCCCTCGACCGGTTCCTGACCGTCGTCACCAAGGCCGGTGGCACCGTCAAGACCGAGATCTGGGGCCGTCGCCGGCTCGCCTACGAGATCAAGAAGCAGATCGAGGGCATCTACGCGATCGTCACGATCGAGTCCGAGCCCGCTGCTGTCGCCGAGCTCGACCGCCAGCTGAACCTCAACGAGTCGGTGCTCCGCACCAAGCTGATGCGGCCCGAGGCCCACTGACCATGGCCGGCGAAACCGTCATCACCGTCATCGGCAACCTGACGTCGGACCCGGAGCTCCGGTTCACGCCGTCCGGCGCCGCGGTTGCCAACTTCACCGTGGCCTCGACCCCGCGCACCTTCGACCGTCAGTCGCAGGAGTGGAAGGACGGCGAGGCGCTGTTCCTCCGGTGCAACGTGTGGCGGCAGGTGGCCGAGAACGTCGCCGAGTCACTCACCCGCGGTTCGCGGGTCATCGTCAGCGGGCGGCTCAAGCAGCGCTCGTTCGACACCAAGGAAGGCGAGAAGCGCACCGTCATCGAGCTGGAGGTCGACGAGATCGGCCCCTCGCTGCGCTACGCCACCGCGAAGGTCACCAAGGCCTCCCGCGGTGAGGGTGGCGGTGGCTTCTCCGGCGGTGGCGGCGGCGGAGGCGGCTTCGGCTCCTCCGGTGGCGGCGGCGCGAGCGACCCCTGGTCGACGCCCGCAGGCCCGTCCGACGAACCGCCCTTTTGATCCTCTTCACCCCTGAGTTCTCTGGAGTACCCCGGTGCCCAAGCCCCCCATCCGCAAGGTCAAGAAGAAGGTCTGCCAGTTCTGCAAGGACAAGGCGACCTACATCGACTACAAGGACACGACGCTGCTGCGGAAGTTCATCTCCGACCGCGGCAAGATCCGTGCCCGCCGCGTCAGCGGCAACTGCAGCCAGCACCAGCGTGACGTCGCCGTGGCCGTGAAGAACAGCCGCGAGATGGCACTGCTGCCCTACACCTCGACGGCGCGCTGACCATGAGCCAGATGAAGCTGATCCTGACCCAGGAGGTCACCGGTCTCGGAACCTCCGGTGACACCGTCGAGGTGAAGGGCGGTTACGGCCGCAACTACCTCCTGCCCCGCGGCCTGGCCATCAAGGCCACCCGCGGTGCCGAGAAGCAGGTCGAGTCGCTGCGCCGGGCGCGTGCCGCCCGCGAGGTGGCCTCGCACGAGGACGCACAGGTCCTGGCCGGCAAGCTGTCCGGCCTGACGGTCCGCGTTCCCGCGCGCGCCGGTGAGGGTGGCCGCCTGTTCGGGCGGGTCACCACCGCCGACGTGGCCGCGGCCGTGACGGCCGCCGGCGGCCCCGAGCTCGACCGTCGCCGGATCGAGCTGCCCAGCAGCATCAAGACCACCGGCGAGCACACCGTCACCGTGCGGGTGCACCCGGAGGTCACCACCCAGCTGACGATCGAGGTCGTCCCCAGCTGAGGCAGCTGTACAGCCCGCGAGGGGCGTCGGACTCCGGTCCGGCGCCCCTCGCGGCGTCTGTGGACAGCAACGGCCCTGAGGCCGCCCCCACGAAGTGACGGGCTGCCGCGGCCGCGCCGGGTTCCCCAGGGGCACGGTCGGTCGGCACAGCGTCCCTGAGGGGGTTCTGTGGGTTCCTGCCATCACCGGGCCGGTCCTTCGTCGTCCTCAGGCGTGTGCAGGTCATCCCCCCGGCCGGTGGTGTGACACGTGGTGCGACCCGGCGAAAATTGTTGGCGCTTTTCTGCTGTCCACAGCCGGTGGGCACCGTCCCCGCAGGTGGCCAGGGGGAAGCCGGGAGATGACCGCCGGGTGTCCCCCGCCGTCTCCACATGTCGACAGGCGTGAATCCACCGACTTGTCCACAAGTTGTGCAGATCGACGTGCACACAGGTGTTGGACGGCGACCCCTCCGGCTTCCTAACGTCCTCCCCAGCTGCCGCCGGGCGCTGAACTGTCAGTGCCCGGCGGTAGCAATGACCGAACACACGTTCGGTCCGGCGGCGCCCGCCGAACTCCCGGCTTCCCCACGGAGTGGTGGTGCGGGCGCGCCTGCAAGGAGATGGAGGATCCCCGTGGCGGTGGCCGACGAGTTCAGCCGGCCCTCGGCGACGGCGCCGGCGTACGACCGGCAGCCGCCGCAGGACGTCGCGGCCGAGCAGTCGGTGCTCGGCGGCATGCTGCTCAGCAAGGACGCGATCGCCGACGTGGTGGAGGCGCTGCACGGCGCCGACTTCTACCGGCCCGCGCACCAGGTGATCTTCGACTGCATCCTCGACCTGTACGGGCGGGGCGAGCCGGCGGACGCGATCACCGTCGCCGCCGAGCTCAACCGGACCGACCAGCTGTCGAAGATGGGCGGCGCGGTCTACCTGCACACCCTCATCGCGTCGACGCCCACGGCCGCCAACGCCGGCTACTACGCCGCGATCGTGGCCGAGCAGGCCGTGCTCCGGCGCCTGGTCGAGGCGGGCACCCGCGTCGTCCAGCTGGGCTACGGCGCCGCCGGTGGCAAGGGCGACGTCGACGACATCGTCGACCGGGCCCAGCAGGAGATCTACGACGTCACCGAGAAGCGGATGAGCGAGGACTACTCGCGCCTCGAGGACATCCTGCAGCCGACGATGGACGAGCTGGACGCCATCGCCTCACGGGGCGGCGTGAGCCGTGGTGTGCCCACCGGCATCCGTGACCTCGACGAATTGACCAATGGATTGCAAGCCGGGCAAATGGTGGTAATCGCGGCTCGTCCTGGAGTCGGGAAATCGACGCTAGGATTGGACATTGCAAGAAGTGCTTCAGTGAAGCATCATCTGCCTGCCGCGATCTTTTCACTGGAAATGAGCAAGCACGAGATCACCATGCGCCTGCTCTCGGCGGAGGCGAAGGTGCCGCTGCACCACATGCGCGCCGGCACGCTCTCGGACGAGGACTGGTCGAAGCTGGCCCGCCGCATGGGTGAGATCGCCGATGCGCCGCTCTACATCGACGACTCCCCCAACATGACGATGATGGAGATCCGGGCCAAGGCGCGGCGGCTGAAGCAGCGCAACGACCTCAAGCTCGTGGTCATCGACTACCTGCAGCTGATGACGTCCGGCAAGCGCGTGGAGAGCCGCCAGCAGGAGGTCTCGGAGTTCTCGCGTGCGCTGAAGCTGCTGGCCAAGGAACTGGAAGTGCCGGTCATTGCGATGAGCCAGCTGAACCGTGGTTCGGAGCAGCGTCAGGACAAGAAGCCGATGCTGTCCGACCTTCGCGAGTCGGGATCGATCGAGCAGGACGCCGACATGGTCATGATGATCCACCGCGAGGACATGTACGAGAAGGAGTCCCCGCGGGCCGGCGAGGCCGACATCATGCTGGTCAAGCACCGCAACGGCCCCACGGCGAACGTCACGGTCGCCTTCCAGGGCCACTACAGCCGGTTCGTGGACATGGCGAACTGACGTGGCCACCAACGCGGTGCCCGACGTCCACCGGGAAGCTGTCGACGGCTCCCCGAGCCGCGACCGGCTCTCGCGGATCGCCGCGATGATCCGGGACGCCGAGCACGCGGGCGGGGCGCCCGGCGGCAATCGTCGCCGGGCCGCGGCGGCCCGGCCCATTCCCCTCGCCACCCGCCGCCGCGCCCGCCAGCGCGCCGCGGTCGTCGTCCACCTCGCCAGCTAGCAGCACTGAACGGGAGAGGCCCGGAACCGTCATCGTTCTGGGCTCCACGGGTTCGACGGCCGCCTGGCCGGATCGGCCGGCTGGCCGAGGCCGCTCATGACCACGCGGGGAGGCGTTCGGCGAGAACCACATGATCTTGAACCGTTGTCGCTGGCGTGGTTTCCTCCCCCCTTCGGTTCGACCGTGAGGAAGCGATCATGGCAAGACAGACTGGCGAGGGCGCGTCCCCGCCTGGAAGCCACTCCGTCCCGACCGGCGACCGACTGGAACCGATGCGGCGCCTCGGCCTCCGGCTGGGTCGCCCTCCCGCCCGTGCGGAAGTCTCTGCGCCGGCGACGACCCATCGGCCGCAGGTCCACAAGCCCGTGACGCCACCGTCGGACCTCTGCGCGGCGTGCGGCATTCGGGCCAACGCATCCGGTTCGTGTCGCTGCTGATCCTCGGTTGAACGGGAGAGGCCCAGAACCACGACGGTTCTGGGCCTCTCCCGTTCAACGGTCGGGTGCTCTCATGCGGCGGCGCGGCTCAGCTCGCGGCGAACCTTCTTGCCGCCGGTCGTCATGCGGACCAGCTTCACGACCTGCGACGGCGCGTTCCTCACCGTCGTCTGCTCGAGCCAGCCGTTGGGCAGCGACAGCCGGATCACCTTGTGCCAGGCGCTGGCGACCTGCTTGTGCAGCGGCGCGGAGTGATAGGTCAGCCCGTAGCGGTCGAAGATGTCCTTCACCTTCGGGGCGATCTCGGCGTACCGGTTGCTCGGCAGGTCGGGGAAGAGGTGGTGCTCCACCTGGTGCGAGAGGTTGCCGGTCATGAGGTGCATGGCCTTGCTGCCCGAGATGTTCGCCGAACCGAGCATCTGCCGCAGGTACCACTCCCCGCGGGTCTCACCCTCGATGGACGTCTTCTCGAAGGTCTCGACACCCTCGGGGAAGTGGCCGCACATGATCACCGAGTGCGACCAGAGGTTGCGCACGACGTTGGCGGTGAAGTTCGCCGCCAGGGTCGGGACGAAGGACGGCCCGGACAGCAGCGGGTGGGCCAGGTAGTCCTTGCCGGCCTGGTTCCGGATCTTCTTCAGCACCTGCTTGGCGGCGGCCCGGAACTCCGGGTTGGCCCGCCGCTTCTTGGTCGCCAGGTTCTTGCCCAGCTCCAGGTCGTAGGCGGCGATCCCGTACTCGAAGAAGCAGGCGTTGATGAAGTTCCAGAGCGGCTGCGCGAGGTAGAGCGGGTGCCACTTCTGGTCCTCGTCGACGCGCATGATGCCGTAGCCGAGGTCGTTGTCCTTGCCGATCACGTTCGTGTACGTGTGGTGCAGCTCGTTGTGCGAGTGCTTCCACTGCGCGGCCGGGCTGGCCATGTCCCACTCCCACGTCGTGGAGTGGATCTTGGGGTCCCGCATCCAGTCCCACTGACCGTGCAGGATGTTGTGCCCGATCTCCATGTTCTCGAGGATCTTGGCGACCGACAGGCCGACCGTCCCGACCACCCACGCGGGCGGGAACATCGACACGAGCAGGGCGGCGCGACTGCCGAGCTCGAGCTTGCGCTGGACGTCGATGACGCGGCGGATGTACGTGGCGTCGTCCTCACCCAGGCTGTCGCGGATCTCCTGACGGATGGTGTCGAGCTCCTTGCCGAGCAGTTCGATGTCCTCGGCGGTCAGGTGCGCGATCGGGTTCTCGTTCTTCTTCTGCAGTGCGGTCACGGTCCGGCTCCTCTTCTCGGGTCGGTCAGTGGTCGATGTCGCAGGCGCCGGCGGCGGCGCTCACGCAGGTCTGGATGAGGACGCCGTCCCCGGGGGCGGCGGTGGTGATCTCGCCATTGCGCAGGTCGCGGACGGCGCCCTCGCGCAGCGGCAGCACGCAGCCGTAGCAGATGCCCATGCGGCAGCCGCTCGGCATCAACATCCCGGCGTCCTCGGCGGCGTCGAGGATCGGCGTCGCGCCGTCGGCCTCGAGCGTCGTGCCCGTCTTCGTGAACGAGACGGTGCCGCCCTCGCCGGTCACCAGGACCGTCGGCCGGAAGCGCTCGGTGTAGAGCCGGTCGGCGATGCCGGCCGCGGCCCAGTGCTCCTCCAGCGCCTCGAGCATCCCGACCGGACCGCAGGCCCAGGTGGAGCGCTCGTGCAGGTCGGGCACCAGCTCGGCCACGGCGGAGGCGTCGAGCATGCCGTCGACGTCGGTGTGCCGCTCGATCAGCCGGATCCGCCCCTCGCCGGCCAGGTCGCGCAGGTCCTCGCCGAAGACGACGTCGTCCGCCGTGGGCGCCGAGTGGACGAGCACGACGTCGGTGAGCTCGGGGTGGTTGCGCAGGATGCCCATGACCGGCGTGATGCCGGAGCCGGCGGTGACGAACAGCGCCTTGTCCGGCCGCTGGTCGGGCAGGCAGAACTCACCGGCCGCCTGGTCGAGCTGCACGACCGTGCCGGGCTCGGCCTTGTGCACCAGGTGGTTGCTGACCTTGCCGCCGGGGATCGCCTTCACCGTGACGCTGATGCAGCCGTCGGTGCGGCTCAGGTCCGACGTCAGGGAGTAGGCCCGCCACTGGCGGACGCCGTCGACGTCGATGCCGATCCGGACGTACTGCCCCGGGGTGTGCGGGCGCCAGCTGCGTCCCGGCCGGATCACGATCGTCGCCGCGTCGCGGGTCTCGGGCAGGACGGCCTCGATCCGGCCGCGCAGGTCGGCGCCGGAGCGGAGGGGGTCGACGAGGTCGAGGTAGTCCCGCGGCAGGAGCGGGGTCGTGACGAACTCGGCGAGCTTGAGCACCCGGTCGCGCAGACCGACGCGTCGCCCGGCCGGTGAGGGGCGCGGAACGGTGGTCGTCATACATAGAGGGTTGTCCAGCGCAGCGCGCAAGTACCTGTGCCCCGGACGTGAATCGGCGGGTAGGTTCTGTTCCCTGCGAACAAAGGGAGCGACATGGCGGACGACGCACTGCGGATCCCCGACGCGGTGGCCGACGCCATGCGCCAGGAACTGCCCGCGGTCGCCGGGCAGACCGTGGCCGCCATCGTGGTCGAGGTGCCCAGTTACGCGGACGCGTTCGGTGGCGACATGGGCCGGACGATCGAGAATGCCGTCCAGCTGGCCCTGGGTGGGTTCCTGGTGCTCGCGTCGGCCGGCGGTGGTGACGCCAGCACCCCCATCCAGCCCGCGCTCGACGGCGCCTACGCACTCGGCCGCGGCGAGGCGCGCAGCGGGCGGTCGATGGACGCCCTGCTGGCCGCGTACCGGGTCGGGGCGCGCGTCTCGTGGCGGCACATGGCCGCCAGCGGCGTGCGCGCCGGGCTGACCGCCGAGCAGCTGGCCCGGTTCGCGGAGCTCGTGTTCGCCTACATCGACCAGCTGTCGGCGGCGAGCGTCGCCGGGCACAGCGACGAGCTGGTGACGAGCGGCCGCGTCCGCGAGCGCTACCTGGAGCGACTGGCCGACCTGCTGCTCGCCGGAGCCGGCCCGGAGGACCTGGCGGCCGCGGCCGAGCGGGCCGACTGGACGCCGCCGAGGACGCTGACCGCCGTTCTCCTCCCGGAGGCGCAGGTCCGCGCCGGCCTGCTGTCGCTGGATCCGCGCACCCTCCGCGCGGGGACCGAGGTGCCCGAGGCGCCGTCCGAGGTCGCGCTGGGCATCCTCCTCGTTCCGGACGCCGGCGGACGGTCCCGGCCGGCGCTGATGCGCTCGCTGGCGGAGCGGGACGCCGTCGTCGGCCCGGCGCGGCCGTGGTCGGACGTGCAGAGCTCCTACGCCCGCGCCTGCCGAGCGGTGGGCCTCGGGCTGACCTCGGAGGACGGTCCGCTGGACACGGAGAAGCGGCTCGCCGACCTGGTGCTGCGGGCCGACGGGGAGGCGCTCGCCGATCTCCGTGCCCAGGTGCTCGAGCCCCTGGACGGCCTGAGCCCGGCCGCCCGCGACAAGCTCACCGAGACGCTGCGCTCGTGGCTGCTGCACCAGGGACGGCGGGAGCACGTGGCCACCGAGCTGTTCGTGCACGCCCAGACCGTCCGGTACCGGATGACGCAGCTGCGCGAGCTGTACGGTGCCCGGCTCGACGATCCCCGCACGGTGCTCGAACTCACCATCGCTCTGGGAGCGGCCGCATGACCGTCGATCTCGCCGCCGCCGCCGACTTCCTCGCCGGGTCGGCGCGCGTGCTGGACCGACGGCGTTTCGACGTCCTGTTCGGGGACGGCGATCCCGCGTCGGTGCTCGCGGCCGTCGACGCCTACCGGAACCCGGACGGCGGCTTCGGCTGGGGGCTCGAGCCGGACCTGCGCTCGCGCACCAGCCAGCCCGGTGGCGCCCTGCACGCGTTCGAAGCCCTCGCCGACATCGCCCCCGCCACGTCCGACCGGGCGCGCGAGCTCTGCGACTGGCTGGACGGCGTCAGCCTTCCCGACGGCGGCCTGCCGTTCGCGCTGCCGGTTCCCGACCCGGCGGCCAGTGCGCCGTTCTGGGCGTCCGCCGACGGACGGGAGTCCTCGCTGCAGATCACCGCGATCGTGGCGGCGACCGCGCACCGGGTGGCGGCCGGCGACCGGGCGGTGGCCGAGCACCCGTGGCTGGCGCGCGCGACCGGGTACTGCCTCGCGGCGGTGGAGGACATCGGGCCCCAGCCGCAGGCGATGATGCTCGCCTTCGCCGCCCAGCTGCTCGATGCGGCCTCCGCCCGGTTCCCGCGGGCGGCGGAGCTGGTCGAGGCGATCCGGCCCCACGTGCCGGCCGACGGGCGCCTGCACGTCACCGGCGGTGCTGACGACGAGTACATGCGGCCGCTCGACTTCGCGCCGCTCCCCGGCGGTCCGGCCAGGACCCTGTTCTCCGACTCCGTGGTCGCATCGGACCTGGAACGGCTGGCGGACGGGCAGCAGCCCGACGGCGGCTGGGCCGTCGACTTCGCCAGCTACTCCCCCGCGGCGACCCTGGAGTGGCGCGGGGCCCGGACCGTCGGGGCGCTGGTCGTCCTCCGCGCCAACGGCGTCCTCTGAATCGGCAAGCGACCCTCAGGCCGGGCGGAGGATCGCGACCAGGAACTCCGAGTCGGGGGTGAACGGCCGCAGGTCCCAGGTGGCGAGCAGCAGGTCCGGCGCCCAGCCGGAGGCGGCGGCGTCGGCGAGGAACTCCTGGAACGGGTAGCCGCGACCGGCGCCGAAGCCGATCGCCGCCCGGCCGTCGTCCCGGACGTGCGCCCGCATCCGGCGCAGCACCTCCCGGCGCGTCGACCCGGCCAGGAACGTCACGACGTTGCCCGCGCACACGATCACGTCGAAGGGCTCGGGGATCCCGGCCGCGGGGAGGTCCAGCTCGGCCAGGTCGCCGACCAGCCAGTGCCCACCGGGGTGCTCCCTCTGCGCCTCCTGGACCAGTAGCGGATCGCCGTCCACACCGACCACGTCGTGTCCCGCCGCGACGAGGTGGCCGCCGATCCGGCCGGTCCCCGACCCGGCGTCCAGGACCCGTGCGCCGCGCGGCAGCATCGCGTCGACCAGCCGCGCCTCCCCCACCAGGTCCATCCCCTGGGCGGCGAGGTCCCGGAAGCGCTGGATGTATGCGGCCGAATGCTGGGGGTTCTCCGCCGTCAACCGCGTCCACGCGCTCGGTTCCGTCATGCAGCCGTTCTACACGGGGCCGATCAGCACCCCCGGGTTGAGGACGCCGGCCGGGTCGAGGGCCGCCTTCGCCGCCCGCAGTGCGGCGGCGAACGGCTCGGGGCGCTGCCGGTCGTAGCCCGGGCGGTGGTCGCGGCCGACCGCGTGGTGGTGGGTGATGGTGGCGCCCAGCCGGCCCAGGATCGCCATCGAGGCCGTCTTCACGTCGTCCCACATGCGGACCTCGTCGCCGGGCCGGCCGGCGGCGATCACCGTGAAGTACGGCGCCGGGCCGTCGGGGTAGACGTGCGTGAACCGGCAGGTGACCAGGCCAGGAGTCCCGGTCACCTCCTCGACGACGGCCCCCACCTCTGCGCGCACCGTCTCGTACAGCTCGGCGGCCCGGTCCCAGGTGCAGGCGGTCTCGAACGTCTCGACGATCGCGCTCATCCGCGCCAGCCCGTCGCGCACGTACGGCATCCGCAGAAACGTCGAGCGCCACGCCTCGGCGGCGGCGTCCTTCCCGGCTTCGCCCGTGGACACGGCGCCACCGTGTTCCCGAGCGATGTCCGTGAGCTCGGTGAGGCGGGACTCCACCGGCAGGACCGCCGACTCCACGCCGAGGACCAGCACCGGGGCGGCCGCGGCGCCGGAGAGGGCGGCCTCGCCCGCGTCCAGCAGCCGGCAGTTCGCCGGGTGCAGCCCGGCCTGGGAGATCGCCCGGACGGCGGACATCGCGGAGGTCATGTCCGCGAAGGTCACCGAGGCCGAGGCCTTGAACCGGGGCCGGTCCTGCAACCGCATCCACGCCTCGGTGATGACCCCGAGCGTGCCCTCCGAGCCGAGGAACAGCCGGTCCGGCGACGGTCCGGCGCCCGAGCCAGGCAGCCGCCACGACTCGCTGATCCCCACCGGCGTCACGACGCGGAGCGACTCGACGAGGTCGTCGATGTGCGTGTGCAGGGTCGCGTAGTGCCCTCCGGCCCGGGTGGCCAGCCAGCCGCCGAGCGTGGAGAACTCGAAGCTCTGCGGGAAGTGCCGCAGCGTCAGTCCGGACGGGCGCAGCTGGTCCTCCAGCACCGGGCCGAGGGCACCGCCCTGGATTCGCGCGGCCCGGCCGACCGGATCGACCTCGAGCACGCGAGCGAGCGCGGTGAGGTCCATCGACACCCACGGGCCTCCCCCGCGGTACTCCACGCCCCCGACGACCGAGCTGCCCCCGCCGAAGGGGACGACGGGGACCCCGCCCCGCGCCGCCCAGTCGAGCAGGTCCACGACCTCCGCCTCCGTGCGCGGGAGGGCGACGGCGTCCGGTGCGCCCGAGAGGTCGCCGGCCAGCGCGCGGACGACGTCCCGGTACGCCTTGCCGAAGGCGTGCGCGGCCCGCACGTCCGGGGCGGTGGAGACCCACAGCCCGGTGGGCCCGATGCGGGACGGCGGCAGGGACAGGTCCTCGATCCGGGGGACCGCGCGGGGCCGGTCGGGCAGCCCGGGGAGCATCGACGCCAGGGCGACGCACTCCGCATCGGGCAGCGCGCGGTCCGTCGTCCCCCAGCCCCACCAGGAACGGTTCATCCGGGCAGTCTCCAGTCGGGCGGATCGGCCGGCTCCAGCGCGGGGTCGTCGGCGGCCAGCGTGCGGACCGGCCCGGGGGCGGTGAGCGGGCCCTCGAAGCGCACCGTCACGCGGCCCAGGCCGCGGCCCCACACCCAGCCGGCACCGAGCTCGTCGTGCCGCACGTCCTGGCCGGGCCACCACTGGCGCGCCACGGGCAGCTCGCGCTCGGGAACGGGCGAGGGCTCCTCGTCGTCGGCGGTCGCGGCGGGCATCGCCTCGTCGTCGGCGAACAGGTCGCCCTGGGCGTACAGCGAGAGCCCGGAGACCCCCACGCCCAGCAGTCGCAAGCCGCCCTCGGCGCCGGCGTCGGCGAGCAGCCGGCGGGCCGTCTGGGCGATCTGCCGGGTGTCGTCGGTGGGCTGGGGGAGCGTCTGCGAGCGGGTGAGCGTCGTGAAGTCGTAGCGGCGCAGCTTCAGCGTCACCGTGCGGCCCGAGTAGGCAGACGCCCGCAGCCGGGTGCCCACCCGCGCCGCCATCGAGTCGATCTCCCGCCCGAGGACGGCGAGGTCGGTGAGATCCCGCTCGAACGTCTCCTCCGCGGACACCGACTTGGCCTCCCGGTCGGGGACGACGGCCCGGTCGTCCTCCGCCCGCGCCAGCGCGTACAGCCCGGTGCCGTGGGCCTTGCCGGCCAGGGCCACGAGGTCGGCCAGCGACTTGGCCGCGAGGTCGCCGACCGTCGTCACGCCCACCTGGTGCAGGCGTTCGGCGG
>NZ_SPQM01000052.1 GCF_004570345.1 Blastococcus sp. CT_GayMR20 | reverse complement strand
GCGACCCTGCGCCGGCGGATCGACGCTGCCGAGGCCGGCCAGGGCGGGCTCGTGCTGGTGGCCGGTCCGGCCGGGATCGGGAAGACCCGCACCGTCGAGGAGGCGCTGCGGTCGGCGCCCGACGTCCTCTGGGGCCGGGCGGTCGACGACCCGGGCGCGCCACCGCTCTGGCCGTGGCGACGGGTGCTGCGCGCGCGCCCGGAGGTGGCGGCGGCGGTCGCCGACGCGCTCGCCGACGTCGATCTGCTGCGCGAACGGGCGGCCGACCCCGCGGCCGCGCGCTTCCGGTTCGTCGCGGCGGCCACCGAGGCGCTGCTGCAGTCCGCCGAGCCCGGAGGCCTGGTCGTCGTCCTGGAGGACCTGCACTGGGCCGACGACACGTCGCTGCGGCTGCTCCGCCACCTCGCGGGCGACCTGCAGCGCTCCCGGCTGCTGGTCGTCGGCACCTACCGCGACCCGAGCGGAGGGACGACGCGCACGCTGGACGGCGCCCTGCCGGACCTCCTTCGCTGGCCCGGGACGCAGGTCCTCCCCCTGGGCCCGCTCACCGAGGACGACGTCCGCGCGTTCCTGGACTCGGTCGCCGCCCCGCCGCCCGACGCCGGTGCCGTCCACCGCCGCTGCGGCGGCAACCCGCTGTACCTGCGGGCGGTCGCCCGCGCGCCGGCAGCATCCGGGGACGGGGTTCCGGCCGGCGCCGAGCTCCGGCACGTCGTGCGCTCGGCGCTCGCGAGCCTGGAGCCAGGCGTCGTCGATCTGCTCGCCACGGCGGCGGTCCTCGGCGAGGAGGTGGACGCCGACCTGCTCGCCGCGGTCGCCGACCGGCCTGCCGCCGACGTCCGCGCCGGACTGGACGACGCGCTGCGTGCCGGTGTGCTGGGGGCCGTCCCCTACGCGCCGGGACGACGGCGGTTCGTGCATGCCGTCGTGCGCGACGGGATCTACGCCGACCTCGGCCCCAGCGAGCGCGAGACGCTGCACCGCCGAGCGGCCGAGGCGTGGGAACAGCGTGTCGGCGTGGACGACTCCACCGCGGGCGTCGTGGCGGGGCACTGGCTCCGCGCGGCGGCGGACCCGGCCGGTCTGCGCCGGGCCGCGTCGTGGGCGCGGCGGGCATCCGTCGGCGCCACCCGCTCCCTGGCCTTCGAGGAGGCCGCCCGGTTCCTCGGGATGGCCCTCGACGCCTCCGACCGGGCGGGCTGCACCGACGAGGAACGCGCGGTGCTGCTGGTCGACCTGGCGACGGCCGAGTTCCGCGCCGGTCGGTTCGCCGAGAGCCTCCGGCACGCGGGCGCGGCCTCGGACGCCGCAGCCGCCTGCGGCCGGGCCGACCTGCTCAGTGCTGCGGCACTCGTGGTGCACGACGTCGGCGCGCCCGGCACCTCGGGCATGCTCACCCGGTTGTGCGAGCGTGCCCTGGCCGAGCCGGAGATCGCCCGCGTGCCGGCGCTGCGCTCCCGCCTGCTGTCGCAGATGGCGTCCGCACTCGCCGACGGCGGGAGACTGGAGCGCGCGGCCGAGCTCTCGGCGGAGAGCCTGCGGCTGGCCGAGGAGTGCGGGGACGCCGAGACCGTCATCGACGCCGTGCGCGCCCGGATGAAGGCGACACCGGACGTCCTGCCCCTGGCCGAGCGGATGCGTCTGGGCCGGCTGGCGGTGGAGCACGCTACGGGCACGGGGCAGCCGCTGACGGCTCTCTGGGGACACAAGTGGCGGATCGACGCCGCCCTCGCCGCCGGGGACATGGCGACCGTCGAGGACGAGCTCACCTCGGTGACGGCGCTGGCGGAGAGCACCCGGCTGCCCCTGATCCGGTGGCACGACCTGCGCCTGCGCGCGTCGGTCGAGGCGCTCCAGGGACGGTTCGCCGCGGCCATCGCCCTGAACGACCGAGCGCGCGTCATCGGTCTGTCGGAGCTCTCGCAGGACCTCTCCACCGCAGGCATGTCGGCCGCCTTCGCCATGCAGCACGCCCTCGTGATCGGCCGGCCGGGTCTGGAGGACGAGGCGCTCGAGACGCTGGACCGGGCCGACGACGTGCCGATCGTCCTGGTGACGCGGGCACTGGTCGCGCTGATCCAGGGCCGCGTGGACGACGCCACCGCGCGCTACGACCGGCTGCGGCTGCAGGTCGCCGACCCCGACTTCGCCAATTCGAGCGGCGTCGCGGTCAACATGGTCCCGCTGGTCGAACGGTTCCGGGACGCCGAGACGGCGGAGGTCCTCGGCGACCTCCTGGCGCAGAACCCGATCGCCGCGGGCGGTGCGGGCGTCTACTGCTGCGGCTCGTCGGCGGCACTCCTCGGGCGGCTCGCCGTCGTCCGGAGCCGGCTCGACGAGGCCGTCGGCCACTTCGAGGCGGCTCTCACCACCGACACGCGCACCGGGGCCCGGCCGGCCGTCGTGAACGATCGCGTGGGTCTGGCCGCGGCGCTGCTCGACCGGGCGGCGCCGGCCGACCTGCCCCGCGCGAAGTCGCTGCTGCGGCAGGCGCTGGAGGAGGGCCGGCGGCTGGGCATGCCCGGACCACTCCGGACGGCGGCGTCGCTGACGGACCGGCTGACCGCGTCACTACGGGCAGCCGACCCGCTGACGGAGCGGGAACGGGAGATCGCCGACCTCGTGTCGGCGGCGTTGACGAATCGGCAGATCGCCGACCGGCTGGTGCTGTCCGAGCGGACCGTGGAGAGCCATGTGCGCAACATCCTGGCCAAGCTCGGAGTCGCCAACCGGACGGAGATCGCGGCGGTCACCCTCGCGTCGAGGGGCTGACCGCACCGCTCAGCGCTGAGGGGTGCGGGTGTCCTGCCGGCCGCGGAGCAGCGGGGCGCGCTCGTCACGGCAGTCGCGGCAGTAGGCCATCCAGACGTGGTGGCGGAAGCAGCGGGGAACGGGTCGGGAATGGGATCGTGCTGCGTTGTCGGAGTGGTGCATGAGTCTCACCCCGCGCTCAACGCCGGCGGCCCCCCCGGAATGCCCCGGTCCGGCGTGGGCTCCGCCACCTCTCACAGCAGCGCGTCCACTGCATGGGAGGCGTCGCGGATGCAGGCCGGGACGCCGACCCCCCGGAACGCCGCGCCGGCGATCGCCAGCCCGGGCACCTCGCTGACCGCAGCCCGGATCGCGTCGACCCGCGCCGGGTGCCCGACCAGGTACTGCGGCAGGCCCCCGCCCCAGCGCACCAGGCGCGTCTCCACGGGCTCGGGGCGGGAGAGGTCCAGGAGGTCGGCCACGTCCGCGACCACCGCGGCGGTGAGGTCGTCGTCCGGGCGCTGCAGCTCCGCCTCGTCGCGGAACCGGCCGACCGACGACCGCACCAGGACGACGTCCTGCCCGGCCAGGTGCGGCCACTTCGCCGACGACACGGTCACGCCCTTGACCAGCCGACCGGCCACCGGCGGCACGAGCAGGCCGGACCCGGCGTCGACGTCCTGGGCGGGGAAGGCCATCGCGACGACGGCCATCGACGCGTACGGGATGCCCTGCAGCGGCTCCACGGCGCCGGGCGCCAGGTCGCCCAGCAGCCGGGCGGCCTTCGGAGCGGGGGCGGCGACCAGGACGGCATCGGCGGTGACCAGCTCCGGGTCGGCCGCCGTCCCCACGGAGAGCTCGAAGCCGGACGCCGTCCGCCGGAGGGCGTGCGCCGGGGTGCGCAGCCGGACCTCGGCGCGGGATGCGGCGACCAGCGCCTCCGGAAGCGATCCGATCCCGTCCTGCACGGTGGCGAACACCGGCCCGTCGGCGTCGCCGCGGCCGCGCGCGCCGGCATCGCGGGCGGCGGCTGCGGCGGCGAGCACCGAGCCGGAGGCATCGAGGTGCTCCGCCAGGGCCGGCATCGTCGAGCCCAGCGACAGCTCGTCGGCCCGGCCGGCGTAGACCCCGCCGAGCAGCGGCTCCACCAGCCGGTCGACCAGCTCGTCGCCGAGGCGCTCCCGCAGCAGCGCGCCGACGGCGACGTCCCCGCCGAGCCGCAGCCGCGGCAGGTCGGCCTCTGCCCGCACCCGCGCCACGCCGTCCGCGGACAGGAGCCCGTCGAGGCCGTCGGCGGACGCGGGGACGCCGAGCACGGTTCCGGCGGGGAGCGGATGGCGCCCGTCCGCGAGGACGACGGAGGCCTGCGTGGTGGCCGGCGCGACCAGACGGTCGGCCAGTCCGAGGTCCTCGATCAGCCGCACGGCCTCGGGGACGCGGGCCAGGACCGCCTCCGGGCCGGTGTCGTACCAGTGCCCCGCCAGCCGGACGCGGTGCAGCTTGCCGCCGATCCGGTCGCCGGCCTCCAGGACGACGATCTCGTCGTCCGGCCTGCGGCGGCGCCACTCGAAGGCCGCGGCCAGGCCGGTGATCCCGGCCCCGACGACGACCAGTCTCACGTCGCCGGGGGCGTGGGGTCGGCCGGAGACAGGGTCAGTTCGTGCACCAGCTCGGCGACGTGGGTGAGCACGCCGGGGTCGGTGTCGGGGAGCACGCCGTGGCCGAGGTTGAAGATGTGCCCGCGGGCCGCCCGGCCCTGCTCGACCACCCGGCGGACCTCGCGGTCCACCGTGGCGCGGTCGGCCAGCAGGACGGCTGGGTCGAGGTTCCCCTGCAGGGAACGGCCGTGCCCGACCCGGCGGGCGGCCTCGTCCAGCGGCAGCCGCCAGTCGACGCCGACGACGTCGGCCCCGGCCTCGCCGATCAGGGGCAGCAGCTCGCCGGTCCCGACCCCGAAGTGGATCCGCGGCACGTCGCGGGAGCCGATCGCCTCGAACACCTCGCGGGAGTACGGGAGCACCCGCGCCTCGTAGTCGGCGGCCGACAGCACGCCGGCCCACGAGTCGAACAGCTGCACCGCCGACGCGCCGGCGTCCATCTGGACCTTCAGGAAGGTGGCGGCGGACAGCGCCAGGCGGTCCATCAGCCGGGACCACGCGGCCGGCTCGGCGTACATGAAGGCCTTCGTGCGTGCGTGCTCCTTGGAGGGGCCGCCCTCGATCAGGTACGTGGCCAGGGTGAACGGGGCGCCGGCGAACCCGATCAGCGGCGTCGGGCCCAGCTCCTGCACCAGCGACCGCACGGCGGTCGTCAGGAAGTCGAGGTGGGACGGGTCCAGCAGGGGCAGCGCGTCGACGTCGGCCACCGAGCGGACCGGCTGCGCGACGACCGGGCCGATCCCGGGCTTGATCTCGATGTCCAGCCCCGCGACCACGAGGGGCAGCACGATGTCGGAGAAGAGGATCGCGGCGTCCACCCCGTGCCGGCGGACGGGCTGCAGGGTGATCTCGGTGACCAGGTCCGGGTCCCGGCACGCCTCGAGCATCGCCGTCCCCGCGCGGAGGGCCCGGTACTCCGGCAGCGACCGGCCGGCCTGGCGCATGAACCAGACGGGCGTCCGGCTCACGGGGAGACCTCGAGCGGCGCGGACGAGGTCCGAGTCGGACGGCAGATCCGGTCGGGCCGGGTCGGGAGCGGGGGTCACGACCGGCCATTCTCCCAGACGCGGCGAGGGTCTCCGCCCGGCCTCGGTGATCCTGAGTCGCGGGATGGTTGCGGCGCGTCGGCGGCGGTGTGCTAGATGGCGGCCTACCCTGCGAGCGTGGAGCCCACGAGCCTGGCCAGCGCCGGCAACAGAGGCAGGGACGCGAGCGGGGACGAACCCCCGGCCGAGTTCCGAGCTGCCCTGGCCGCGCTCGCCGCCGTGCGCGCACGGCCCGAGATCGTCCTCGAGCACATCCCCGCACCTCAGCGCCTCGCGCCGTGGGCGCACGCGGTGGGCGCCCGCGTCGCCGAGCCCGACGGGGAGGACGACGACGTCGAGATCGCCAGCGCGCGCTTCATCGTCCTGTTCGACCCCGAGGGCCACGAGGCCTGGAACGGCACCACCCGCTGCGTCGGGTACCTGTCCGCCGCGACGGACGAGGAGCTCGTCGACGACTCGATGTTCTCCGAGGTCGCCTGGAGCTGGCTGACGGACGCGCTCACCGAGTCCGGCGCCGGCCACCACAACGTCGGCGGCACGGTGACCCGCACGGCGTCCACCCGCTTCGGTGACCTGGCCGGTCCCGAGCACACCGTGGACGTCGAGATGCGCGCCTCGTGGACGGCGGAGGACACCGCCCTCGACCGGCACCTGCAGGCGTGGCTCGACGTGCTCGGCAACGCGGCCGGTCTGCCGCCGCCCGGCGTGCGCCTCCTGGGTCCCTCCGACCGGTCCGGCGGCGAGACTCTCTAACATCGGTGCCGACAGACGCCGACCACCAGTGGTCCCGGCGGCCTGACCGACGAGGACCGGCAAGAAGGTGGACGGCAACTGAGCACCGAGGCCACTCCCCAGCCGGAGGAGGCGACTCCCGAGGCCCCGGAAGCAACGCCGCTGCTCGCTCCCCGCGACGGCCTGCCCCCGGTGATCGAGAACTCCACCCAGCTGGTCGAGTACGCCGAAGCCCTCGCCGGTGGCACCGGTCCCGTCGCCGTCGACGCCGAGCGCGCGTCCGGCTACCGCTACGGCCAGCGGGCCTACCTCGTCCAGATGCGCCGCAACGGCTCCGGCACGGGCCTCATCGATCCGGTGCCACTCCCCGACCTCTCGGTGATCCAGACGGCGATCGCCGACGAGGAGTGGGTGCTGCACGCCGCCAACCAGGACCTGCCCTGCCTCGCCGAGATCGGACTCACGCCCGGGCGGATCTTCGACACCGAGCTCGCCGCCCGGCTGGCCGGCCTGCCGCGCGTCGGCCTCGGCGCCGTCGTCGAGTCGCTCCTCGGCTTCTCGCTGCAGAAGGGCCACTCGGCGGCCGACTGGAGCACCCGGCCGCTGCCCGAGGAGTGGCTGGTCTACGCCGCCCTCGACGTCGAGGTGCTGGTCGACCTGCGCGACGCCCTCGCCGCGATCCTCGAGGACCAGGGCAAGTCCGACTGGGCGCGGCAAGAGTTCGAGGCGATCCTCGCCGCCGGACCGCCGCCGCCGAAGTCCGACCCGTGGCGACGGACGTCCGGGGTGCACGGGCTGCGCAGCCGGCGGCAGCTCGGCATGCTCCAGTCCCTCTGGCAGGCCCGCGACGACATGGCCCGCCGCCGCGACGTCGCGCCGGGCCGGGTCCTGCCGGACTCCGCGATGGTGTCCGCCGTGCAGGCCGACCCGGTGAACGAGGGCGCGCTGCTGGAGCTGCCGGTCTTCCGCGGCCGCGCCAACCGCAAGCTCGTCGCTACCTGGTTCAACGCACTCGCCCGCGGCAAGGCCGTCCCAGAGGCAGAGCTGCCCCTGCACAGCAAGCCGGGAGAGGGACCGCCGCCGGTCAACCGCTGGTCCGACCGGGATCCGGCGGCCGCCACGCGCCTGCAGGCCGCCCGTGCCGGGCTGGCCGAGATCTCGGAGAAGCATGCGGTGCCGGTGGAGAACATTCTGTCCCCGGACCTCGTCCGACGGATCATGTGGAGCCCGCCGGAGCCACGGGACGCCGCCACCGTCACCGAGGCGCTCCGCGCCGGTGGCGCCCGCGAGTGGCAGGTCGGCCTGACCGTCGAAGTGCTCACCGACGCGGTCAACCGCGCCTGATCCCTGCCTCGTTACCCGATCGTGGTTGTCCACGGCGGTTTCCGGGACCACGCTGCACCGTGTGGAGGACCGCGCGGCTCCGGTGCACACCGAGGAGCAGCTGCGCGACGACACCAGGCCGGCCGGCCGGCCCTCCGACGCCTGGTGGGCCGCCCGGGACGCCGCGGCACGGCGTCACCGGCGGCGGACCCTGGCCGTCACCGCGACGGCCGTCGTCCTGCTCGGCCTCGCGACGCCGTCCCTCCTCGACGCGGTGACCGCGGACGACCGGCCGACCGGCACCTCCCCACCCGCCTCGGCACCCGACGGGAACCTCTACGACGGGCCTCCTCGCGGCTCGCTGGCCGGCGACGAGGCCTTCGTCGAGGGCGTGCGCGCCCTCCCGTGGTCGCGGCCCGGCGACCAGACCGCCCCCGGCGTACCGGTCTCCGCGCGCCAGGTCGTGTTCGCAGGGGACGTCCCGAGCGGGCGGTGGGCGCTGGTCGTGGCTCCACGGGACGCCGTCGACCCGGCGGACGGCCCCGGCGATGACCCCACCGGCCCCGACCTCCTGGACGCGGTGTGGTTCACCGGTCCGCCGGACGCATCGCCGGCCGAGCTGTCGCCGGCGGCCCACCCGGGCCCGCTCAAGGCCGCCTGGCCGACGGCGCTGCTCGACCAGCGGACCGGCGCCCTCGTGGTGGTGGTCTCCCGCGAGGACGAGGTCGAGGTCTCGGAGCGCCCCGAGATCGCCGCCGACGGGAGCACCTCCCGCCAGTACCGGCAGGTCGAGACGAGCGACGGGGTCGCCGTCGTCCACCTGCGGCCGATCGGCCCGACGCTCGCCACCTCCGCCGTCTACCGGGTGGTCCGCGAGGCGACCGCCTCCTCCATCCCCCCGTGGACGACGACGGTCCTCGACGCCCCGGCGCCGGCGCCGGTCATCGACTTCCCGCGCGGTGAGCCCCAGGAGCTCGGCCGGAACGCCGCCGGCTACGCGGCCCAGCGGGTGATCGGCGAGATCGGCGTCCCGCCGGACGACCTCGAGGTGACCGCCCAGTGGGTGGGCGACGTACCGGCGCGCGGGCCCGGGCAGGCGGCGGTCGTCACCGTGACCCTGCCCAACGGCGCGGTCGTCGTCGACGGCCAGTGGCTGCTGCCGCCGCAGGTCGACGGGTCGGTGCAGGGCGCGGACTGCGGTCGCGCCGTCCTCCCTGCCGGCGTGCCCGCGGCGCGCCGCGTCTACGCGCTCGTCTGCGAGGTCGTCGAGGTCACCTCCGGGGCAGCGATGCAGACCAGTCTCGTCGTCGTGGCCCCGCCGGACGTCGTCCTCGTCCGGACCTACGACGGCGACGGGTCGTTCCTCTCCGAGCACCCCGCCGTGGACGGCGTCGTCGTCAGCCGGCTGCCGCTCGGCACCCAGACCGTGGAAGCCGTCACCCGCGGCGGCGTCAGCCTCGGCCGGGCCGGGCTCCTCGGGGACACGGCACCGTTCGGTCAGTGACCGGTCGACCCGCGCGAGGGACCGCGGACTTGGCCGCTGTGGTTACCGACGGGTAACTTGGGGTCGCCGCGCCCGCCTCCCGGGCCGGATCCCACTGCTGCGGAGGTTCTGAATGTCGTCTCATGAGCGGCGGCCACGGTCGCTGCGTGAGGTCGTCTTCGTCGACGGCGTACGCACCCCGTTCGGCAAGGCCGGCCCGAAGGGCATCTACGCCGAGACGCGCGCCGACGACCTCGTCGTGCGCTGCATCCGCGAACTGCTCCGGCGCAACCCGGCGCTGCCGGCCGACCGGGTGGACGAGGTCGCCATCGCCGCCACGACCCAGATCGGCGACCAGGGACTGACCCTCGGCCGGACCGCCGCGCTGCTGGCCGGGCTGCCGAAGTCGGTGCCCGGCTACTCGATCGACCGCATGTGCGCCGGCGCGATGACCGCCGTCACCACCACCGCCAGCGGCATCGCGTTCGGCGCGTACGACGTCGCCATCGCCGGCGGCGTCGAACACATGGGCCGCCACGCCATGGGTGAGGGCGCCGACCCCAACCCGCGGTTCTTCAGCGAGAAGCTGGTCGATGAGTCCGCCCTGGTCATGGGCGCCACTGCCGAGAACCTGCACGACCGCTTCCCGCACCTGACCAAGGAGCGCGCCGACGCCTTCGCACTGGCCAGCCAGCAGAAGTACGCCAAGGCAGTCGCGAACGGCCAGATCGGCCCGGAGCTGGTGACCATGGCCACGCGCTCGGCCGAGCAGGGCTGGGGCATCGCGACGGTCGACGAGCCGCCGCGCCCGCAGACCACACTCGACGGGCTGGGCACGCTGAAGACGCCGTTCCGCCCGCACGGGAACGTGACCGCCGGCAACGCCGCAGGCCTCAACGACGGCGCGACCACCTGCCTGCTCGCCGCCGAGGACGTCGCCGAGGAGCTCGGGCTGAACATCGGCATGCGGCTGGTGGGCTACGGCTTCGTCGGCGTCGAGCCCGAGGTCATGGGCATCGGCCCGGTGCCGTCGACCGAGAAGGCGCTCGCCCGCACCGGCCTGTCGATCGAGGACATCGGGCTGTTCGAGCTGAACGAGGCCTTCGCCGTCCAGGTACTTGCCTTCCTCGACCACTTCGGCATCGCCGACGACGACGAGCGGGTCAACATGTGGGGCGGCGCGATCGCCGTGGGCCACCCACTGGCCTCCTCCGGCGTCCGGCTGATGACGCAGCTGTCGCGGCAGTTCGCCGAGCGGCCCGACGTCCGCTACGGCCTGACCGCCATGTGCGTCGGCCTCGGCATGGGCGCCACCGTGATCTGGGAGAACCCCAACTGGGAGGGCAACAAGTGAGCGCCGTCTTCGAGGACGAGGTCGTCACGCTCGCCAAGGTCCGGTACCTGCGGGTGCCCGGCCTCGCCGGCGAGCTGGCGCTGATCACCATCGACAACGGGCACGACCACACCCGCCCGTCCACGTTCGGCCCGGGCGGCATCGCCTCGCTCGACGCCGCCCTCGACGAGATCGAGGGGCACTCCCCCGCGCCCGCGGCGATCGCCGTGACCGGCAAGCCGTTCATCTTCGCCGTCGGCGCGGACCTGTCCGGCGTCCCGTCGATCACCGAGGCCGCGCAGGCGCGTGAGGTGGCCGAGGCCGGGCACCGGGTGTTCCGCCGCCTGAAGGACTCGTCGATCCCGACGTTCGCCTTCGTCAACGGCGCGGCCCTCGGCGGCGGGCTCGAGCTGGCGCTGCACTGCCACTACCGCTCGATCGCCACCACCGCCGTCGTGGCCTTCCCCGAGGTCTTCCTCGGGCTGGTGCCCGGCTGGGGCGGCACGCAGCTGCTGCCGAACCTGATCGGCGTCGACCCGGCGGTCACGGTCATCGTCGAGAACGCGCTGGCGCAGAACAAGATCACACCCGGGCCGAAGGCGGCGAAGCTCGGCATCGCCGACGTCGTCCTCGAGCCGGCCGACTTCCTCGAGCGCTCGCTGGAGTGGGCCGTCGGCGTGGTCGGCGGCGAGGTCACCGTCTCCCGACCCGAGGTCGACCGCGGCGGCTGGGACGACGCCATCGCCCGGGCGCACGCGATCGTCGCCGGCCGCACCCGCAACGCCTCCCCCGGCGCCGTGCGCGCGGTCCAGCTGCTCGACCTGGCACGGGCCGGGATCGAGGGCGACGCGTTCACGGCGGGCACCGCGGCCGAGGACGACGCGCTGACCGACCTGCTCATGAGCGACGAGCTGCGGGCCGGCCTCTACTCGTTCGACCTGGTGAACAAGCGCGCCAAGCGGCCGGCCGGTGCGCCGGACAAGTCGCTGGCCCGCACGGTCACCAAGGTCGGCGTCGTCGGCGCGGGCCTCATGGCCTCGCAGCTGGCGATGCTCTTCGTGCGGCAGCTGAAGGTGCCGGTCGTGCTGAACGACATCGATCAGGCCCGCGTCGACAAGGGCGTGGCCTACGTGCACGGCGAGCTGGACAAGCTGGCCCAGCGCGGCCGGCTGTCGCCCGACCAGCTCAATCAGCTCAAGGGCCTGGTCACCGGCTCGCTGTCCAAGGACGTCTTCGCCGACGCCGACCTCGTCATCGAGGCCGTCTTCGAGGAGATGTCGGTCAAGCAGCAGGTGTTCGCCGAGGTCGAGGCGATCGTCTCGCCCGAGTGCGTGCTCGCGACCAACACCTCGGCGCTGTCAGTGACCGAGATGGCCTCGAAGCTCGAGCACCCCGAGCGCGTCGTCGGTCTGCACTTCTTCAACCCGGTGGCGGTCCTGCCGCTGCTCGAGGTGGTGCGCGCCGAGCAGACCGACGACGCCACGCTGGCCACCGCGTTCGCCGTCGGCAAGTCGCTGAAGAAGAGCTGCGTGCTCGTCGCCGATGCACCGGCGTTCGTCGTCAACCGGCTGCTCACCCGCTTCCTGGGCGAGATCACCTCCGCCGTCGAGGAGGGCACCCCCGTCGCCGTCGCCGACCGGGCGCTCGACCCGCTGGGGCTGCCGATGACGCCGTTCGAGCTGCTCACGCTCGTCGGCCCGCCGGTGGCGCTGCACGTGGCCGAGCGGATGCACGAGGCCTTCCCCGACCGGTTCTCCGTCGGCGAGGGGCTCCGCAAGATGGTCGAGCTCGGCAAGTCGTCGGTCTACAGCGAGCCCGGCGTCGTCGACCCCGAGCTCGAGGGCATCGATGCCGGCGACAACCCGCTCACCGAGGCCGAGGTGCGCGAGCGAGCCGAGAAGGCGCTGGCGCAGGAGATCCAGCTGATGCTGGACGAGGGCGTCGTGCAGGCCGTGCAGGACATCGACCTGTGCATGCTGCTCGGCGCCGGCTGGCCGTTCTGGCTGGGCGGCATCTCCGCCCACCTGGACCGGACGGGCATCTCCGAGGCCGTGACCGGCTCGCGGTTCCTGCCGAAGGGCGTGGCCTCGCTGCCGGCCTGAGAATGATCAGGTCACCTGATCACCAGGGGTCCTGGCTCACGATCGACCGTGAGCCAGGACCCCATGAGGTGAGCCAGGACGGCGCCCGACGTCCTCAGCCGGCGAGGACGGAGCCCGTCTCCAGCAGGGACTTGAGGTCGCTGAGGATCCACGCCCAGCCGCCGCCTCCGCCGCCGCCCTGGTCCTCGTAGGCGCCGGCGACGACCGCGGCCAGGCTCGGCGCACCCGTCACGTCGTGGGTGACGGTCAGCCGACTGACGCCGGGGGCGACCTCGAAGATCTCATAGGTGAGCTGCGTGAACCCGTCGGCGGCCGCGTCCGGGCTCATGAGCATCCGGAAGGTCTGCACGAGCCTGCGGGGCGGATCGGCCTCGAGCACCTCGCCGTCGACGACGACGTCCGGGATGCCGTAGCCCCTCTCGTCGGAGACCTTGCGCATCTCCTCCGACGCCGTCGAGCGGTAGCTCCCGCCCGGGCGCAGCTCGAAGAACTGCGGCGCGCCGTAGCCGTACCGCCCGTTCCACTCCGGGTCGGTGATCGCCTGCCACACCTTCTCGGGCGCGACCTTGATGTAGACCCGGTAGACCTGCAGGGTCCGCTCGGACCGGGCGGTGTCGGTGGTCTCGGTGGTGGTCATGACTGGTCCTCCAGCTCGTTCTTCAGGTCGACGAGCGCCGCGACGTGGCGCTCCGTGTACTTGTCGATCCACCGGTCGTGGATGAGACGGATGGGCACCGGGTTGAGGAAGTGGAACTTCTCCCGACCGGACCTGCGCGAGACGACCAGGCCGGCCTCCTCGAGCACCCGCAGGTGCTTCATCACGCCGTAGCGCGTCATCTCCAGGGTCGACTCGAGCTCGGAGAGCGTCCGCCCGTCACGGGCGAAGAGCAGGTCGAGCAGGAACCGGCGCGTCGGATCGGCGAGCGCCTTGAACACGCGGTCGTCGTCCGTCACACCGGAAAGATAGGTGACCAAAAGGTCACATGTCAACGTCCAGCGACGCCACGAGGGACGTCCTGGCTCATCGCTGGGGGTCCTGGCTCACTGTCGACAGTGAGCTAGGACCCCTGATGATCAGGTGACCTGATCATCAGGGGCCTCAGCGGAACTTGGCGGTGAGGCTGTCCATCGTGCGGTTCACGGACGCCACCTTGATGTGCGAGATCCCACCGGTGGCGCCGGCCGCGAGCATCGCCTCGTGTGCCGCCCGCAGCGTGGACCAGACGAGGTCGTCGTCGCCCTCGACCGTGGTGCCGAGCGCGCCGACCTCGTAGCGCAGGCCGGACGCCTGCAGGACGGCGATCGCGGCCTCGACGTGCGCGTGCGGGTCGTCGGCCGTGCCGGGTGGCGACGGGGCCACCTGGATCTCGGCGATCACCGTGCCTCGTCGACCCGCTGGGTCCCGGGCTGTTCGGTGACGGGGTGCTCGGCGCGCTCGGCGAGGACGGCGGTCCACTCGGCGATCCGGCGGGCGATGTCCTGCTCGGTCAGCCCGGCGTCGGCCAGCACCTGACCACGGCTGCCGTGCTCGAAGAACTTCTGCGGCAGTCCGACCGCGCGCACCGGGACGTCGCACTGGCGGTCCTGCAGCGCCTGGGTGAGCGTCGTCCCCACGCCGCCCGCCCGGCCGCCGTCCTCGACCGTGACCACCAGGCGGTGCTCGGCGGCGAGCACCACGAGCGCGTCGGACACGGGCAGGACCCAGCGCGGGTCCACGACGGTGACCTCGATGCCGTGGTCGGCGGCCCGCTCGGCGACGGCCAGGCACATCGGGACCATCGACCCGACGGCGACCAGCAGCACGTCGCGTCGCCCGCCCCGGCGGAGGACGTCGACCGGGCCACGCCGCTCCAGCGCCGGGATGTCCACCGGCGGCGCGCCCTTCGGGAAGCGGACGACGGTCGGCCCGTCGGTCACCGCGACCGCCTCGCGCAGCGCCTCGCGCAGCGTCGCCTCGTCCCGCGGGGCCGCCACCTGCACCCCGGGCACGACGGAGAGGATCGACATGTCCCACATGCCGTTGTGCGAAGCGCCGTCGGTCCCGGTCACCCCGGCGCGGTCCAGCACGACGGTCACCGGCTGACGGTGCAGCGCGACGTCCATCAGCAGCTGGTCGAACGCGCGGTTGAGGAACGTCGAGTAGACGGCGACGACCGGGTGCAGCCCCCCCATGGCGAGGCCTGCCGCGGAGGTGAGGGCGTGCTGCTCGGCGATGCCGACGTCGAACGTGCGCTCCGGGAACCGCTCCGCGAACGCGGCCAGCCCTGTCGGGTGCAGCATCGCGGCGGTGATCGCCACGACGTCGGAGCGTTCGGCGCCGATCCGCACCAGCTCGTCGGAGAACGCCGCCGTCCAGTCGCGGGCGGCCACGGTGCTGGCACCGCTGTCGGGGTCGAACACCCCGGTGGCGTGCCAGGCGTCGATCTGGTCGGTCTCGGCCGGCGGGTAGCCGAAGCCCTTCGTGGTGACCGCGTGCACGATGACCGGCCCGCCGAAGGACCGGGCGCGGCGCAGTGCGGACTCCATCGCCTTGATGTCGTGCCCGTCGACCGGGCCGACGTACTTCAGGCCGAGGTCCTCGAACATCCCCTGCGGCGAGAGGACGTCCTTGAGCCCCTTCTTGATCGCGTGCAGCGCGTCGTAGAGCGCGGTGCCGACGACCGGCGCCCGGTGCAGCGCCTGGCGGACGGCGTTCAGCGCGTCCTCGTAGCCGGGACGCAGCCGCAGCGTCGCGAGGGCATCGGCCACTCCCCCGATCGTCGGGGAGTAGGAGCGGCCGTTGTCGTTGACGACAATGACGACCGGGCGGTCCTGTGCCGCGGCGATGTTGTTCAGCGCCTCCCAGGCCATGCCGCCGGTCAGGGCGCCGTCGCCGACGACGGCCACGACGGGCCGCGAGTCGCCACGGACGGCGAAGGCCTTGGCCAGCCCGTCGGCGTAGGACAGCGAGGTCGAGGCGTGGCTGTTCTCCACCCAGTCGTGCTCGCTCTCCGCCCGGCTCGGGTAACCGGAGAGCCCGCCGCGCTGGCGGAGCCGCTCGAAGCCCTCCACGCGGCCGGTGAGCATCTTGTGCACGTAGGCCTGGTGACCGGTGTCGAAGACGATCGGCTCACGCGGGGACTCGAACACCCGGTGCAGCGCGATGGTCAGCTCGACGCAGCCGAGGTTGGGTCCCAGGTGCCCGCCGGTCTTGGCCACGCTGGTGACGAGCGCGTCGCGGATCTCCGCCGCGAGCACGGGAAGCTCTTCAGGTCGGAGGACTCTGACATCCTCGGGGCCCCGGAGCGATCGCAGGAGCGGCACGGCTCGACGGTGTCCTCTCTGTCAGCGGCAGCTGCATCGGCATCGACGTGCGGCCGCCGACCAACTGTAACCGCGGTTCCCTGGCTCTTCCGGTCGAGTGCGCGGACCGGATGCAGCTCACAGTCGCGGCACCCACCGCTCGCCGCGCAGCGCGCCGGCCACGACCTCGACCCCCCGGGCGGCGGCGGCCAGCCGCGCCCCCTCCCGCTCGTAGGCCACCATCGCCGCCTCGATCGCGTCCGCGGGCAGCTGGTCGGCCAGTTCCACCCGGACGGTCCGCCAGCCCTTCCGGGCCGCCTCGAGACCCGCGGCGACGTGGTCACCGGCGAAGCGGGCGAGCAGCACCGGGTACCGCCGGAGCACCTCGTGCGCCCGGTAGTCCGGGGGCACGAGGTCGAAGAGCCAGGCGACCGCCGTCTGCTCCCAGTCGGGCGCGCCCGGCGGCCGGACCTCCTCCGGCCAGCCCGGCGGCAACGATCCGTCCACGGAGGTCACTCTGCTACCGGGCAGGGACGGTTCCGGTCGGACTCAGTCGGCGGACTGGCGCTTGAGCCAGAACTGCTCGAAGCCCCACGTGCCGGCGCCGCTGGAGTGGTAGCTGACGAGCTCCCAGCCCTCGGCGCCGAGGCGGTTCAGGACGGAACTGGTGTCCCCCTGCTGACGCTCGGACTGACCGCCCGGGAGCTTGATGCTGACGCCGGCGCGCTGCGACTCGGCGTCGTTCGCGGTGATGACGGAGGCGTATTCCCACGTGGGCACACCCGAACGTTAGCCGGTGGGCGATGTCGAACTCAGGGCACCGGCACCTCGACGTCCGGCAGGACGACCGGGCAGCCGAACGGGAGGGGGACGACCGTGCAGGGATCGTCCGGCGGGTCGGGGATGGGCAGGCCGGTGAGGCAGTCGATGACGACACCGGCCTGGAGGATGGTGTCGGTGTCCACGCAGGGGACCAGGCCGTCGATCGGCAGCCCGCCCAGCAGGTCCGGGATGCCCGGACCCGGATTGTCGGTCCCGCCGCCGGTGGCTCCCCCACCCCGATAGCCGCGGAGGGCGTCGGTGACCGGATCGGGCACCCGTCGTCCCGGCCCCCCGCTGACGGCCGGCGGCGCCTCGACGCCGGCCGGGCTGGGTCCGTCGACCCGCGGCGCCACGGGAGCCGGCGGGTCCGGACGTTCGGGCTGGGCCGGGGAGGCGACGGCCTCGGACTGCTCCAGCATCGACGGCATGTCACCGAGATACCGCGGCTCGTCATCGGGCAGCGCCGCGTAGATCCCCAGCCCCGCGAGCGCGGCGACACCGAACATCACACCGGCACGCGACATGCCCGTCAGCTACCCAGATGTCCGTGACTCATGCACACAGGATCAGGACGTCGCGGGCTCCAGCAACGCCACGCACTCCACGTGCGCCGTCATCGGGAAGGCATCGAAGCCGCGCACGGCCGCGAGCCGGTAGCCACCCTCCGCGAACGCCGCGACGTCCCGGGCCAGGGACGCCGGATCGCACGCGACGTACACGACCGCGCGGGCACCGGTCCCGGCGAGGAGCCTGCTGACCGCCCGCCCGGCCCCCGCCCGCGGGGGGTCGAGGACGACGACGTCCGGGCCGCCGGCGAGCTCGCCCAGCAGCTCGGCGAGCGCGTCGGCGTCCACGTCGCCCTGCCAGACCTCGGCCTGCGGCAGCCCGGCCAGGTTGGCGTCGGCCGCCGCGCACGCCGCCTCGTCGGACTCCACGCAGACGACGCGACCGTCCGCGCCGACGGCGGGTGCGAGCGCTCCGCCGAAGAGACCCACCCCGGCATAGAGGTCGAGCACGGTCTCCCCCGGCCGCACCTCCGCGAAGCCGGCGACCGCTGCGACGAGCGCGTCGGCCGCCGCCGGGTGCACCTGCCAGAAGCCGGTGCCCTCGACCTCCCAGTCCCGTCCGCCCGCACGCCGCTCGGCGCGCGTCGACGGCTCCTCGGGCAGGTCGCCGCCGGGGCGCACCACCCGGCTGGACGTCGGCTGCCCCCGCCGGTCCAGCCGCGTGGTCGTCACCGCGCCCGTGGAGTCCACCGACACGTCGACGGCGCCGGCGCCCGGCCAGCGCCGGCTCAGCACCGCCTGGGCGGCCGCCTCCACGGAGATCGGGCAGTCGTCGAGCACGACCACGTCGTGGGAGCGGTGCCGGCGGAGGCCGGCGGCACCGGAGCGGTCGACGGCGAACCGGGCCCGCGACCGCCAGCGCAACGGCCCGCCGGGCAGCTCCTCCACCGTCACGTCGACGTCGAGACCGGCCAGGCGGGACAGCTGCTCCCGGACGACGGCGGCCTTCAGCGCCCGCTGGGCCGCCGGGTCGGCGTGCTGCCAGTCGCAGCCGCCGCACCGGCCGGGACCGCTGTACGGGCAGGGCCTCTCGACCCGGTCCGCCGAGGCCTCGAGCACCTCGATCGCGTCGGCGCGGCAGAAGCCCGGGTGCCGGTCCTCGGTCACCCGGACGACGACCCGCTCCCCCGGCAGCGTGTGCCGGACGAACACCACCCGGCCCTCGTGCCGGGCCACGCAGTGCCCGCCGTGGGCGACCGGGCCCACGGCAACTTCGAATTCGGCGCCGAGCCACCCAAGGCCCCGCTGCAGGGACCCGCCGCGAGCTTGCGAGTGGCGGGGGGCAGCGGGGTCCTTACCCGTAGGGCGTGGCATCGGCCTGGTCGTCGGTCAGCCCGCGGCGCAGGTCCCCGGGCAGCGGTCCGCGTGCCGTCCCGTCGCCGTCGTCCCGGCCGAGCGAGCTCTCCAGCTGCCACGGCACCGTCGTGATCATCACGCCGGGCTGGAACTGCAGGCGGGCCCGCAGGCGGAGCGCGCTCTGGTTGTGCAGCACGTTCTCCCACCAGTGCCCCACGACGTACTGGGGCACGAACACGATGACCAGTTCCCGCGGGCTGTTCCGGCGGATGCCCTTGACGAAGTCCACCACGGGCCGGGTGATCTCCCGGTACGGCGACTCGACGACGGTCAGCGGCACCGGGATGTCGTAGCGCTCCCAGTCGCCCTGCAGCGCCCGGGTGTCGGCGTCGTCGACGTTGACGGTGAGGGCGGTCAGGGCGTCGGGACGGGTGGCCCGCGCGAACGCCAGAGCGCGCAGCGTCGGCTTGTGCACCTTCGACACCAGGACGACCGCGTGCACCCTGCTCGGCAGCAGCCGCGAGTCGGTGTCCGGGATCAGCTGCTCGGAGACGTGCGTGTAGTGGTGGTTGATCGCCCTCATGAGCCCGAAGAGGATGGGCATCGCCACCAGCACGAGCCAGGCGCCGTGGGTGAACTTGGTGACCACGATGATCACGAGGACGACGGTGGTGAGGCTGCCGCCGATCGTGTTGATGAGCTGCGACCGGCGCATGCGCCGCCGCGCCGCGGGATCCTGCTCGTGCCGCATCTCCCGGTTCCAGTGCCGGACCATGCCCCACTGCCCGATGGTGAAGCTGGTGAAGACGCCGATGATGTAGAGCTGGATGAGCCGCGTGACGTCGGCGTCGAAGGCGACGATCAGCAGCATCGCGAAGCCGGCCAGCAGCAGGATGCCGTTGCTGAACACCAGCTTGTCGCCGCGGGTGTGCAGCTGCCGGGGCATGAACCGGTCCTGCGCCAGGACCGAGCCCAGCAGCGGGAAGCCGTTGAAGGCCGTGTTCGCGGCCAGGATGAGCACGAGCGCCGTGGCGGCCTGGATGACGAAGAACCCGACCGACCCGTCGCCGCCGAAGACGGCCGCGGCGATCTGCGCGATCACGGTGCGCTGCGGCTCGGTCTCGCAGTTCGCGAAGCCGTTGAGGTCACACGGGTGCTCGACGTACTTGACGTCGGCCAGCAGGGCCAGCGCGGTCACACCGGCGAACATCGCCGCGGCGAAGCCCCCCATCAGGGCCAGCGTGGTGGCCGCGTTCCGGCTCTTCGGCGGCTTGAACGCGGGCACGCCGTTGGCGATCGCCTCGACCCCGGTCAGCGCCGTGCAGCCCGATGCGAAGGCCCGCAGCGCGAAGAACAGCAGTGCGAGACCGGCGACGTTCTCGTAGGCGGGCTCCGGGGTGACGGTGTACTGCGCCGTCTCCGAGACCACCCCGGCATCGGTGAAGAAGTACCGGATGAGACCCGTGACGATCATGACCGTGATGCCGCTGATGAAGAGGTACGTGGGGACGGCGAACGCGCGGCCGGACTCCCGGACGCCGCGCAGGTTGGCCGCGGCGAGCAGCGCGACCAGGCCCACCCCGATGGGTACGCGGTACTCGTCGAGCGACGGGAACGCCGAGATGATGTTGTCCGTGCCCGCCGACACCGACACGGCCACGGTCAGCACGTAGTCCACGAGCAGGGCGCTGGCGACGACCAGGGCGGCGAACTGCCCGTGGTTCTTCATCGCGACCTCGTAGTCGCCGCCACCCGACGGGTAGGCGTGCACCACCTGCCGGTACGACAGCACCACCGTGATCAGCAGCAGCACGACGGCAACCGCCAGCCAGGGCGCCAGGTAGAGGAACGCCGTACCCCCGAGAGTCAGGACGATGAGGATCTCCTGCGTGGCGTAGGCCACGGAGGAGAGCGGGTCGCTGGCGAAGATGGGCAGCGCGTAGCGCTTGGGCAGCAGGGACTCGCCCAGCCGGTCGCTGCGGACGGCGCGGCCCAGGACGAGCCGTTTCGGGAGTTGTCCGAGGTCGGACAGGCTTGGCACGGCGGCGATGGTACGGACGTCGAGGCGCCCGCTGCCGCTGCAGGGCGGCGCGCCCCGCCCGAGAGAGGGATCTCGTCCGGTGCACCCCCGGAGGGCCTCGTTCCGGGTGTAGCTTCGCGGCCGGTACGCGCGGCGGACGGCGTCGGCGCGGCGAGACCAGGGAGTTCTCCGTGCACGTGGTCGTGATGGGCTGCGGCCGCGTCGGCTCCGCCATCGCCCGCCGCCTCGAGGAGATCGGCCACAGCGTGGCGGTCATCGACCAGGACCCCGAGGCCTTCCGCCGGCTCGGCCCCGAGTTCAGCGGCCGCCAGGTGACCGGGCTGGGCTTCGACCGCCAGACGCTGCTGGACGCCGGCGTCGACTCCGCGGGCGCGTTCGCCGCGGTCAGCAGCGGCGACAACTCCAACATCATCGCCGCCCGCGTGGCCCGCGAGACCTTCGGCGTCCAGCACGTCGTCGCCCGCATCTACGACTCGAAGCGCGCCGAGGTGTACGAGCGCATGGGCATCCCCAGCGTCGCCACCGTGCCCTGGACGGTGAACCGCCTCCTGCGCGAGCTGCTGTCGGTCAAGGTCAGCGAGCTGTGGCGGGAGCCGACCGGCAAGGTCCTGCTGATGCGCATCACCGTGACCGAGGGCTGGGTGGGCCGCAAGCTCGGCGAGCTGGAGAGCGTCTCCGGGGCCCGCGCCGCGTGGGTGGTCCGCTTCGGCGAGGCCCAGCTCCCGACGTCCGGCACGGTCCTCCAGGACGGCGACCAGCTCGTGGTGGCCGTGACCGACGACATCACCGCCCGCGTGCACGAGGCCGTCGAGCAGGGCTACCAGGGAGGGGGGCACTGATGCGCGTCGCCATCGTGGGCGCCGGCGCCGTCGGCCGGTCCATCGCCGGCGAGCTGCTCGGCAACGGGCACACCGTCATGCTCATCGAGAAGGACGCCCGCAAGGTGCGCACCCGCGCCGTCCCCGGTGCGGAGTGGGTGCAGGCCGACGCGTGCGAGGTCTCCTCGCTCGAGGAGGCCCAGCTGGCCACCTGCGACGTCGTGGTCGCCGCCACCGGTGACGACAAGGCCAACCTGGTCGTCTCGCTCCTGGCCAAGACCGAGTTCGCGGTCAACCGCGTCGTGGCCCGCGTGAAGGACCCGCGCAACGAGTGGCTCTACACCGAGGCCTGGGGCGTCGACGTCGCCGTCTCCACGCCGCGCGTGCTGGCAGCGCTGGTCGAGGAGGCCGTCACCGTCGGCGACGTCGTCCGGCTGATGAGCTTCCGCAAGGGCGCGGCGAACCTCGTGGAGATCACCCTCGCCGAGGACACGCCGTGGACCGGGAAGCCGCTGCGCGAGGTGCCGTTGCCGCGCGAGACCGTGCTGACCGCGATCCTCCGCGGAGAACGAGTGATCACGCCGACCCCCGACGAGCCGCTGGAGGCCGGGGACGAGCTGCTGTTCATCACGCACGCGGAGGTCGAGGACCAGCTCAAGTCGGTGCTCGCCCCCGACAGCCCCGCCGGGCTCTCCTGAGCGATCAGGCCGCCGGGGGGTCCGGGCAGCGGTGCCGGTGCAGCCGGGAGACCACCCAGAGGGTCACGACGATCTCGACCGCCGTGACGGGCAGGCCCAGCAGCAGCGACACGACGCCGAGGTCGGTCGCGTCCGAGCCCCTGCTCTGCAGGTAGAGCACCCCCTGGACGGCGGCCCGCACGAGGAACACCCCGCCCCAGAGCACCGTCAGCCAGCCGTAGGCGCGCAGCATCCGCGGGTCCTCGCGCCAGTGCCGCTCGGGGGCGGGGTCGGCGTCGCGGACGCCGGTCCGGGGGTCGACCACCGGCTCCCGGCTCGGGTGCAGGCTCGCGCGGGCCTTGTCGAACCGGCTGCGCAGACCCGGCAGCGACGCCGACGCCATCGCGCCGAGGTGGCTGGGCGCCAGGAACTCGGCGACGACCCCGACGAGTGGCCATCGGAAGGCGATCGAGGCGAGCAGGACCACACCGAGACCGGCGTTGCGGATGATGCCGGGGACGTAGAAGTCCCGCGCCTGTCCCGTCGCGGCGGCGATCGCCACGGCGATGCCGACCGCGAACAGGCCGCTCATCGCCTGCTGCACGCTCTCCCGGCGCACCAGGCGGAGCAGGAAGATCACGACGGCGGCACCGAGCGCCGCCCAGATGCCGGTCCGCAGCCCGTTGACCGAGTTCGCCACGATGAACGCGAGGGTCGGCAGCGTGGCGTCGACCATGCCGCGCCAGCCACCGAGCTGCTCGAGGACGAGATGGCGGTCGAAGGTCAGCGGCCCCTCGGCGGCGGGCGGTCCGGCCGCGTCGGCGCCCCGCGCGGCCGCGCGGGTCTCGGCCGGTTCACCTGCTGCGCTTCCCACGGCCTCCCCCGGCACCTCGACGACCGGGTCGTCTCCCATGGTCCTGTCCACGTCGGCGGCGTCAGCCGGCGCCGAGCTCGTACCAGGGGTTGTAGATGACCCGCTTGCCGTCGAACGCGGCGAACCGGCCGCGGGCGGTGATGGTGCGCCCCGGCTCGATGCCCGGGATTCGCCGGCGGCCGAGCCAGACCAGCGTGACCGAGCCGGAGCCGTCGAAGAGCTCGGCCTCCAGCGTCGGCACCGTCTCCCGAGGGGTGTAGATCACCGACTTGAGGCGTCCGGTCACCGTCACGACCGCGCCCTTGCGACAGGACGACAGGGGCTCGCACCCGGCGCTGACGGCGTCTGCACGCAGCGCCTCGGCGTCGATGGTGTGGTCGTCCGCGGTCAGGCGCTGGAGCGCCTTCGACAGCCAACCGGCGGAACGGGTCTCGGTCACGGCACAAGAGTACGGCGGTGTGCCAGCCAGGCGCGGACCGTGGCCCACGCGTCCGAGGCCGGATCGATCACGACCATGTGGTCGCCCGGGAGGACCCGCAGCTCGACGTCGTCACCGGCCCTGGCAGCCGCCGTCGCGTAGCGCTCGCTCTGCTCCACGGGGACGACGTCGTCGGCCGCCCCGTGGACGCACAGGACGGCCGCGCCGGTCGGCAGCAGCTGCACCGGATCAGCATGGGCGTAGCGCTCGGGCGCACCGTCCGGTCCGGCCCCGAGGAAGTCGCGGACGGCGCCGCTGCCGAGCCGCTGCCGGTCAGCGACCTCGAGGTCGAGGACCCCGGCCTGGAGCACCGCCGCGGTGACGCGCACCCGCGGTGACGCGCCCGGGGCACCGGCCGGCAGGCGACCCCGTCCCGCGGCCCACGCGGCGAGGTGACCGCCGGCGGAGTGGCCGATGACCGTGACGTCGGCGAGGTCCAGCGCGCCGGCATCGGGCAGATCGGGCAGGGAGTCCAGCGCCGCGGCGACGTCCTCGAGCGTCTCCGGCCAGCCGCCACCGCCGCCGACGCGGCGGTACTCCACGGCCACCGCCGCGTAGCCGGCGGCGGCGAGGTCGGCGGCGAGCGGGCGGGCCAGCTCGACGCCGTACGCCGCCCGCCAGAAGCCCCCGTGCAGGACGACGGCGACCGGGGCCGGTGCCGCCCCCGGCGGGAGCGTCAGCTCCAGGAAGCGGTGCGGCCCCCGCCCGTAGCGGTGGACCCGTGGACCGGCACCGGTCACCGGTCAGGCCCCGCCGACCGGGCCGCCGGGCTGCTGGGCCGCCTGCTGCGCCGCCTGCTGCCGGGCGAGCTGGTCGGCGGCCTGTTGCGGGAGGATCAGCGGCAGCTGCTCCCGGACCGGCATGGGCTCGGTGCCGCGGACGACGACGATGTCGCGGAACGCCTGCTCGAGCGTCTCGGCCTCGGGCGGCGGCGTGCCCTCGGAGCTCGCGGCGGGGCCGGTGAGCAGGCCACGGAGGAACCAGCGGGGGCCGTCGACGCCGATGAAGCGGGCCGCACGGCGCACCGGCTTCGGCCGCTCGGTCTGGCCGGGAGGGGGCGGCGCGGCCACCAGGATCGTGCCGGCCAGCTCGATGCCGAACGGCCCCTCGACCTCGCGGAGGGACCCGCCCTGTCCGGAGGCGCTCGTGGCCAGGTCCTCGCGCACGCTGTCCCAGATGCCGGTGGCGCGCGGCGCGGCGAAGGCGGAGACCTGCAGCTGCGACTCCCCCATCCGCAGGGTCGCGCCGATGACCTTCTGCTGCTGGTTGAGCTCGACGCGGAGCTCCATGCCCTGCACCGCCGGCAGCCGGAGCGCGCCCAGGTCGATCCGGGCCAGGCCGTCCCGGGGTGCGTCCGAGACGTCCCAGGGACCGGAGGTCTCCTCGACCTCGCGCTCCCGGTGCTGCGGCTCGGGGGGGACCCCGCGCTCGCGCAGGCTGCGCTCGATCCGGTTCCGCCGTCGTCCGAACGGCATGTCAGTACCGCCCCTCGAGAAGTGCCGATGCCTCGCCGGTCGAGCCGTGGCCGCCGCTCCCGCGCTCGCTGTCCGGGAGCTCGTCGACCGGGACGAAGCGCGCCCGGACGACGGGCTGGACCACCAGCTGGGCGATGCGGTCGCCGCGGCGCAGGGTGAGCGGGGTGGTCGGGTCGAGGTTGATGAGGTTCACCTTGATCTCGCCGCGGTATCCGGCGTCGATGGTTCCCGGCGCGTTCACCAGGCTCAGGCCCATGCGGTGGGCCAGGCCCGACCGCGGGTGCACGAAGCCCGCGAAGCCCTCCGGGATCGCCACGGCCACGCCGGTGCCGACGAGGGCCCGCTGCAGGGGCGCCAGTTCGACGTCCTCGGCCAGGGAGAGGTCCGCTCCGGCGTCCCCGGGGAGGGCGTAGCGGGGAGGGGTCCCCGCCGGTGAGGTCAGCCGGACGGGCACGTCCAGCTCGGGGAACTCGGGCACGACGGCGACCCTAGCCGCGCGCCGTGGACGCGTGCTCGCGACCGTCCGGGGACCGCCGTCAGGAGCCGGGAACGTCCCTCCGCGGGGCGCGGAGATCGGCGAGCACGCGCTCGGCGAGGGTCTCGGTGGCGCGGCGGTTGCCGCGGCCGGCGAGCGTCGCCCCGATGAGGAAGGGGGCGGCGACGGGGACGGAACTGGCCATCTTGCGGGTGACCCGCCGGCTCAGGGCGCGCATGCCTGCGGTCCCGAGGACCGAGGTCAGGCCGGTGCTCCCGACACCGTCGACCGAGCGCTGCGCGGACCACCCGGCCAGGTAGGCCGAGGCACGGTCCCGGGCGTCGCCGGCAGCGGGCCGGCCGTAGAGCTCGTGCAGCTCGCCGACGAGCACGACCTCCACCCCGCCGATCAGCACGGTCTCTGCCCCCAGCTCGAGGGGCAGCGCCAGGAGGGACCCCGGCACGAACCAGTGCGCCGCGGCGATGCCACCGGTGGCCTGGCCGATCCGGGAGGTCAGGCGCGCGGCCCGGGCGACGAGGGCGTCGGCGATCTCGTCCTCCGACATCCCGGGGTACGCCTCACGCAGCCGCGCGGCGTCCCGGATGGGCAGCCGCGGCGCGGCGGTCGCCAGCAGCTCGCCGAAGATCGCCGACGGCGAGCGGTCACCGGCCGTCGCGGTCGACGAGGCGGTGGCCGACGGGGCGTCGTCCCGGCCCGGCCCGAAGGCCGACCCGACCGCTCCCGCCACGGCGCCGATGACGTCGCGCAGACCGGTCGCCGCCGCCCTCGTGGTGCTGCCGGAAGCGTCCTCCGCACGAGGGACGGCGGGGCCGACGAGACCGGCCACGGCGTCGGCCACGGCCCGAGCGGCCCGGCCGAGGCCGGTCTCCTCCACCGGCGCCGCGGTGGCGGGCGAGGGGACCGGTCGCGGCGGGGGCACGTCGCGCGGTGCGCCCGTCCGTGCGGTGTGGTCGGTCATGCGGTCCCCTCCACCGGTGGCCCCGTCCCGGGTCCCACCCTGAGCCGGCGAAGGGTGGGGAGGACGGGGTCCTCTCTCAGGCGCAGTCCCGGCACAGCATCTGGTCGCCCCGGGTCGAGGCGAGCCGGGTGCGGTGCTGCACCAGGAAGCACGAGGAACAGGTGAACTCGTCCTCCTGCTTGGGCAGCACGCGCACCGTGAGCTCCTCGCCGGACAGGTCCGCGCCGGGGAGCTCGAGGTTCTCGTTGAAGTCGGTCTCGTCGACGTCGACCGACGCGGACTGCGCCTCGGCCCGTCGTGCCTTGAGCTCCTCGAGCGAGTCCTCGCCGAGCTCGTCGGCCTCGTTGCGGCGCGGGGCGTCGTAGTCGGTGGCCATGGGGTGCCCCTCCTCCGGGGTTCCGCGGGCGTCCTGCCCGCTCGTCTGACGGGGCGCGGGGTGTGCGCCGTCGTCCTGGCCGGTCGCGGTGGCGACCGGTGGCTCGGTACGCCGTCGGCCCGCTGCTGGGGCCTCCGGCGCCGTGGTGCTCCGGACGGATCCGGTGCGTCTCCCGCGGTGCGGGGCGCGACCGTGTCCGTCCGGCCGGTCCGCTCCCGTCGTCCGGGTGGACGTCGGGCGGTACAGGACCAGCGCCCCCCCAACGCCGTGCGGGCCCGGTTTGTGCCCGCCTTCGCCGAGTTGCCCTTCCGGGCGCCCATCCGGGCGTCAGGGGTCGCGAAGCGCCAGAGGTTACCCTGCCGCCGTGTCGACTCCCGTAGGTGCTGATCCAACCGTCGTCGGGCCCTATCTGGCCGCCGTCCTGGACGACGACCGCTGGCGGTCGGTGACGGTCGAACTCATCGCAGCGGGCATGTCGAACCTCACGTACGTGGTGGCCCCGCAAGGCGGGTCGGCCGACGACGCGGTGATCCTGCGCCGGCCCCCCACGGGCGCGGTCCTGGCCACCGCGCACGACATGGCACGCGAGCACCGGGTGATCTCCGCCCTGGGGCCGACCGACGTGCCGGTGCCGCGGACGCTGCACCTGTGCACCGACGAGTCGGTGCTGGGGGCGCCGTTCTACGTGATGGAACGGGTCGTCGGCATCCACGTGGTGCGCGAGTTCCCTGCGGGGTACGCCGACGAGCCCGGGCAGCGCCGGGCCATCGGGGAGCGCCTGGTCGACGTGCTCGCCGATCTGCACTCGGTCGACTACGGCGCCGTCGGACTCTCCGAGTTCGGCCGGCCCGAGGGGTTCGCCGCCCGGCAGGTGCGGCGCTGGACCAAGCAGTGGGACGCGACGCGGGACCGCGACCGGCCGGGCCTCGACGCCCTGGCCGCGCGGCTGGCCGAGACGGTGCCGGCGACCCAGCGGTCGAGCATCGTGCACGGCGACTACCGGCTGGACAACTGCCTGCTGGACCCGGACGAGCCCGGGCGGATCAAGGCCGTCCTCGACTGGGAGATGTCGACGCTGGGCGATCCGCTCACCGACATCGGGATGATGTTCGTCTACTGGCCGCAGGCCGGTGAGGAGCGGGCGTCCACGCTGAGCCCGGCGACGACGCTGCCCGGCTTCCCGACGCGGCAGGAGGTCGCGGAGCGCTACGCGCAGCGCACCGGAGCCGACCTGTCCGAGCTCAACTGGTACGTGGCGTTCGCCTTCTTCAAGTTCGCGGCGATCATCGCCGGGATCGTCGCCCGCTCCGCCGCCGGTGCGATGGCCGGCAAGGACACCTCTGGTTACGAGGAGCGCATCGACCCGTCCGTGGAGCTGGGACGCGCCGCGCTGGACGACGGTGCGATCTAGGGCGCCTTCCCGGCCCTAAACTCCTGCCGACCGACCCCTCCCGGCACGCTGCACCGACCGGGGCCCGACCGGGCCCGCTCCGGGCGTGCGCCGCCTTCCCGCCGGGTCTCGCCGAGGAGTTCCCGTGACCCTGCGTACCGAACGTCCCCCGGTGCGCCCCCGTAGCGGCCGCCGCCCCATCCCGCCGCTGATCTTCCTGCTGGTGCTCGCCCTCGCCGCAGCCGGTGTGTGGTGGAACGTGCTCCGCCAGGAGAAGCAGCAGGCCGCCGAGCAGGAAGAGGCCTGCGAGGCGGTGGAGGAGGCGCCGGCGTCCCTCGACCCCGCAACGGTCAACCTGCGCGTCTTCAACGCCACCGACACCGCCGGCCTGGCCACCACGGTGGCCGAGGCGCTGCGTGCCCGCGGGTTCGTCGTCGACGAGATCGCCAACGACTCCAGCGGCCGTGAGGTGACCGGCGTCGGCGAGTTGCGGCACGGTCCGCGCGGCGCCGACGCGGCCGAGTACGTCCGCCTCTACGTGCCCGGCGCGGGCGATTTCCCCGACACGCGCGCCGACGGGACCGTCGACGTCGTCGTGGGCCCGGAGTTCACCACCCTCGCCACCCCGGAGGACGTCGCCGCGGCGCTGGCCCCCGTCGAGGGCGCGCCCGCCAACTGCTCGTAGGAGGACCCCGTCCGACCCCCTCGCAGGCTCGGGACGGTGCCCTGGACGGGGCCGGATCAGTGCAGCTGCGTCAGCAGCTCGAGGAACTCCTCGGCGATGGACGGGGCTGCGGCGACCGCCATCGGCTCGGCGAACGGACGACCGGCCAGCCCCGTGACCACCAGCCCGGCCTCGGCCGCGACGAGTGCGCCGGCCGCGTGGTCCCAGGGGTTCAGGTTCAGCTCGTAGTAGGCGTCGACCCGGCCGGCCGCGGCCGAGCACAGGTCCAGGGCTGCGCTGCCGTTGCGCCGGATGTCGCGCACGCGGGTCACCAGCTCCGCCACGACGGCCCCCTGCGCGCGGCGCTGCTCCACCCGGTAGCCGAAGCCCGTCGCCACGAGCGTCTGCTCGAGGGAGACCGGCCGGCTGCCGGTCAGCCGCACCGGGTCGGGACGACGGGGCGAGAGCAGCTGGGCCCCGCCACCGGAGACCGCGGTGAACTCCTCCCCCGTCGCGACGTTGAGCACGACGCCCGCGCGGACGACTCCGTCGACCTCCGCGGCGATCGAGACCGCGTACGCCGGGAAGTCGTAGAGGAAGTTCACCGTGCCGTCGATCGGGTCGACGATCCACCGCACCCCGCTGGTCCCCTCGCGGGACGCGCCCTCCTCCCCCAGCACGCCGTCGTCCGGCCGGGCAGCCAGCAGCCGGGACACGACGAGCTCCTCGGTGGCGGTGTCCACCGCGGTCACCACGTCCACCGGGCTGGACTTGACGTCGACGTGGTCCGCGGCGGAGGCGCGGCCCCGGGCGACGAGCTCCGCGGCTTCCCGGGCGACGTCGACGGCGAGAGTCAGGAGGGCCGGCGGATCGGCGGCTGCGGAGTCGGTCACGGGGCGATCCTGCCTCAGCCGCGCGGGGGTGCGACGTCGATCACTACCCTGTCCGCGTGCAGGGCTTCGGCGTGGACATCGGTGGCAGCGGCATCAAGGGATGCCTGGTCGACCTCGACAGAGGCGAACTCGTCGGGGAACGGCTCCGGATCGAGACCCCCCAACCCTCGCTGCCCGGGCCGGTCTACGACGTGGTGGCGCAGATCGTGAACCACTTCGAGTGGACGGAGCGGGTGGGCGTCACCTTTCCCGGGGTGATGAAGCACGGGGTGGCCTACACCGCCGCCAACGTGGACAAGAGCTGGATCGGCACCGACGTGGACGCCGGTCTGGACGCCCTCATCCCCGGCACGGTGGAGACGTTGAACGACGCGGACGCCGCCGGGATCGCCGAGATGCGCTACGGCGCGGGCCGCGACCGCGGGGGCGTCGTCCTGATGCTCACGTTCGGCACCGGGATCGGCAGCGCCCTGTTCGTCGACGGCCACCTCGTGCCCAACACGGAGTTCGGCCACATCCAGGTCGACGGCGAGGACGGCGAGCGGCGGGCATCCGCCGCCGCCCGGGAGCGCGAGGAGCTCAGCTACCCGGAGTGGGCCCAGCGCGTGGACCGCTACCTCGACGTCCTCGAGGCCGGCGTCTGGCCCGACCTGATCATCGTCGGTGGCGGAGTGAGCAAGAAGGCGCACAAGTGGGTGCCGCTGCTGTCCACCCGGACGCCGGTCGTGCCCGCCGAACTGCAGAACGACGCCGGCATCGTCGGTGCCGCACTGGCCGCCCACGAGCGGATCGACGTCACCCGGACGGCGCCGGCCGCGCCGGGCTCGGACGGGTGAGAGCAGAGTGACCGCTGGTGCGCGGGGCTACAGCCCGGGCCGTCCGCGGCCGATGCACCACGAAGGGTGACCACCCTCCCGGAGCACGCCGAACGCCTCGTCGGAGCGAGGAAGGCGGATCCGAGGCGGTGGAATACCTGCAGCACGCCGTTACAATGAGGAAGCCCCAGCCCGTCGCCCTCCAGCCGGGAGGGATCCCCTGCCCGTCCAGCGGTGAAACGCCGCGCCGGTCTGCCGGGTTCCCTCCCACCTCCAGGACGTGGACCGGAGCCGCTGCCCGGGGACCAGACGGTCCTCACGGGGAACGAACCCAGCACGGGAAGGAACCTGAGTGCCCGCCGACCAGCCAGCACCGGAAGCAGCCCACGCGAGCACTCCCAAGCGCTCCAGGGCAGCCGCCGGTACCCGGGCTCCCCGCACCAGCGCCGCGGCCACCAAGCCCGCGAAGTCGGTGACGGCGGAAGCGGTCCCCGCCGCCGCGAAGCCGGCGGCCCGGAAGAAGGCCCCGGCCACGACCACCGGCAAGCCCACCGTCGTCCCGTCCCCCGGGGCCGGTGAGGGCACCGTGCTCACCGCGGTCGCCACCGAGGACTCCGCCGTCGCGGTGATCGACGCTGGCGCGGAGGGTCTCAAGCTCGACGAGACCGTCGTCGCCGGGCCTGACGGCCCCGCCGTCGAGGCAGTCGCCGCCGAGGAGGAGACCGCCGAGGGTGGCGACTTCGAGTGGGACGACGAGGAGGAGTCCGAAGCCCTCCGCCAGGCCCGCAAGGACGCCGAGCTCACCGCGTCGGCCGACTCCGTCCGCGCCTACCTCAAGCAGATCGGCAAGGTCGCGCTGCTCAACGCCGAGGAGGAGGTCGACCTCGCCAAGCGGATCGAGGCCGGGCTCTACGGCGCCGAGCGGCTGCGCCAGGTCGAGGAGGAGAACCAGAAGATCTCGCCGCAGATGCGCCGGGACCTCAACTGGATCGTCCGTGACGGCGAGCGCGCCAAGAACCACCTGCTCGAGGCCAACCTCCGCCTCGTGGTCTCCCTCGCCAAGCGCTACACCGGCCGCGGCATGGCGTTCCTGGACCTCATCCAGGAGGGCAACCTCGGTCTGATCCGCGCCGTCGAGAAGTTCGACTACACCAAGGGCTACAAGTTCTCCACGTACGCCACCTGGTGGATCCGGCAGGCCATCACCCGCGCCATGGCCGACCAGGCCCGCACCATCCGCATCCCGGTGCACATGGTCGAGGTCATCAACAAGCTCGGCCGCATCCAGCGCGAGCTGCTCCAGGATCTGGGCCGCGAGCCCACGCCGGAGGAGCTGGCCAAGGAGATGGACATCACCCCGGACAAGGTGCTGGAGATCCAGCAGTACGCCCGGGAGCCGATCAGCCTCGACCAGACCATCGGCGACGAGGGCGACAGCCAGCTCGGCGACTTCATCGAGGACTCCGAGGCGGTCGTCGCGGTCGACGCGGTCAGCTTCACCCTCATGCAGGACCAGCTGACCAGCGTGCTGCAGACACTCTCCGAGCGGGAGGCCGGCGTCGTCCGGCTGCGGTTCGGCCTCACCGACGGCCAGCCGCGGACGCTGGACGAGATCGGCCAGGTCTACGGCGTCACGCGCGAGCGGATCCGGCAGATCGAGTCCAAGACGATGTCGAAGCTCCGGCACCCCAGCCGGTCGCAGGTCCTGCGCGACTACCTGGACTAGACCGGACCCTCTCGGCGAGAGACCACTACGGCCGGCGTCCCCTCGGGGGCGCCGGCCGCTGTGTCGTCAGGGTTCGCAGCCCCACGGGGTCGCCGCAGCAACCGGTGTGGGGACGTCTGCCCCTCGGGCATAGCCTGGACAGCGGGCCGGGTCAGCCCGGCCGGGCCCGATCGCCGCGGCAGCGCGGCCGAGCGAGGAGACCTCGCGATGTCCACAGCAGACGAACCTCGGCCGCCCCG
>NZ_SPQM01000333.1 GCF_004570345.1 Blastococcus sp. CT_GayMR20 | reverse complement strand
TCTTGCGGAAACCGAGCGGGTGACCTGCGGAAGCTCGCGGATCGTCGTCCGTGTCACCGGGACCCTCCCGGTCCCGGATAGTCAAGGAGAGACGACGACATGAGCGCCAACCTCAGCCCCTTCCGCCGCCTCGCGGTGACGATCGCCATGGCCGGCGTCGCTGCGATCGGAACCGTTGCCATCGCGCCGGCCGCCCTGGCCGACGACGCCGTGGTGGTGGAGTCCGCTCCCGCCCCCGAGTCCGTGCCCGTGATCGAGCCGGCGCCCGCGCCGGTCGAGTCGGCGCCCGCACCCGTCGAGGTGGCCCCGGCTCCGGCCCCGGCGCCCGCACCCGTCGAGGTGGCCCCGGCTCCGGCCCCGGCGCCCGCGCCGGTCGTCGAGGCCCCCGTGGTCACGCCGCCGCCGGTCATCTTCGACAAGAACGGCAATCCGGTGAAGGCGCCCAAGGTCTGCACGACCAAGGACCTGGAGAAGGTGGCCAAGAAGGTCGCCGAGGCCACGAAGCAGGTCGCCGCGCTGACCAAGGCGTCCAAGGCGCTGCGTGACTCCGCCGTCCTGCTGCGGGCTCAGGCGGCGAAGGCCGTCGGCACCAAGGCCAAGCTGCTGACCGGTCTGGCCACCGCCGCGGACTGGGCCGCTGCCCAGCTCGACGCCCAGGGCCCCAAGCTGATGGAGAAGGCGAACCAGAAGGACTGCGTCGTCCTCTCCGG
>NZ_SPQM01000051.1 GCF_004570345.1 Blastococcus sp. CT_GayMR20 | reverse complement strand
CGGGCCCGCTGCAGCCACTCCCGGCTGCTGCGGCCGGCGGCCGCGGCGAGGACGTGGGCGGCCACGCCGTCCACCTCCCGCTGCACCAGGGCCGCGTTGTGCCCGTCGCCACGGTGCTCCCGGAGCGTGGTCAGCGCCTGCCAGAGCGCCAGGTGCGGCTCGGCGGGCACCGGCAGGCCCGCGTTGGCGGCCGCGAGCGGCCGGCCCGGCAGGTCCACCGCTGCCGCCGCGGTACCGGCGAGCTGCGCGGCCTCGGTGAGGTCCACCTCGTCTCCCAGGACGCGCCGGACGGCGGCGTCGACGCCGGCCAGCCGGGCCGCGAGGGCGTCGGCCGGGGAGACCGCGTCCCAGACCGCGGGCACGCGACGGGCGACGAAGCCGGGCGCGAAGTTGAAGAACGTCGCCGTGACCACCTCGGGCCCGACCGGTCCGAGGGGCGCCGCCCGGAAGGCGAAGTACGCCGACCAGAACCCGGTCAGGCCGGCGGCCTTCCCCGCGGACAGGAACTCGTCGGCGAAGTAGATCAGCGCGTGGAACGGCTCACCGAGCGCCCACAGCCGACGGGCGGTACCCGGTGAGCTCATGCGCTCACGCTCTCGGGCACGCCCAGCCACTCACGCCAGCGGGGATCGACGGTCCGGGTGCCGAGCAGTCGCCAGGCGGCGCCGCTCGGCGTCCGCGGGGGGTGCGGCAGCGCCCAGCCCAGCTCGGCCAGCGACCGGTCGGCCTTGGTGTGGTTGCAGCGCCGGCAGGCGGCGACGACGTTGTCCCACGTGTGCGTGCCTCCACGGCTGCGGGGGACGACGTGGTCGATGCTCGTCGCCGATCCGCCGCAGTAGACGCAGGTCTGCCCGTCCCGGGTGAAGACGGCGCGGCGCGACAGCGGGACCGACGCCGGAAAGGGCACCCGGACGTAGCGGGTGAGGCGCGCGACCACGGGGACGGCGAGGCTGATCATCTCCGCGTGGACTACGTCGGCCGCCGAGTCGACGGGCTCGGCCTTCTCGGCGAGGACCAGCACGATCGCGCGGCGGCTGGAGACGACGCACAGGGGCTCGTACGTCGCGTTGAGCAGCAGGGTGGCGGCCGTGGTGCCCGGTGAGGGCAGGGGCAGGACCGACGCATGATGTGGGTCGCGGCGGGGGCCTGGATGACCCGCCGACGTCGACCCGGACGCCTGACGCGGCACGGATCACCTCCGGTCGCCCGGGACCGCCGGTGGCTCCGAGACCCGCGGGCTGCCCCATTCTGACCCGAGACACCCCGATCGGCGCAGTAACAATTCGCGCACCGGAGCTGTGGACGGCCACGGAGGGGCGGCGGAGGGTCGCCGCCGGGCCATTACCGTTGGTGCGATGCGCTACCCCCAAGCCCTCCGGCTCGACCTCGTCGAGGACCTGCACGGACACCGCGTCGCCGACCCCTACCGCTGGCTCGAGGACGCGGCGGACCCGCGGACGCAGGAGTGGACGCGGGCCCAGGACGCCCTCACCGGCGAGGTGCTGTCGGGTCTGCCGCTGCGCGAGGAGTTCGCCGCGCGGCTGGAGAAGCTGGTGCACGCCGGCGCGGTCGGCGTGCCGGTCTGGCGCGGCGAGCGGGCCTTCTCGACCCGCCGCGACCCCGGCCAGGAGCACGCCGTCCTGCGGGTGCGGGAGGCCGACGGCACGGTCCGCGTCCTCGTCGACCCGATGCAGCTCGACCCCGCGGGGACGACGACGCTCGACGCCTGGTCGCCGTCGGTCGAGGGCGACCGGCTCGCCTACCAGCTCTCGACCGGCGGCGACGAGGAGAGCCGGCTGTACGTGCTGGACGTCGCGACCGGCGAGGTGGTCGACGGCCCGGTCGACCGCTGCCGCTACTCCCCCGTCGCCTGGCTGCCCGGCGGCGCGGAGCTCTTCTACGTGCGCCGGCTGGCGCCGGACCAGGTCCCGGCCGGCGAGGAGCAGTTCCACCGCCGGGTCTGGCGGCACCGGGTCGGGTCGTCGGCGGACGACGACGTCCTGGTCCACGGCGAGGGCAGCGACCCGACCACGTACTTCGGGGTGCACACCAGCCGGGACGGCCGCTGGCTCGTCGTGTCCGGCTCGGCCGGCACCGCGCCGCGGGACGACGTCTGGATCGCCGACCTGGCCGGCGACGGCGCCCTGCGCGAGTTCCAGGTAGGGGTCGACGCGCAGACCGCCGCCTGGGTGGCCCGCGACGGCCGGCTGTGGCTGATGTCCGACCGCGACACGCCGCGGTGGCGGCTCGCCGTCGCCGACCCCGCGGACCCCGCGACCTGGGCGCCGGAGGCCTGGCGGGGCGTCGTCCCCCAGCAGCCGGACGCCGTTCTGTCCGACGTCGCCCTCGTCGACGGTCCGGACGGCGACCTGCAGGTGCTCGCCGTGCACGCCGTCGACGCGACCAGCCGCCTCTCGGTCTGGGCCGCGGACGGTTCCGGCCGGCTCGCGGACGTCGGAGGCCTCGGCGTCGGAAGCATCTCCGGCGTCAGCGCGCCGCCGGAGGGCGGCACCACGGCCTGGGTCGGGTACACCGACTACGCGACCCCGCCCTCCGTGCTGCGGTGGGACGCCGGTTCGCCGACGGAGCTGCAGAGCTGGGAGCAGGCCGACGTCGCCGGCGACGTCCCCGACGTGACCGTCGTGGAGACCCACGCGGCGTCGGCGGACGGCACGCCGGTCCACATGTTCGTGCTGTCGGGCTCCGGCACCCCCGACCGGCCGCGGCCGACCGTGCTCTACGGGTACGGCGGCTTCAACGTCCCGCTCACCCCGGCCTACACGGCGCAGGCGCTTGCCTGGGTCGCCGCCGGCGGGGTGTGGGCGGTGGCCAACCTGCGCGGCGGCTCGGAGCACGGTGAGGAGTGGCACCGGGCGGGCATGCGCGAGCGCAAGCAGAACGTGTTCGACGACTTCGCCGCCGCCGGTGAGCACCTGGCGGCGCAGGGCTGGACGACGCACGGGCAGCTGGGCGTCTTCGGCGGGTCCAATGGCGGACTGCTGGTCGGCGCGACGCTGACCCAGCGACCGGCCCTCGCAGCCGCCGTGGTCTGCAGCGCGCCGCTGCTGGACATGGTCCGGTACGAGCTGTTCGGCCTGGGCCGCACCTGGAACGACGAGTACGGCACCGCCGAGGACGCCACGGAGCTCGGCTGGCTGCTGGGCTACTCGCCGTACCACGCCGTCCGGGAGGGGACGGCGTACCCGGCGGTCCTGTTCACGACGTTCGAGTCCGACACTCGGGTCGACCCGCTGCACGGTCGCAAGCTCGCCGCGGCCCTGCAGCACGCGACGATCTCGGAGGCGCCGATCGTGCTCCGCCGGGAGACCTCGGTCGGGCACGGGGCGCGTGCGGTCAGCCGGACGGTCGGCCTGGCCGCCGATCAGCTGGCCTTCCTCGCCGAGCACACCGGTCTCGCTCCGAAGTGACACCTGAGGTGACCCTTCACTGACAGAGCGCGATTCACCTGGAAGTATTTGCGGTAATGACTCGATCACTGCTCGTGTTGGCTGCAGCGGACGGCAGCTCCGGCGCCGTCCCCACGATCCTGCGGCCGCTGGGCAACCGGGTGGCGCAGAACGACCCCGACGGGCAGCTCACCCAGCGGCGCACGCAGGGGGCGGAGGCGATCGGCTCGGTGCTCCGCAGCTTCGCCTCGATCGTCGTGCTCGGGATCGCCGTCGTCCTGGTGCTCGGGGAGCTGGGCATCAACCTGGCGCCGATCGTGGCGAGCGCCGGTGTCGTCGGGCTGCGGCCCCCTGCAGGGTCCCGGCGCGAGCTTGCGAGCGGTGAGGGGCAGGGGGTCCTTCCTCAGTACGGCGTCGGTGACGTCGTCGACCTCGGTGAGGCCGGCGGCACGGTGGAGGCCGTCGGGCTGTGGATCACCCCGCTCCGGGACGTCCACGGCGTGGTCCGGTACGTCCGCAACGGTGAGATCCTGCGGGTGGGCAACACGAGCCAGGGCTTCGCCCAGGTCGTCATCGACATGCCCGTGGCCCACGACACCGACCTCGAGCGGGCCCGGACGGTGATGCAGGAGGTCGCCGACGCGATGTACGCCGACGAGGACTGGGCGCCGGTGCTGCTGGCCGAGCCGGAGTCCCTCGGCGTGGAGCAGATCAGCGCGGAGGGTGTCCTCCTCCGTCTGGTCGTCCGGTCGGCCGACGCCGACCGGTGGCGGGTGGACCGCGAGCTGCGCATGCGCCTGACGGAGCGGTTCGTCGCCGAGGGCATCCGCAGGCCCCAGCCCCTCCTCGCCGGCGCGACGAGCGCCGCCGCGGGGTCCCGCTGAGCGCGCCCGCGCCGGAGGGTGTGGCGATCCCCGTGCCCGCCCGCCAGGCGACCTTCCGCGAGGTCTTCGCCGTCCGCGAGTTCCGACCGCTGTTCGGCACCTTCCTGCTGTCCACGGCCGGCGACGAGCTGGCCCGCGTGGCGCTCACCGTGCTGGTCTACCAGCGCACGGACTCCCCGCTCCTGTCGGCGCTGACGTTCGCCATCGGGCACCTGCCCTGGCTGCTGGGCGGTCCGGTGCTGTCCGCGCTGGCCGACCGGCTGCCCCGGCACCGGGTGCTCATCTCGACCGACGCCGCCCGCGCCGCGCTGCTCGCCGTCATGGCGATCCCGGGGACGCCGCTGCCGGTCCTGCTCGGCCTGCTGTTCCTCGTCTCGCTGTGCGCGCCACCGTTCGAGTCCGCGCGCTCGGCGCTGATGGCCGACGTTCTGGAGGACGACCGGTACGCCGTCGCGACCTCGCTGACCAACATCACCCTGCAACTGGCCCAGGTCGTGGGCTTCCTGGCGGCGGGCGCGATCGTCGCCGTGCTCAATCCGTCCGCCGCGCTGCTCATCGACGCGGCCACCTTCGCCGTCTCGGCGCTGTGGCTGTCGGCCGGGCTCAAACGCAGGCCGGCTCCCCTCCACGACGGGCACGACCGACGCCCCTCGCTGTGGCGGGACACGGTCGCGGGCCTGCAGCTGATCGGCCGGTCGCCCCGGCTGCTCGCGATCATCGGGGTGCTCTGGGTGGCGACGCTGTTCGCGTACGCCTCCGAGGGCGTGGCGGCGCCGCTGGTCGAGGAGCTCGGCCGCGGGTCGACGGCCTCGATCGGCATCCTGCTGGCGGCCAACCCGCTCGGCGTGACGATCGGCGGGCTGGTGATCGCGCGGCTGGTGGCGCCGGAGCGCCGTGAGCGGCTCGTCGTCCCGCTCGTCGTGCTGTCGCTGGCCCCCATCCTCGCCGCCGGCGTGGTCGCGGTCCTGACCGCTCCCGGGACGCTGCCGTTCGCGGCGGTCGTGGCCCTCCTCTTCGTCTCCGGACTCGGCGCCTCCTGGCTGATCCCGCTCAACGTGTCGTTCGTGCAGGCGGTGCCGAGCGCGTTCCGCGGACGGGCCTTCGGCGTCGCGGTCAGCGGCCTCTACGGCGTGCAGGCCGTGGGCGCTCTGGGCGCGGGCCTCGGCGCGGAGGGCGTCTCGGCCAGCGCCGTCTTGGCCGTCTCCGGCGGTCTCGGCCTGCTGGCCGTCGCCCCGGCGCTGCTGGCCTACCGGCGGACGCAGGGCTCCGTGGCGGCACCCTCGGCCGGTGAGGGACCATCGAGGGCATGAGCGAGTCGAGCCGGTCCCTGCCCTCGGCGCGCACCTTCTTCGACGAGATCGGCGGCTCGGCGACCTTCACGGCGCTGGTCGGCCGCTTCTACGCCGGCGTGCGCACCGATCCGGTGCTCGCCCCGCTGTACCCGCAGGACGACTGGGAGGGCGCCGAGGTCAGGCTGCGCGGCTTCCTCGAGCAGTACTGGGGCGGCCCGCGGACCTACTCCGAGCAGCGCGGACACCCGCGGCTGCGGATGCGCCACGCACCCTTCGCCATCGGCCCCGCGGAACGGGACGCCTGGCTGACCCACATGCGGGCGGCCGTCGACAGCCTCGGGCTCACGGCCGAGCAGGACGCGACGCTGTGGGGCTACCTGGAGATGGCCGCCCTCAGCATGCAGAACCGCTTCCCGGACGAGGCCCACGGCGACCTCTCGCCGCACTGAACCCCGACCGACAACACTTCGAGGAGCCCGGTGCACCCGGACCCGACGTCATCGACCCTGTCCGCCGACTGGTGGCGGGACGCGGTCTTCTACCAGATCTACATCCGCAGCTTCGCCGACGGGAACGGCGACGGCGTCGGTGACCTGGCGGGCATCCGCAGCCGGCTGCCGTACCTCGCCCGGCTCGGCGTGGACGCCATCTGGATCACGCCGTTCTACCCGTCGCCCATGCACGACCACGGCTACGACGTGGCCGACCCGCGCGACGTGGAACCGGTCTTCGGCGACCTCGGCGAGTTCGACGCCCTGCTGGCCGAGGCCCACGCGCTCGGCGTGCGGGTGACGATCGACCTGGTGCCCAACCACAGCTCGCACGACCACGACTGGTTCCGCGAGGCGCTCGCCGCCCCGCCGGGCTCGCCGGCACGGGCGCGCTACTTCTTCCGCGACGGCCGGGGGCCGGACGGGAGCGAGCCACCGAACAACTGGCCGTCCGTCTTCGGCGGTCCTGCCTGGAGCCGGGTTCCGGACGGGCAGTGGTACCTGCACATCTTCGCGCCGGAGCAGCCCGACCTGAACTTCACGAACCCCGAGGTGGTCGCCGACCTCGACGCGACGATGCGGTTCTGGCTGGACCGCGGCGTCGACGGCTTCCGGATCGACGTGGCGCACGGCATGGCCAAGCCGGCGGACCTGCCGGACATGGTGCTCCTGGACGGCGTCGGACTGCTCGACGACCACGGCGCCGGCGACCTGCGGTTCGACCAGGACGACGTGCACGTCATCCACCGCCGGATCCGGACGGTCCTCGACGAGTACCCCGGCACGATGGCCGTCGGGGAGGTGTGGGTCTCCGACGACGCGCGGCTCGCGCAGTACCTCCGGGACGACGAACTGCAGCTCGCCTTCAACTTCAAGCTGCTGACCGCGGCCTGGACGGCGGAGGAGATGCGGGACGCCGTGACGCACTCGCTGGCCACGGTCGCCGACAGCCCGGCCCCGGCCTGCTGGGTGCTGTCCAACCACGACCGGCCCCGGCACGTGACCCGCTACGGCGGCGGCGAGCAGGGAGTGCGGCGGGCCCGGGCCGCGGCGCTGCTGCAGCTGGCGCTGCCCGGCGCGGTCTACCTCTACAACGGCGACGAGTTCGGCCTGCCCGACGTCGACCTCCCCGACGAGGTCCTGCAGGACCCGATCTGGGAGCGCTCGGGGCGCACCGAGCGTGGTCGCGACGCCTGCCGGGTGCCGGTGCCGTGGTCGGGCACGGAGCCCCCGTACGGCTTCTCCACGAGTCGCGACACCTGGCTGCCGATGCCCGACGGCTGGGCACCCCTCACGGCCGAGGCCCAGGGGGGCGATCCGTCGTCGATGCAGTCGCTGTACCGAGCAGCGCTCGCGCTGCGGTCGTCGTCCCCTGCGTTCAGCGGCGAGGGACTGGCGTGGCTGCCGGCGCCCCAGGGGTGCCTGGCGTTCCGGCGTCCCGGCGGGCTCGTCTGCCTGGTGAACCTGTCGGCCGACGCGGTGCCGCTCCCCGAGGGGCGGGTGCTCCTGGCCAGCGCCGACGTGGGCGACGGGCGACTGCCCGGGGACGCGACGGTCTGGCTGTCGGCCTGACCCGGCGACCCGCGGACCGGCGGGCCGGGCCGCTCGGCCGGTAGTGCAGACTCTCCCGTGATCAGCGGCGCCGACGGGCGCCGACCAGTCGTTCCTGGAGGATTCGTGGCCACCGCTTCGATGCCCGCGCTGCCGTCGCGCCCGCTCGTGCTCGCCGACCTCGTGCCGAATGTGCGCGCCCGCAACGTCGGGCTGGTGCTGCTCGGCGTGCTCTTCACCGCACTGCTCGCCCAGGTGTCCGTGCCGGTGCCGGGCTCCCCCGTGCCGATCACCGGGCAGACGCTGGCCGTGGTGCTGACGGCCGCGGCGCTCGGGCCGGTGCGCGGGGTGGCCGTGCAGATCGTCTACATGCTGGCCGCGCTCGTCGGGCTGCCGTTCTACTCGGAGGCCAGCGGCGGCGTGGACGTCGTCTTCGGCGCCACCGGCGGCTACGTGGTCGGCTTCATCCCCGCCGCGTTCCTGATCGGCCTGGCCGCCAAGCACGGGGCCGACCGCAACGTCCTGAAGTCGGTGCCGCTGTTCATCGCCGGCCAGGCGGTCATCTTCGCCGTGGGCGTGCCGTGGCTGGCGGTCAGCACCGGGATGACAGCGAGCCAGGCGCTGGACGCAGGCTTCTACCCGTTCATCCTCGGGGGCATCGTGAAGGCTGCGATCGCCGCGGCCGTGCTGGGTGCGGCCTGGAAGGTCGCGCACCGCTCCGACTGAGTTCGCCGGGCTCGCCGAGACCCCCGCTCCGCCCTCGTGGCGGGCCGGGGGTCTCGTCGTGTCCGGCGCTCCCGAGGAACGCGGTCAGGCGGCCGGCTCGTCGGTGAACCGGGCGAGGAACTCCTTCTCCTCCGGGGTGATCCGGCGGGGCCGGTTCAGCGCGAAGTCGAACGGCACGAGCATGGTGTGCCCGGTGACCGCGAGCTGGCCGTGGTCGAAGGCCTCGTAGTGGCAGAGGAAGGACGCCGCGCGCACGGTCGAGACCCAGATCTGGATCTCCAGCGGCTCGGCGTCGTAGACGACCGAGCGCTTGTACGTGATCTCGTGGGAGGCGACGACGAGGCCGCGGCGCATGCCGGTCTTCTCGTCGTGCGTGGGGTGCTCGAAGAACAGGTTGACGCGGGCCATCTCGAAGTAGGCGAGGAACGCCACGTTGTTGATGTGCTGGTAGGCGTCCATGTCGGCCCAGCGCATCGGGACCTGCACCGTGTGCCTCACGGTCGACACCCTGCCGTACGGCTGCCGGGGGCGCGCTGTGATCCTCAGCGCGCCGCCCGGCGGCCCGGCTAGTCGCGGGTGAGCTTGCGGTACGTGGCGCGGTGCGGGCGAGTCGCCTCGATACCGAGCCGCTCCACCTTGTTCTTCTCGTAGTCCTGGAAGTTGCCCTCAAACCAGAACCACTTGGACTCGCCCTCGTAGGCGAGGATGTGCGTCGCCACGCGGTCGAGGAACCAGCGGTCGTGGCTCACGACCACGGCGCAGCCGGGGAACTCCAGGAGCGCACCCTCGAGGCTGGTCAGCGTCTCGACGTCCAGGTCGTTCGTGGGCTCGTCGAGCAGGAGCAGGTTGCCGCCCTGCTTGAGGGTCAACGCGAGGTTGAGGCGGTTCCGCTCGCCACCGGACAGGACGCCGGCCGGCTTCTGCTGGTCCGGCCCCTTGAAGCCGAACGCCGCGACGTAGGCACGCGACGGCATCTCCACGTTGCCGACCTTGATGTGGTCGAGGCCGTCGGAGACGACGTCCCACAGCGTCTTCTTCGGGTCGATGCCGCTGCGGTTCTGCTCGACGTAGGACAGCTTGACGGTCTCGCCGACCTTGATGTCGCCGTCGTCGGGCTTCTCCTCGCCGACCAGCATCTTGAACAGCGTGGTCTTGCCGGCGCCGTTGGGGCCGACCACGCCGACGATGCCGTTGCGCGGCAGCGTGAACGACAGGTCGTCGATGAGCACCCGGTCGCCGAAGCCCTTGGTGAGGTTCTTCGTCTCGACGACGACGCTGCCCAGGCGCGGGCCCGGCGGGATCTGGATCTCCTCGAAGTCGAGCTTCCGCGTCTTCTCGGCCTCCGCGGCCATCTCCTCGTACCGGGCGAGGCGTGCCTTGCTCTTGGCCTGGCGGGCCTTGGCGCCCGAGCGCACCCACTCCAGCTCGTCCTTGAGCCGCTTCTGGCGCTTGACGTCCTTGGCGCCCTCGACCTTGAGGCGGGTCGCCTTGGTCTCGAGGTAGGTGGAGTAGTTGCCCTCGTAGGGGTAGGCCCGGCCGCGGTCGAGCTCGAGGATCCACTCGGCCACGTTGTCGAGGAAGTACCGGTCGTGGGTGACGGCGACGACGGTGCCGGCGTACTTCTCCAGGTGCTGCTCCAGCCACGCCACGCTCTCGGCGTCCAGGTGGTTGGTGGGCTCGTCGAGGAGCAGCAGGTCGGGGGCCTCGAGGAGGAGCTTGCACAGCGCGACCCGGCGGCGCTCACCTCCGGACAGGACTGTGACGTCGGCGTCGCCGGGCGGGCAGCGCAGCGCATCCATGGCCTGCTCGATGCGGGCGTCGAGTTCCCAGCCGTCGTGCTGCTCGATCACCTCCATGAGCTCGCCCTGCTCGGCCATCAGCGCGTCGAAGTCCGCGTCGGGCTCCCCCATCGCCGCGCTGACGTCCTCGAAGCGGGTCAGCGCGTCGCGGAGCGGCTTGACGGCCTCCTCGACGTTGCCGCGCACGTCGAGGTTCTCGTTGAGCGGCGGCTCCTGCAGGAGGATGCCGACCGTCGCCTCCGGCGCGAGTGTCGCCTCACCGTTGGAGGGCTGCTGCATGCCGGCCATGATCTGGAGCACGGTCGACTTGCCGGCGCCGTTGGGACCGACGACGCCGATCTTCGCGCCGGGCAGGAACGACAGGGTGACGTTGTCGAGGATCACCTTGTCGCCGTGCGCCTTGCGCGCGCGGACCATCGTGTAGATGTACTGAGCCACTGGGCTTCGGAGCCTTCCGTCGTCTCGCGAGCGAGGGCGGGGCCGCCGGTTCGCGGCCCCACCCCGTGCGTTCTCGCCTCCGATCCTCCCAGCCCGGGACAACTAGACGTGCGCGGGCTCCGCGGAGAGGTCGGGGTTCACTCCGTCCAACGTCTCCTCCTGCCCCACGTAGTCCCGGCCGGCGACCAGTTCCTCGACGGAGGTCGGGAACCCCTGGTCGTCGCCCGACGGCGCCTCCTCCGGTGCCGCCGCGACCGGACGCTGCGTCCTGCGGAAGTCGGCCACTCCGCGAGCCAGATTCGGAGCCACCGCCTCCGCCTTGATCTGCGGCCGACTGCGGCGTCCCTGCTCGGACTCCCACTCGTGGGTGCGGATGGCGCCCACGACGACGACCGGGTCGCCCTTGCTGACGCTGTGCGCCACGTTGCCGCCCAGTTCGCCCCAGCACTCGACGTCGACGAAGAACGAGTGACCGTCGATCCAGTCCTGCGTAGCGGTGTCGAACCGGCGCTCGTTGGAGGCCATGCGGAAGTTCGTGACGCTGCCGTTCTGCGTGCGGTTCTTGGTGGGCGGGCTGACGACGTTGCCGATGACGGTGATCTTGCTGCTCACGGTGCTCCTCAGGTCCGTTGCGCCGGCGGCGCGGCCGGCTCGGTGCCGGTGTGCCGTCGACCTTCGGGCCCGGGGACCACCGTCAGCGCGCAGCGGGACGATCTGTGGACGACCCGCCGGCCTGTGGACTGCTCCCCAGTCGCATGACACCGCCGCCGGGTCACGAGCCGACGGGCCGGCGCCGATGCGATGATCGACAGCCGAGCGCCCGTAGCTCAGTGGATAGAGCAGGTGCCTTCTAAGCACTTGGTCGCAGGTTCGATCCCTGCCGGGCGCGCACGTCCGAGGCACCGCCGGCCAGCACTTCCGCTCGAAGCCGTGCTCGAACTCCGTGATTGCGCGTCACAGACACCGGGTAGTCGCCGCTCGCCAGGTAGCGGGGGATCCACGAGCCACCAGGTGATCGTCGGAGGAGCAACGGTGCGGCACTCGACGGCCAGTCACGACCTCGAGCAGCAGTCAAGGAGAAGGCGTCCATCCGGGCGGCGCAGGTGGGTCATCGTGGGCGGGATCGCGCTGCTGGTGACCGCGCTCGGCGCCTCACCGGAGAAGCCGGGCCTGGTCGCGACGGCGAGCGTCGCCGACAGCGCGCTGCCCTGGTCCGCGGGGGCGGCACTGACGATTCCCGAGCTGTCCACGGGGGCACCGCGGGGGGCCACCGTGCTGACCGCCACGCCGGTGCAGCAGGCCGGCCAGGCACCGCCCGCGCCCACGGTCATCGACGGCCTGGCCGCCAACGGCATCCCGAACGTCGCGCTCAACGCCTACCGGGTCGCCGCCGCACGGATGGGCTCGGCCTCGCCGTCCTGCGGGATCGACTGGTCGCTCCTGGCGGGCATCGGCCGCATCGAGTCCAACCACGGTCGCTACGGCGGCGCCGTCCTCAGCCCCGACGGCTCGTCGGCGCCGAAGATCCTCGGCCCGCCACTGGACGGCGGGAAGTTCGCCTTCATCGGTGACAGCGACAACGGGACGTACGACAACGACACGACGTACGACCGCGCCATGGGACCGATGCAGTTCATCCCGACCACCTGGCGGTCCTACGCCGTGGACGCCGACGGGAACGGCACGACCGACCCGTTCAACATCAACGACGCCGCGCTGGCCGCCGCGAACTACCTCTGCACGGCCGGTGGCGACCTGCGCACCCAGGCCGGCCTGATCCGGGCGGTCCTGGCCTACAACCACTCCGACGAGTACGTGGCGGAGGTGTTGGCTCTCGCCCGCGCCTACGGCTCGGGCATCCCGGTCGCCGACCTCGGGCCGATGTTCGGCATCACCTCCGGCGCGGTCCCGCGGCCGTCCGGCCAGTACTGGGCCCCGGCCGCTCCCGGACCGGCCATCGGCTTCACGGACACCACGCCTGCCTCCGGCGACACGACCGGGGCGCAACCGCAGTCCGCGCCGCCCGCGTCCGGTGGCGGCGCAGCGCCGGACCAGAGCGGTGCCGGTGCGGCACCGGGCGGCCAGCCGGCGGCCAGCGGCGGGACCGGCGGTGCGGCCACGCCCCCGGCGTCCTCCGGTTCGGGTCAGCCGGCGAGTCCGCCCCCGAGCTCGGGGACGGGCGGCCAGGCCCCTCCGCCAGCGAGCGGATCGGCGCCGGGTCCCAGCGTGCCGGTGACACCTCCCCCTGTCACGCCCCCGCCGGTGGTCCAGCCTCCGCCCGTTGTCGCGGCCCCACCGCCGGTGGTTCCGGCCGTACCGCCTCTGATTCCCGGCCAGACGTGCAACCCGCTCGGCGGACTGCTCCCGTTGCCGCCCTGCCCCTGACCTGTGGTGGGGGAACCAGAAAGGCGCGACCTGCGGACACTCGTTCCCCCCGTCCGCGGGTCGCGCCTGTCTGTGGGCCCCCCAGCCCGTCAGCTCGCGGTCAGCGAGCCGAGCCTGTGCGCTGCGTCGCGGTGAACTGGAAGTTCAGCCCGCTCGTAGCGCCCTCGAACGCGTCGCCGGTGGCAGCGGCCGGCAGCGATGCGGTGAGCTTGAGGTGGTCGACCGACCCTGCGGCCAGGGCGGCACTGCCGCTCAGCGGGGCGTCGGTCACGACGATCGGGCTGGTGACGTAGGTCCGCACGGTCCCCGGGCACGTCGGGCTGGCGCCGGAGGCGTCCCAGGCCACCGTGCAGGACTCGACCGTCAGCTGCAGGCCGTTCGTCACGTCCTGGTCGAGGATGCTCGAGGAGGTCGCCCACGACTTCACGGTCACCCCGCTGAGCGGCGTCGTCCCGTCGTTGACCAGGTCGACGAGGTGGCTGCGCGAGTCGCCGGCGAGCATCATGCCGCCGGAGAACGGCACGACGGCCGATCCTCCGGGCGAGCTGACGTCGATCGAGACGACGCCGGTGTCGACCTTGGTGTTGACCGGCGAGGTGCTGTCGGTGAAGTCACCGAAGGTCGCCATGCCGGCGACCGCGGCGGCCGCACCGACGGCCGCGACGGCGGCGACGATCGAGGTGGCGGACGTGCGGCGGGTCATCGTGCTGGACGACGTGGTCACGGTTTCTGTCTCCCCCGGTTGTCCGGGTGGTGGCTCCACCCGGCGACAACGACGACGGTGGCCCCCGAACCGCAGGTGACCCGCGAGGGAACCGCAAGGACTCCGCAAGAAGCAACTTCCCCGAAGTTGCCGGCGCGGCCGTCAGGAGGCGGCGGGCACACCGTCCGTGGGCGGCTTCAGCACCGCGAACGGGTCCGTGACCTCCAGCGCGGCCACCGCGAAGCGGTAGAGCATGGCCGGCCGCCCACCGTGCGGCCCCGGTGGCGCGATCTCCCCCGTCGGCTCCAGGACGCCGCGGCGCAGCAGCACCCGCTGCAGGTTGGTGGCGGTGACCTCGTAGCCCAGCGCCGCGACGTAGATGACCCGCAGCTCGGCGATCGTGAAGGTCGGCGGAGCCAGGGCGAACCCGACGTTCGTGTACGAGAGCTTGGCCCGCAGCCGCCCGAGGGCCGAACCGACGATCGAGCCGTGGTCGAACGCGGACTCGGGCAGCGCCTCGACCGGGTGCCACGCGGTGTCCTCCGGCAGCACGGGATCGAGGTCACTGGGGACCAAGCCGAGGTAGGCGGTGGCCACCGTGCGGCCACGGGGGTCGCGGCCGGGGTCGCTGCGCGTCTCCAGCTGCTCGAGATGCGCCAGGTGCGTCACCTCGACCTTGGACGCCAGCTGGCGAGCCACCGAGGCGCCCAGGGTCTCGTCGGGCAGCAACGGTCCCCCCGGCAGCGCCCACGACCCCGCGAAGGGCTCGGCGGCGCGTCGCCAGAGCATCACCGCGAGCTCCCCGTCCCTCACCTGCAGGACGACGGCCAGCGCCTGGTGCGGATAGGCCGGGCGTTCCGGCGAGGACCAGACAGACGGCACGACGGGAATGGTACGTTCGCCGCAGAGGTTTTCGACTGACAGTAATAAACTCCCCCTCCGGAGGTACCGGTGACCGCAACACTGCCCGCCCGCACCGCAGCCGACTGGTCGCCGGACCAGTGGGAGGCCTGGCGCGCCGAGGTCCGGCAGCTGGCCGCCGAGAAGGACGCCGTCCTGCTGGCGCACAACTACCAGGCACCTGAGATCCAGGACGTCGCCGACCACGTGGGCGACTCCCTCGCGCTCTCCCGGCTCGCGGCCGGCAGCGACGCCTCGACGATCGTCTTCGCGGGCGTCCACTTCATGGCCGAGACGGCGAAGATCCTCGCGCCGGAGAAGACGGTCCTCGTCCCGGACGCCGACGCCGGATGCTCGCTGGCGGACACGATCAGCGCCGACCAGCTGCGCGCCTGGAAGGCCGAGCACCCCGGCGCCGTCGTCGTCTCCTACGTCAACACCTCCGCCGGGGTGAAGGCCGAGACCGACATCTGCTGCACGTCCTCCAACGCCGTCGAGGTCGTCGAGTCGATCCCGGCCGACCGCGAGGTGCTCTTCCTCCCCGACCAGTTCCTCGGCGCGCACGTCCAGCGCGTCACGGGGCGCACCAACATGCGCCTCTGGATGGGCGAGTGCCACGTGCACGCCGGCATCTCCCCCACCGACCTGCGCCAGAGCGTCACGGACGCACCGGACGCCGAACTGCTGGTCCACCCCGAGTGCGGCTGCGCCACGAGTGCGCTGTGGATGGTGTCGGACGGCCAGCTGCCGACCGACCGGGTCCACGTCCTCTCGACCGGCGGGATGCTCGACCAGGCCCGGCGGACGACGGCGAAGCGGGTCCTCGTCGCGACGGAGATCGGCATGCTGCACCAGCTGCGCCAGGCCAACCCGGTCACCGACTTCCAGCCGGTGAACTCCCGCGCGGCCTGCCCCTACATGAAGATGTCGACGCCCGAGAAGCTGCTGCGTGCGCTGCGCGAGGGCCGCGACGAGGTCACCGTCGACCCCGGGATCGCCGCCCGCGCGCGGGCTGCCGTCGAGGCGATGGTCGCGATCGGCACGCCGTCCCCGGTCGGCGAGTGAGGTGAGCGCGAGCCTGATCCGTGTGGCGACGGCGCTGCCGCTGCCCCCGGCCCGCTGGACCCGCACGACCGACGTGGTCGTCGTGGGCAGCGGCGCGGCCGGCCTGCTGACCGCGCTCGTCCTCGCCGACGCCCGACGGGCGGTCACGCTCGTCACCAAGGGCACGCTCGGCGACGGCAGCACGCGGTGGGCCCAGGGTGGCCTGGCCGCGGTGCTCGGGCCGGACGACGACGCGGAGCTGCACGTCCGCGACACTCTCGTCGCCGGCGCCGGCCTGTGCGACGAGGGGGCCGTGCGGACGCTCGTCGAGGAGGCACCGGACGCCGTCGCGCAGCTGCAGGCGCTGGGCGCCCGGCTCGATCTCGCCTCCGACGGACGGCCGGCCCTGACCCGTGAGGGCGGCCACTCGCGCGATCGCATCGTGCACGCCGGTGGCGACGCCAGCGGCGCCGAGGTGACCCGCACCCTGGGTGCGGCACTGCGCGGCCGCGGCATCGAGGTGCTCGAGCACACGGCGGCGCTCGAGGCGCTCCGCACCGCCGACGGCCGGGTCGTCGGGCTGCGGCTCGCGCGCATCCGGGACGACGGATCGCTCGCCGACGCCGGTGACCTGCGCGCTCGGGCCACCGTGCTGGCCACCGGGGGCTACAGCCAGGTCTACGCCGCGACCAGCAATCCCGAGGGCGCCACCGGTGACGGGCTGGCCCTCGCGCTGCGCGCCGGCGCCGAGATCGCCGACGTCGAGATGGTGCAGTTCCACCCCACCGTGCTCTGGACCGGCCGCGGCGCCGCCGGACAGCAGGCCCTGGTGTCGGAGGCCGTGCGCGGCGAGGGCGCGGTGCTGGTCGACCGCGACGGACGACGGATCATGCCCGGCGCCCATCCGCTGGCCGACCTCGCGCCGCGCGACGTCGTCTCCGCGACCATCGCCGCCCACCTGGCCGCGACGGGCGACGACCACGTCTACCTCGACGCCACCCACCTGGGCGCGGACTACCTCGCCCGTCGCTTCCCCGGCATCGCCCGCGCCTGCCGGGAGGCGGGTCACGACCTGACCCGCGAGCCGGTGCCCGTCGTGCCCGCCGCGCACTACAGCTGCGGCGGGGTGGTCGCCGACCTCGACGGCCGCACGACGGTGCCCGGGCTCTACGCCGTCGGCGAGGTCGCCTGCACCGGCGTCCAGGGGGCCAACCGGTTGGCGTCGAACTCGATCACCGAGGGCCTCGTGGCCGCCCGCCGGTGCGCCGCACTGCTCGCCACCGAGCTGCCGGCTCCCGGCCAGGCGGTCGAGCCCGCCGTCGGCCGGGCCGTCGATCCCACCGCCCGGCGGGCCGTCACCGAGGGCGCATCCCGGCACGCGGGAGTGCTCCGGGACGCGACGGGTCTCGCGACGCTGGCCGGCGTCCTCGCGACCGCACCACGACGGGGCCTCGAGCAGCCGCTCGACCTCGCGGCGGTCGAGACGACCGCGCTGCACACGGCGGCCACGGTCCTCTGCGCCGCGGCGCTGACCCGGACCGAGAGCCGCGGGTGCCACCGCCGCACGGACGAGCCGCTCACCCGGCCGGAGTGGCGGGTCCGGCTGGTGCACCGTCTCGACGGCGCCGGACACCTGCACACCCGTACCGAACCGGTCCGTTCGCTCGTCGGCGCCCGGGGCGTGGCATGAGCGACCCGTTCGGTGCCGTGCACCGCTCGCACGCGGCGGCCCTGTCAGCAGCCGGACTGGACCCCGCCGAGGTGGAGCGGGTGGTGCGCCGGGCCCTGGAGGAGGACCTCGCGCTCGGCCCCGATGTGACCACGGACTCCACCGTGTCCGCTCTCGCCAAGGCCACCGGCGACATCGTGCCGCGGTCGCCGGGCGTGCTCGCGGGGGTTCCGGTGGCCGCCGCGGTCTTCGACCTGGTCGGCCGCGGGCAGATCGACGTCCACCTGCTCGCCGCCGACGGCACCGCCGCCCGGCCGGGAGAGGCCGTGCTCACCGTCGCGGGGCCGGCGCGCGCACTGCTGACCGCGGAGAGGACTGCCCTCAACCTGATCGGGCACCTCTCCGGCATCGCCACCCTGACCCGGCACTGGGTGGACGCCGTGGTGGGTACGGCGGCCGCGATCCGCGACACCCGCAAGACCACGCCGGGTCTGCGCGCGCTGGAGAAGTACGCCGTCCGCTGCGGTGGCGGTGCCAACCACCGCATGGCGCTGGGCGACGCCGCCCTGATCAAGGACAACCACGTCGCCGCCGCCGGCGGCATCACCGCAGCCGTGGAGGCGGTCCGCCGCTCCGCGCCGACCGTGCCGCTGGAGGTCGAGTGCGACACGCTCGACCAGGTGCGCGAGGCGATCGCGGCCGGCGTGGAGCTCGTGCTGCTGGACAACTTCTCCCTCGCCGACACCGTCGCCGCGGTGGACCTCGCCCGCGGGACCGGCTGCCGGCTCGAGGCCAGCGGCGGCCTGACGCTCGACCACGCCCGCGAGGTCGCCGCGACGGGGGTCGACTACCTGGCTGTCGGCGCGCTCACGCACAGCGCGCCCGTGCTCGACCTGGGCCTGGACCTGCGCGCCTGACCGCTCCCGGGTCAGGCGGCGCGCTGGTCCGGGTGCACCCAGCCGATCGCCGGGGCGACGTGCGTCGTGATGTTCTCCAGCAGCCGGGCGTTGTAGTCCACGCCCAGCATGTTCGGCACCGTGATGAGCAGCGTGTCGGCCTCCTGAACCGCGACGTCCTTGGCGAGCTCCTCGGCCAGCTGGTCGGGCTCGCCGACGTAGCTCTTGCCGAAGCGGGCCCGCACGCCCTCGAGGATGCCGACCTGGTCCTCGCTCGACCGCTCACTCCCGAAGTAGGCCCGGTCCTCGTCGCTCACGATCGGCAGCACGCTGCGGCTCACCGAGATCCGCGGCTCCCGCTCCCAGCCGGCCTCGGCCCACGCCGTCCGGTAGCGGGCGATCTGCTCGGCCTGCAGCTGGTCGAAGGGCACCCCGGTGTCCTCGACCAGGAGCGTCGAGCTCATCAGGTTCATCCCCTGCTGCGCCGTCCACTCCCCCGTGGCGCGGGTGCCCGACCCCCACCAGATCCGATCGGCGAGCCCGGGCGACTGCGGCTGGATCGCCAGCCGGCCGCGCGTCCCACCGGTCATCCGCGGGTCGGCGTCGACCACCGTCTGTCCGGCCACCGCGGCGAGGAACAGGGCCGTCTTGTCGCGGGCCAGGTCGGCGTCGGTGCTGCCTTCCGGCGGGACGTAGCCGAACGCCTCCGAGCCGCGCAGCGCCGTCTCCGGCGATCCCCGGCTGACGCCGAGCTGCAGCCGGCCGTCGCTGAGCAGGTCGACGGCGGCGGCCTCCTCGGCCATGTACAGCGGGTTCTCGTAGCGCATGTCGATGACGCCGGTGCCGATCTCGATGCGGTGGGTCCGCACCGCCATGGCCGACAACAACGGGAACGGCGAGGCGAGCTGACGCGCGAAGTGGTGCACCCGCACGAAGGCGCCGTCCACCCCGAGCTCCTCGGCGGCCACCGCCAGCTCCACGCTCTGCACCAGGGCGTCCCGGCCGGTGCGCACCTGCGACCCTGGGATGGGCTGCCAGTGCCCGAAGGACAGGAACCCGATCTTCTTCTCCACCGCACTCACCTCTCGTCCGTGTGGACGAGAGCGCTGCCGGCGGTCCCGCTGTTCCCGGTGACGCCCGCGGAGGGAGCTCCTGCACCGCTCCGTTGCCATCCTCCGAGGAGTAGCACGAACGCGCCCGAGGGCCGACGGTCGACCTCGCACCTCGAGACCTCGCCGCGACGGCACGCCGCAGTGAACCAGGGGACGGTGGCAATGTGACGGGCCGGTCCCCGTCGGTTGGCACATCACGCCCATGAGCAGCGGCGAACTAACGCACCGTGACGGCACGATCACGACTCTCCGTAGCCAGGTTCCGTCACTTCCCGCCTCCGATGCGTGACCCTGTGGAGGTGAGCCTTCCCGCCTCAGAGGTGCCGCCCGCCGGCCCCGCAGGTCACCGCATGCGGGCGATCGACACCCTGCTCGCCGACCGCGGTCAGCTCTTCCAGGCCCTGTTCCTCGCCGCCCCCATCCCGAAGGCGCTCGTCGACCTCGAGGGTCACGTGCTGGTCGCCAACCCGATGATGTGCGCGCTGACCGGGCGGACGGCCGACGAGCTCGCGGGCCGGCACATCGACCTGCTCGCCCACCCCGACGACCCGCCGGTGGGCGACCTCGGCCTCGTCCCCGGCCCGGGCGAGCCGCACATGGACGCGAACCTCCTGCTCGACGGCGAGCGCCGGCTGCGCCGCTCCGACGGCACCGAGCTGTGGGCGGTCCAGTCGCACGAGGTCGTCCGGCACAACAACGGCGACGCGCAGTTCGTCGTCCTCTCGCTGGTGGACGTCACCGACCGCCGCCGCGCGGAGGAGGACCTGGTCCGCCGGGCCTTCACCGATCCGCTGACCGGGCTGCCCAACCGCCGCGCGCTGACCGACCGGCTGCGCCACGCGGTGGCGCTCTCCCGCCGTCGTGGGCTGCAGGTCGGCCTCGTGCACCTGAACATCGACCGCTTCAAGGCGGTCAACGAGGCCCTCGGCCACGAGGCCGGCGACATGCTGCTCAGCCAGGTCGCCGACCGGTTGCGCTGGAGCACGCGGGTCGAGGACACCGCCGTCCGCCTCGGTGCCGACGAGTTCCTGGTCGTCGCCGAGGACGTCGAGGACCTCGACGGCCTGCGCGCGCTCGCCGACCGGCTGCTCAGCGTTCTCGACGAGCCGTTCCTCGTCCACGACCGCGAGATCACCCTGTCGGCCAGCGTCGGCCTGACCCTCGGGTCCGACATGACCCCCGACGACCTGCTCCGGCAGGCGCAGAGCGCGCTGACCCGCGCCAAGGCCGACGGCAGCCGGGCCCGCATCGAGGTGCACGAGGGCGCCCTCAGCCGGGACGACGTCGACGCCCTCCAGCTCGAGACCGACCTCAAGCACGCACTGGAGAACGAGGAGCTGCGGCTCTTCTACCAGCCGATCGTCCACCTGGCCGACGAGCAGCTGCTCGGCTACGAGGCGCTCGTCCGGTGGGAGCACCCCACCCGTGGCCTGCTGCCGCCGGCGGCCTTCCTCTCCGCCGCCGAGGACAACCGGCTCACGTCCAAGCTCGGCGCGTGGGTGCTGCACCGCGCCTGCACCGACGCCGCCGCCTGGCCCGAGGATCTGCGCGTCCACGTCAACATCTCCGCCCGGCACCTCGCCGAGGAGGGCTTCAGCGAGCTCGTCGCGGACGCGCTCGCGCACTCGGGCCTCGACCCCGCTCGCCTGGAGCTGGAGATCACCGAGTCGACGGCGCTGTTCGCCGCCGAGGCCACGCTGCACTCCGTGGCCGTCGTCACCGACGCGGGCGTCACGCTCGCGCTCGACGACTTCGGCACCGGGTACTCGGCCATCACGGCCCTGCACCGGCTGCCCATCCACACCGTCAAGATCGACCGGTCCTTCGTCGCCGACGTCGTCACCGAGCCGGCGACCGCGGCCCTCGTGCAGGGCCTGCTCCAGCTCGGGCGCGGCATGGGCCTGCAGGTGATCGCCGAGGGCATCGAGGACCTCGACCAGGCGGCGTGGCTGCTCGACCACGGCTGCGCCATGGCGCAGGGCTACGCCTTCGGCCGTCCCGCTCCCCTGCCCAGCCCCACCGAGGTGATGCTCGGCGAGATGATCGACGCGCCCGTCGAGATCGTCGCCGGCGAGCTGCTGCCGGACGAGATGGAGCCCCCGGCGGTGCCCTCGCCTCGGTCGGCCAACGACGAGACCGCGCCGCAGCGGCCGCTCCTGATTCAGGACGACGAGCCGCGCGACCACGACACCGGCTACCTCACCGGCGAGTTCGCGCTCACCAGTGAGCTGCTGGAGGAGATCGGCGAGAACCCGGACGAGGACTGAGCAAGCCCTCCGCCGGCCGGGGTGAGGGAGCACACAGGGCGGGCGACCTGCGCAGACGCCACGATGGCCGCATGCGCATCGACGTCGCCGCCACCCTCACCATGACCTCTCCGGAGCCGGCGACCGCGCTGCTCCAGGTCGCCGTGGCCGATCCGTCGTCGGAGCAGCTGACCGTGCTGTCGGGCGGGAGCCCGGTGGAGCCCGAGGAGATCGACGTCGCCGGCGCCCGCGTGCACCGTCTGCAGCTCGAGCCCGGCGACACCACGGTCACCTACAGCGCCTCGGCCGGGACCGGTGGCGCTCCGCGCAGCGTGACCCCCGCCGAGTGGGCGGAGGCGCTGCGGCCCAGCCGCTACTGCCCGTCCGACCAGCTCGAGGGCTTCGCGAGCACCGAGTTCGACCGGAACCTGCCGCGGACCGAACTCGTGCCCGCGGTGGCCGACTGGGTCCACCGCCGGCTGATCTACACCTCCGGGGCGAGCCGGCCGGTCGACACCGCCATCGACACGCTCCTGGCCGGCCAGGGCGTCTGCCGCGACTACGCGCACCTGACGATCACGCTGCTGCGGTCGCTGGAGATCCCGGCGCGGCTGGTCGCGGTCTACGCCCCCGGGCTCTCGCCGATGGACTTCCACGCGGTGGTCGAGGCCGACATCGACGGCACCTGGTGCGTGGTCGACTCGACGCGGCTGGCACCCACGAGCTCGCTGTTGCGGATCTGCTCCGGACGGGACGCCGCGGACACCGCGTTCCTCTCCCTGTTCGGCGGCGTCGCGCAGTTCCGCACCATGACGGTCACGGCGACGACGGCGGGCGCCCTGCCGGCTCCGAGCGACGCTCCGTTCCCGCTGCCCTGACGGGACGTTGCGCCTCAGTCGGCGTCCGCGAGGCGCCGGCGCAGCCCCTCGGGGACCAGCTCGAGCAGTTCCTGCGGCAGCAGGGGCAGGTCGAGCAGCGACAGCTTGACCCGGCTGCGGTCGGCCGCCCGCGAGCCCTCGATGCGGACCAGCCGCCCTGCGTCCGGCCGCAGCTCCACCTCCAGCACGCGACCGGGCTCGAGCCGTCCGGTCAGGACGCCGTCCAGCTCGACCGCGGGGTGCCCGTCGGTCAGCTCGAGGCGCAGCGGCTCGCCGGGCCCGAGCAGGAGGCTGCGGGCGATCCCGTTGAGCGGGGCCGACGGGGTCACGAGGATGCCCTGGACACCGGGACTCACCACCGGCCCTCCGGCCGCGTAGTTGTAGGCGGTGGATCCCATGGGCGTGGCCAGGATGAGCGAGTCGCACCGGTAGTGCCCGTACCGGCGCCCGGCGACCGAGAGCGTCGCCTCGACCATGCCCTCACCCGGCACGCGCGCCAGGACGACGTCGTTGAAGGCGATGCTCTCGCCCTCGCCGTGCCGCACCACGAGGCACTCGCGCAGGTCGGTGGTCACCCGCCCGTCGGCCAGCGCGCCCAGAGCCGCGTCGAGGTCCGCCCCCTCGACCTCGGTCAGGAACCCCAGGTTGCCGAAGTTGACCCCGAGCACCGGGACCGGCCGGTCCACGACCAGGCGCATCGCCCCCAACAGGGTGCCGTCCCCGCCGAGGGCGATGATCCCGTCGCAGGTTCCGGCCAGCTCCTCCACCGACACCGGGTGCAGCCCGCCGAGGCCCAGGCGGGTGACGTCGTCGGCGGACGCGACCAGCTCCACCTCGTTGGTCGACGTCCACGTCAGGACCTGGTTGACCGCCGGCGAGCAGTCCCGCCGGGGGTGCAGCACCAGGCCGATCCGCGCCATCGCGCTCAGCCCCGCCAGGTCTCGAGGAGCCGGAGCCAGATCTCGTTGATCGTCGGATAGGCCGGGACGGCGTGCCAGAGCCGGCCGATCGGCACCTCCCCGACGACGGCGATCGTGGCGGCCTGCAGCAGTTCGGAGACGGCGGGCCCGATGAACGTCATGCCCAGCAGCACCTCGCGCTCGGTGTCGACGACCGCGATCGCCGTCCCGGTGTAGCCGTCGGCGAACAGCCCGGCGCCCGACACCTGGCCGATCGGGTACTCGACCACGCGGTGCGGCAGGCCGGCCTCCTCCGCCTCGGCGACCGTGCGCCCGACACTGGCGACCTGCGGGTCGGTGAACACCACGGACGGCGTCGCGACGGCGTCGGCGGTGGCGACGTACGGCGACCAGTCGGAGGTGTCGGGCTCCTCGCCCCTCGCACGGGCGACGATCACCGCGCCCGCCTGCCGCGCCTGGTACTTGCCCATGTGCGTGAGCTGGCGGCGGCCGTTGACGTCGCCCACGCCGTAGAGCCAGGGCAGCCCCGTGACCTGCATCGTGTCGTCGACCTGGAGGTACTTCCCCGGCTCGAGACCCACGGTGTCGACGCCGAGCTCAGTGGTCCGTGCGCGGCGCCCGACCGCGACCAGGACCTCGTCGCCCCGGACCTCGTCGGGGACGGCGGGCCCCGATGACAACGTGAGCACCACCTCCGTGCCCTCGCGGCGGGCGGCGGAGACCCCGACGTCCAGGCGGACGTCGACCCCGGACGCGCGCAGCGCGGCCGCGACGGCCTCGCCGGCGGCGGGTTCCAGCGGCGGCAGCAGGTGCGCGCCCTGCTCCACGAGCGTCACCTCGGCGCCGAGGCCCCGCCAGGCGGTCGCCATCTCGCAGCCCACGACGCCGCCACCGATGATCAGCAGCCGCCCGGGCACGTCCTTGGCGCTGGTGGCCTCGCGCGGTGTCCAGGGCTCGATGCCGCTCAGCCCGGGGATGGGCGGCACGGCGGCGGCGGAGCCGGTGCAGACCGCCACCGCGTGCCGGGCGGTCAGCCGCGTCTCCGAGCCGTCGGCCGCGGTGACGACGACGGTGCGCTCGCCGTCGAGCCGGCCGGTGCCGCGGATAAGGTCGATGCCGGCGCCGGCGACCCACTCGACCTGCCCGGAGTCGTCCCAGTGCGAGGTGAACGTGTCCCGGCGGGCCAGGGTGGCGTCGACGTCCTGCTCCCCCGTGACGGCCTGGGCCGCGCCGTCGACGGCCCGCGCCTGCGCCAGCACCTCGGTGCCGCGCAGCAGCGCCTTGCTGGGCATGCAGGCCCAGTACGAGCACTCCCCGCCGACCAGCTCGTTCTCGACGAGGACGGCGGTCAGCCCGCCCCGGACGACGATGTCCGCGACGTTCTCCCCGGTCGACCCGGCCCCGAGGACGACGACGTCATAGGTCTGATCCACAGTGCCCCATTCGCTCCCGCGGGGCGCTCCGCTCGTCACTCGTTCCTCGCTGCGATGCTCACGCCCCTGTCCGCTCACGCCTCATCCTGTCGATGTGATCGACTCATCGCCATGCCGGTCGACGCCACCGAGTTCGCCGCCGCACTCGGCCAGTACGCCGCCGGGGTCTGCCTGCTCACCGTCCGGGACGGCATCGACGACGTCGGGACGACGGTCACCTCGGTCATGAGCGTCTCGGCGTCCCCGCCGCTGGTCGCCGTCGGGCTCACCGCGGCCGGCTATCCGGCGGAGGTGCTCGAGGAGGTCGGCTCCTGCGGGCTGACCGTGCTCGCCGCCGAGCACGCCATCGTGGCGTCGCGGTTCTCCTCGGCCGGGCGGCCCAGCGCCCGGCACCTGCTGGAGGCCGTGCCCTGGACGCGCGCCCCCGGCAGCGACGCCATCGTGCTGACCGGCGGGGTCGCCGCGCTGGACTGCCGGCTGGATCGGCTGGTCGAGGCGGGCGACCACGTCGTGGCCGTGCTGGCCGTCGAGGACGTGTCCGCGCTCCACCCGGACGCCCGACCGCTGCTGCGGCTGCGCGGCCGGTACGTCGACGAGTCGGGCTCCCCCCTCACCCGGCCGTGACGGTCCGCGGAAGAAATACGCCGGTCGCTGTCACATCCGGGCCGTCGGCGGTGCTTACCGGGTGTGGAACTCGTACGGCCATCGTTCGCCGCCGCAGCGCCCCTCCCCGGGCTGCGCGGTGCGGCCCGGCCCCGGACTGATCGGGGCACCGGCATGTCACGGGGCAGGGACGACGTCCGGACGGATCTCGAGGAGGTCTTCCGCGGCAACTACGCGCGGGTCGTCGCCGTCGCCGCGCGCGTCCTCGGCTCCCGCGACCAGGCCGAGGACGTCGCCCAGGAGGTCTTCCTCTCGTTCGGCCGTTCCACGGTGCCGGCCGACGAGGCGGGCGGCTGGCTGACCGTCGCCGCGACCCACACCGCGCTCAACGTGCTCCGCTCCGGGCGGCGCCGCAGCGCCCGCGAGGAGATCGCCGGGGACGGTCCCACCGTCGTCCCGGACGTCGCCGACCTCGTGATCACCCGCGAGGAGCGGAGTTCCGTCCGCGCCGCGCTGGCCCGCCTGCCGCACAGGCAGGCGGCCGCGCTGGTGCTCCGGCACAGCGGCCTCAGCTACGCCGAGGTCGCCACCGCCCTCGACCTGTCCCCCGGGAGCGTGGGCACCACCGTGCGCCGCGCCGAGTCCGTCCTGCTCAAGGAGTTGAACCGCCATGCGTCACCCGAGTGAGGGCGTCCTGCGCCGACTGGTCGACGAACCGGCCGGCGTCACCGACGACGACCGCGCGCACATCGCTGCCTGCCCCACCTGCCGGCGAGACCTGGAGACCGCCCGCGCCGAGGCGCAGCTCGTGGGTTCCGCGCTCGCTTCTCCGGTGACCCGCGACGTCGACGTGGACCGCGCCTGGGCCCGGCTCTCGACGACCACCGCCGCCCCCGTCCGACCGGTGGCCCTCAGCTCCGGCCGGTGGCGCTCCGCGGTGCGCCGTCCCGTGGTGGCCGCCCTCAGCGCGGCCGTCCTGGTGACGGGCGCCGGCGTGGCAGCCGCCAACGACTGGCTGCCGATCTTCCGGGCCGAGCAGGTGGACCCGGTCCAGGTGACCGCCGCCGACCTGGTCCAGCTCCCCGACCTCTCCGCCTACGGCGACCTCGAGTTCCTCCAGGAGCCGGAGACGGTCGAGGTACCCGACGCCGCGACCGCGCTCGAGCGGACCGGGCTCGCCGTCCCCGAGGTCTCCGACCTGCCCGAGGGCGTGAGCGGGGACCCGACCTACCGGGTGGCCGGCACCATGAGTGCGGTCTTCACCTTCTCCGCGGAGAAGGCGGCACAGGCCGCGGCCGCCGAGGGCGAGGACCTGCCGGTTCCCCCGCCCGGTGTCGACGGCAGCTCCCTGCGGCTCACCGCCGGTCCCGGCGTGGCGGCCTTCTGGGCGCAGCCCACCGGAGTCCCGACCCTGGTCGTCGCCCGTGTCGGCGCCCCCACGGTGGACGCCTCGGGCGACGTGGAGTTCGCCGATGTGCGCGACTACCTGTTGTCCCTCCCGGGGCTGCCGGACGACCTCGCCGAACAGCTGAAGGACCTCTCGGAGGACGGCGCGACGCTGCCCCTGCCCGTGCCCGCCGAGCTGGTGACCAGCTCCGAGGCGGACGTGGACGGGGCGGACGCGACCGTGCTGACCTCCCGCAACGGGCTCTTCGCGGGCGTGGTCTGGGTGGAGGACGGCGTGATGACCGGGGTCGCCGGGTCGCTGAGTGCCGACGAGCTCCTGTCGGTCGCCCGTGGCCTCCGCTGACGCCGCTACCGTCCGGGGGGTGAGCTCCGACAGCGCGACCACCGCCCAGGATCTGGCCGGGCTGGCGCCGTCCCCGGCGGTCTGGTGCTCGGGACTGCGCAAGCGGTACGGGCGCCGGACCGCCGTCGAGGACGTCTCCTTCACCGTGGCCCGCGGCGAGGTGCTGGGTCTGCTCGGGCCGAACGGCGCGGGCAAGACCAGCGTCATCAAGATGCTGCTGGGCCTCGTCCGGCCCGACGCCGGTGAGGTGCTGTTGCTGGGCCGGCGGTCGACCGACCCGCGGTCCCGCAGCGCCGTCGGATACCTGCCCGAGCTGTTCCGCTACCAGCCGTGGCTGACGCCGACGGAGGTGCTGGACCTGCACGTCCGGCTCGCGAAGGTCGACGTCGACGCCTCCGAGCGTCGGGAGTGCCTGGCGCTCGTCGGCCTGACGGAGCGAGGGGGCGACCGCGTGGGCGGGTTCTCCAAGGGCATGCAGCAGCGGCTCGGGCTCGCCGTCGCGCTGGTCGCCCGGCCGGAGCTCGTCGTCCTCGACGAGCCGACGAGCGCCCTCGACCCGCTCGGCCGGGTCGACGTCCGGGACCTCGTGCTGTCGCTGAAGTCCCGCGGCATCGCCGTCCTGCTGAACTCCCACCTCATCGGCGAGGTCGAGCGGGTCTGCGACCGGGTGGTGATCCTCGACCAGGGCCGCGTGGCGGCGTCGGGCACGCTCGCCGAGCTGCTCGGGCAGCGGGAGGTGCGGCTGCGGCTGGCCGACGTGGACGGCCGCGCGGAGCGGCGGCTGGCCGCGGCCGGCGCGCTGACCCGCAGCGGCGACTGGTTCACCGTCCAGCTCACGGCGGACGACGACGGCGTCACCGTGCCCGACCTGGTGCAGGACCTCGTCGGCCTGGGCGTCCGCGTGCACGCCGTCGAGCCGGTGCGGATCAGCCTCGAGGAGCGTCTGCTCTCCGTCCTGCGGCACGAGGAGCCCGCTGCCATGGAGGCCGCCCGATGATTGCCCTGACCGTCGCGGGCCTCACCCTCCGGGAGGCCCTGCGCCGCCGGGTGATCTGGGCGCTCCTGGTGCTGACGGTCGCGTTGCTCGCGCTCAGCGCCTGGGGCTTCTCGAAGCTCATCGGCCTGGACACCGAGCTCGGCACCATGACCAGCGGCGAGGCCCGCCTCGTCGCCTCGCTGCTGCTCAACCTGATCATGTTCGGCTTCAGCCTCATCGCCGCGATCGGCACGGCGTTCCTCGCCGGGCCGACGCTGGCCGGCGAGGTGGAGTCGGGGCAGGCGCTGGCGATCCTCGCCCGCCCCGTGCGCCGCTCCGCCGTCCTGTTCGGCAAGTGGCTGGGCCTGCTCGCCTTCGGCGGCGGGTACGTGATCCTGGCGGGCCTCGCCCAGCTCCTGGTCGTCCGGGCCGCGGTGGGCTACTGGCCGCCGGCACCCGTCAGCGGTCTCGCGCTGCTCGCGGGCCAGACGCTGGTGCTGCTGACGCTGGCCCTGCTGCTCTCCAGCGTCGTCTCCCCCATGGCGTCGGGAATCATCTCGGTGGGCCTCTTCGGCGCGACGTGGGTCGCCGGCGTGGTCGGCGGCATCGGCGGCGCCCTGGGCAACGAGGGCGTCGAGCGCGTCGGCACCGTCTCGCGGATCGTGCTGCCGACCGACGGGCTGTGGCGCGGGGCGATGAACGCCTTCCAGGACCCCGTCGCGCTCGTGCAGATGGGCCCGGGCGAGGGTGGGTTCCCCTTCCTCAGCGACGCACCGCTGGCGCCGGCCTACCTGGCGTGGGCGGCGGTGTGGATCGCCGTGATCTGGGGACTGACCGCGCTGTCGTTCCAGCGCCGCGACATCTGAGTGATGGGGCTCACATCGTCGTAGTCACTATTCAGGATCATGGATTGGGCGACTAGCGTCAGTCCGGTCATGAACTCGCTGCCGGTACCGACCGATTCCGCCCTGCGCCGTGCCGTCGTGCGCGCCGAGCGGGGCGTCGTGCTGGACGCGGTCGAGGCCGAGACGCTGCTGCACGCGCGCGGGTTGGGCGAGGGCGAACCGCTGGACCGGCTGCTGACGGCGGCGGCGCGGGTGCGTGACGCGGGCCTGGCGTCGGCCGGGCGGCCCGGGGTCGTGACCTACAGCCGCAAGGTGTTCATCCCGCTCACCCACCTCTGCCGCGACCGCTGCCACTACTGCACGTTCGTGACGACGCCGGGCCGGCTGCGGGCCCAGGGCAAGGCGGCGTTCCTGTCGCCGGACGAGGTGCTCGAGGTCGCCCGGGCCGGCGCGGCCATGGGCTGCAAGGAGGCGCTGTTCACCCTCGGCGACCGGCCCGAGGACCGCTGGCCGGTGGCGGCCGAGTGGCTGGAGGCGCACGGGTTCGACTCGACGCTTTCCTATCTGCGCGCGATGGCGATCCGGGTGCTGGAGGAGACCGGACTGCTCCCCCACCTCAATCCCGGCGTGCTGACCTGGGAGGAGATCCAGCGGCTCAAGCCGGTCTCCGCCTCGATGGGCATGATGCTGGAGACCACGGCGACCCGGCTCTGGTCAGAACCCGGCGGCCCGCACTTCGGGTCCCCGGACAAGGAGCCCGCCGTCCGGCTGCGGGTGCTGGAGGACGCCGGGCGCTCCGCCGTCCCGTTCACGACCGGTGTGCTGCTGGGCATCGGGGAGAACTACGCCGAGCGGGTCGACGCGATCCGCGAGATCAGGGCCTCGGCGCAGCGGCACGGCCATGTGCAGGAGGTCATCGTCCAGAACTTCCGGGCGAAGCCGCGGACGGCGATGCAGGCACACGACGACCTGGAGCTGCAGGAGTACGTCGCGGCGGTGGCGGTCACCCGGCTGCTCCTCGGGCCGAAGGCCCGGGTGCAGGCACCGCCCAACCTGTCCGACTCCACCGAGCTCGGGCTGCTGCTGCGGGCCGGGGTCGACGACTGGGGCGGGGTCTCGCCGTTGACGCCCGACCACGTGAACCCCGAGCGGCCCTGGCCGAACATCGACAAGCTGGCGGCGCTCACGGCCGAGGCCGGCTTCGAGCTGCGCGAGCGGTTGGCCGCCCAGCCGCCGTACGTCGTCGCGCCCGAGCCGTGGCTGGACCCGCGGGTGCGGCCGCACGTGTTCGCCCTCGCCGGCCCGGACGGGCTCGCCGTCGAGGACCGCCTGCCGGTGGGCCGGCCGTGGCAGGAGCCGGACGAGGCGTGGACGTCGTCCGGCCGGGTCGACCTGCACGTCGAGGTCGACACGGTCGGGCGGACGACCGACCGCCGCGGCGACTTCGACGCCGTCTACGGCGACTGGTCGGAGCTGCGCGAGCGCACCACCTCGGCACGCGACGGGCACTCCACCGCCCTGACGGTGGGCGACCCCGAGGTGCACGCCGCGCTGCGCCGGGCCGACGCCGATCCCGCGGGCCTGACCGACGCCGAGTACCTGTCGCTGCTGGGCGCCGACGGCGCCGACCTGGACGCGCTGACGGCGCTCGCGGACTCGGTACGCCGGGACGTCAACGGCGACGACGTCACCTACGTCGTGAACCGGAACATCAACTTCACCAACGTCTGCTACACCGGCTGCCGGTTCTGCGCGTTCGCCCAGCGGCGCACCGACGCCGACGCCTACACGCTGTCGATGGAGCAGGTCGGCGACCGGGTGGACGAGGCCTGGTCGGCCGGGGCGACCGAGATCTGCATGCAGGGCGGCATCCACCCCGACCTGCCCGGGACGGCGTACCTCGACCTGGCGCGCGAGGTGAAGAAGCGACAGCCGGGCATCCATCTGCACGCCTTCTCCCCCATGGAGATCGTCAACGGCGCAGCCCGGACCGGGCTCTCCTTCGTCGACTTCCTTACCGCCGCCAAGGAGGCGGGGCTGGACTCCGTCCCGGGCACCGCGGCGGAGATCCTGGACGACGACGTCCGCTGGGTGCTGACCAAGGGCAAGCTGCCGACGGCGACCTGGCTGGAGATCATCCGGACGGCGCACCGCGTGGGCCTGCCGACGACGTCGACGATGATGTACGGGCACGTGGACACCCCGGCGCACTGGGTGGCGCACCTGCGGACGCTGGCCGCGCTGCAGGACGAGACGGGCGGCTTCACCGAGTTCGTGCTGCTGCCGTTCGTCCACCACAACTCACCGATCTACCTCGCCGGGGTCGCCCGTCCCGGCCCCACGGTGCGGGAGAACCGTGCCGTGCACGCGGTCGCCCGGCTGCTGCTGCACGGCCGGATCCCCAACATCCAGACGTCCTGGGTGAAGCTCGCCGAGGCCGGCACGAAGGCGGTGCTGCAGGGCGGCGCCAACGACCTCGGCGGCACCCTGATGGAGGAGACGATCAGCCGGATGGCCGGCAGCGAGAACGGCTCGCTGAAGACCATCGCCGAGCTCGAGGCCATGGCCGCCGCGATCGGCCGTCCCGCCCGCCAGCGCACGACGGAGTACGGCACCCCCTCCGCCGAGCGCATGGCCACCGCCCGCTCCGACGAGGGCCGCCGGCGGCTCACGCTGTCGATCAACCCGGCCTGAGGCCGCCTACTTCTGGCCCTGCGCGGTCGCCTCCTCGGAAGAGCTCGTCCGAGGTGTCGGGACGGCCCCGCCGCTGCCCTTCCGTCGACCTCTGGCCGGGGCCGGACCGGTCGGTGGCACTCGCTCCGTCGTGCGCCGCCGCTTCAGGAGGTCACCGACCGCCGACGCGGGCGGCAGGACCACCAGGAAGAGCAGCACTGGCCACATCCACGGGTTCTCGCCGATCCAGGTGACCGCGTCGCCGAGCCACCGGAAGAGGCGGTCCTCCAACCAGGGCAACCAGGGTGCGGCTGCCAGGAGCACCAGCGCCAGGGCGAGCAGGATCCGCAGGGCGTCCTTCGTCTTCGGGCCGACCGCGAACGCCAGGACCACCGCCCCCGAGCCGAATGCGATCAGCCCGGTCAGCCCGAACAGGGTGATGTCGGTGAGCAGACCGAGCACGCCACCGGCGAGGAGCCCCAGCCCGAGGAGGGTCATCGTCCGGTGCCGGCCGCGGGCCCGGTCGGCGACCGCGTGCGCCGTCCTCGTGACGGTCCGGGCGGTGGTGAACGTCGGCTTCAGCGACGTCGGCGGCGTGCCGACGCCGGTGCCGGCGGCCGTGGCCACCGCGGCGGCGTGGGTGGCGGTCCGGAGGAACAGTGGGGAGCGCTCCTTCGCCTCCCGCGCGATGGTCTCTGCGGCGACCGGACAGGCGTCGAGCAGCCGGGCCTTCTCGTCCGCGGAGGTGTCGCTCCAGCGCGTGCGATCGAGCTGGGCGAGCCAGCTCACCGCGTCCGGGGTGCGCGCGGTTCCGGCGCCGTCCACTGGTGCCCTCGGTCGCCTGGCGCCGCCGTCCCCCTGCCCGGCGCGGACGAGGCCGGCCACCACGGGCAGCTCCTCGTCGACGACGTGCCGCTGCAGGACCGCGGCGACCCACAGCGCC
>NZ_SPQM01000332.1 GCF_004570345.1 Blastococcus sp. CT_GayMR20 | reverse complement strand
GCCCGGGGTGTTCCGGACGGCGCCCCACGACTCGTCGTTGAGCTCCATGCGCACGAGCAGGTAGCCCGGCAGGACCTTGCGGTTGACCTGCGCGCGCTTGCCGTTCTTGATCTCGGTGACCTCCTCGGTGGGCACCTCGATCTGATAGATGTAGTCCTCGACGTCCAGCGACTGGATCCGCGCCTCGAGGTTGGTCTTCACCTTGTTCTCGTAGCCGGCGTAGGAGTGCACGACGTACCAGTCGCCGGGAGCGATGCGCAGCGCCTTCTTCATCGCCTCGGCCGGGTCCTCGTCCTCTTCGACGGTGACCTCGGAGTCGGCCGCCGGCGCCGCGAGCGGGTCGCTCACCAGGCTGTCGGGGTCGCCGCCCTCGATCTCCGGCGTCACGTCGGAGACCTCGGTGGCGGTGTCGAGGTCGGTGGTGTCGCTGGAGCCCTCGGCGGCGCCGGTCTCGCCGGCGCCGGTCTCCAGGTCGACGGAGCCGCGCTGCTCGAATTCGGCATCGTCGAGGTCGGTGGCCAGGTCGGTGGCAGCGGAGGCGCCTTCGACCGGGCTGTCGGTCTCGAAGGGCTCGCGGGGGTCGGTCACTACTTCTCCTCGCTGGCGCTCGTCGGCGTCGTGACCGACGGTGCTGTGCTCATTGGTGATCTCGCGAGCTCGATCACTGCTTCTCCTCGCTGGCGCTCGTCGGCGTCGTGACCGACGGTGCTGTGCTCA
>NZ_SPQM01000050.1 GCF_004570345.1 Blastococcus sp. CT_GayMR20 | reverse complement strand
GTCATCACGATGGGCTGCGGCGACGCCTGCCCCATCTTCCCGGGCAAGCGCTACCTCGACTGGCAGCTCGAGGACCCAGCCGGCAAGGGCGTGGAGTCCGTCCGGCCGATCCGCGACGAGATCGAGGGGCGGATCCGCACTCTTCTCGCCGACCTGCAGGTGCCGACCGCCTGACCGTCAACCCTCCGTGTCGTCCCGGGAGAGCACGAAGAAGAACGGCGCCGCCAGCCCGCGCATGTCCATGGCTGCGAGCAGGACGTCGGCGCTCACCCGCCGGAAGACGTCGATGATCGGCAGGGCGTCGTAGACCATGGCGGCGGTGGCCACCCCGCGGTGGTGCACGGTGCGCAGGCGGGCCTTCGGCTGGTTCGTGTAGAGCAGCGGCCGGATCCCGCCGAACGCCGTCCGCAGCGGTCGGAACTTCGCCAGGCCCGCATAGTCGCGGAGCAGGCCCAGCGGGATCCACGCGGGGTCCACCGGCCGCGGGCCGCCGCGGGTGCTGAACAGCAGCGGGTGCACCGACTCCACGCCGGTGAACTGCTTGCCGTACCAGCCGTAGGCCTCGAGCAGCCCGTCCAGCGGCGACCCCGTGTGCAGGCCGCTGCCCCGCCACCGGCCGATCATCTCGTCGAGAGCCACAGCGGGCAGCGAGTCGAAGAACTCCAGCGCCTCGCCAGGGGTCGCGCCGTCCCGGTGCTCGGCCAGCCACCCCTCCGCGGTCGCCGGGATCGCCGTCGTCACGGGACCGGACGCTCGAAGGTGATCAGGACACCCTCGACCCCGCCCGGGCCGATCCGGCCCTTCACCTCCACCGAGGTGATCGCCTTGAGCTGCCAGCCCTCCCGGGCGTGCTCGTTGAGGACCTTCTCCAGCTTTCCGCCGGACATCTTCCCGCCGATCATCCCCTCGCGGAGCTCCTCGACCTTGTACTGGTAACGCGTCGCCATCAGCCCTCCCTCAGCCCAGGACCGGCAGGGTCCGCTTGGCCGCCAGCCGGTCCATCCCGGCCTGGATGTCCGCGGCCACCTGGTCGTAGATCTTCTGCACGTAGGCGTCGTCGTCGGCGCGGTCGGGGTCGTCGTCGACCTCGATCGGGTCGAGCAGTTCGGTGCGGATCTTGGCCGGCAGCGGGACGTGCGCCGGCAGCACCTCGATCGCGATCGGGAAGGGGAAGCCGGCGATGATCGGGAGGTTCGCGCCGCGCAGCGTCTTCTTCAGCCCGGTGACCTTGTCGAGGGCGTTGGCCAGCCACTTGCCCTCGGAGAGGACGAAGACGGTGTCGTGCCCGCCGACGGTCGCCACCGGCAGGATCGGCACGCCGGAGCGGATCGCCTGCCTCACGAACCCCTTCCGCCCGCCCAGGGTGGCGACGTCGCGCTTGCGCCAGCTGCGCATCGCGTCGACCTCCCCGCCGGGCCAGACGACGACGTCCTCGCCCCGGGCCAGCGCCGCACCGACGCTCGTCCGGTTGGCGGCGATGACGCCGACGGCGCGGAAGTAGTCGCCGAGCCCGGGCGCGGCCATGAGGACGTCGTGCGCCGTCCCGTGCAGGAACCGCTTGCCCTCGAAGTGCTTCTGCCAGGCGTTGACCAGCGACCAGGCGTCCATGGTCAGCGCGCCGCCCGAGTGCACCCCGATGACCAGGCAGGTGCGGTCGGGCACCCGCTCCCACCCGTCGACCTCGACCCGGAAGTAGTACTTCTCCACCAGATCGACGAGGGGCTGCTGCAGCTTCATCACCGTCTCGTTCGGCGGCTGCGGCTCCATGGCCGCACCCACGCGCCAGTTGATGATCCGCTGGATCAGGTTCTGCTCCTGCTCGGCGCCGTCGGACACGTGACCTCCTTCCTCCGCAATGATCAACGCAGAGGATCGCCGCAGGTCACGACCTGCGCGCGGACGGATCCGTTCCCGAACCGTCCGGAGCGGCCGGGCGGGGCCCCTCGGGCCGGTCGACCAGCCAGCTGCGGATCTGCTCGTAGACGCGCGGGTGGTTGAGCAGGTCGAAGTGGTGCAGACCCCCGAGGCGGTGCACGTGATCGGGCGGGAAGGCCAGCCGGTCGTCGTCCCCCGTGTCGCCGCTGGCACTGCGCGGTGGGACCAGCAGGTCGCCGAGCAGGTCGGCCGCGCGCGCCGACGGGTCCCGGGTCAGGGTCGCGAGGACGACGAAGTGCCGGGCGCCGTCGTGCAGCGGCACGTGGGTGTGCGGCCCACGATCGAGCGCGTCGAGGTCCCGGTCGGTCCAGTCCGCCTCGACGAGAGTGCCGTGACGGAGGTCCTTGATGCCGACGCTGCGCAGGGCCAGCAGCCGGGCCAGCGGCCGGGTCTCGGGCAGCCGCGCCAGCTGGGCGGTCAGGCGGTGGACGCCGCGCTCGAGCGGTGCGCCGAGGTGCGGCGAGCCGAGGGTGACGGTGTCGCGGACGAGGTGCGTCCAGGCGTGCGCCTCCGCCGTCCCGCCCCCGGCCTGGTGCAGCGCGCTGCGGGCGACCAGGCCGCCCATCGAGTGCCCGATCAGGACGACGTCCTGCACCTCGTGCGGCCAGGCGTCGACCAGCGCGGCCAGCAGCGCGTCGAGCGCCCGGCCGTTCTCCGAGATGTGCAGGCCGGTGTTGTAGCGCAGGTGGACCGGCGTGAGCCCGAGGTCCTCCTGCAGCTGGGTGCCGTAGGTGAGGCCGGGTGTTCCGCGCCGCTCCGCGCCGTAGCACCAGGAGACCTCGGTCTCGGTGAGACCGTGGAGGAAGACCGCGATCCGGCCGGTCGCGCCGGGGAACGCCGCGCGCAGGGCCGCCGGCTCGGCGGGCACCGCGCGCCCGGCCACCCGGACGGTCATGTCGAGGGCCAGGGACGGCGCCTCGCGCCGGACCAGGTCGCCGTGTGCGCCGTTGAGGATCGCCTGCGCCACCCGGCCGGCCGGCTCGCCGTCGAGGGCGCGGCCGCTGGCCTTCAGGGCTGCGGCCTCACCGGCGACCCGGGCGCCCGCACCGAGGGCGAGCCGCACACCGGAGTAGCTCAGGTCGGCGATCGCGTCGTGGACGGCCTGGACCGGCCGGCCGGCCGGTCCCACCGCCCGGAACGCCCGGTCGGCGATGCCCCGGTGCACCTCGTGGATGCGGCTCGTGCTGCCCCGCAGGGTCAGCCGTGCCAGCTTCGAGGTGTCCCGGATCTCGTCTGCGCGCATCGCCGTCCTCCTGGTTGCCGCCGGACTCACACCCTCGCCCGTCCGGCGACCCCCGGCAACCGCCGGATCCGGCCTCGTCGGTCAGGGTGCCGGGGGCCGCTCGGTCCCGTCGCGCAGCCATGCGGCTGCGATCCGTTCGGCGATGGTCTCGAGCAGGTCCGCGGCCTGCCGCATGCTGCGCCCGGTATCGGGCTCGAGCTCGCTGAGGGTGTGGACGTCGTCGATCCCGACCGCGCGCAGCCGGTCGAGGGGCACGGTGCTGCGCCCGGCGACGGCGACGACGCGGGCGCCGGCCCGTGCCGCAGCGGTGGCCACACCGATCGGCCCCTTGCCGTGGAGGCTCTGCTCGTCCAGGGAACCCTCTCCCACGATCACCAGGTCGGCGCCGGCGACCGTGCGCGCGAAGCCGCTGAGCTCGAGCAGCGTGTCGATGCCGGAGCGCACCTCGGCCCCCAGGAGGGACGCGGCCCCGAACCCGAGGCCGCCCGCGGCGCCCGCCCCGGGGAGGCCGCGCAGATCGCGGCCCGTGGATGCGGTCACGAGGTCCGCCCAGTGGTTCAGCGCCCGGTCCAGCAGCGCGACGGTCTCCGCGGTCGCACCCTTCTGCGGGCCGTACACGGCGGCAGCGCCCGACGGACCGGTCAACGGATTGTCGACGTCGCACGCCACGACCACGGCGGCGTCCGGGAGCCGGGCGTCCAGGCCGTCGACGTCGAGGCGTTCGACGTCGATCAGGTGGGCTCCGCCCACCGGCCGCACCGGCCCGGATGCCGTCCACGTGCGTGCGCCGAGGGCCGCCGCCATGCCGGCGCCGCCGTCCGTCGTGGCGCTGCCACCGACGGCGAGCACGATCCGGCGAGCCCCCTTGTCCAGCGCGTCGCGCACGAGTTCACCGACCCCGTAGGTGGACGCCGTCCGGGCGGTGCGGTCGTCCGGACCTCCCTCGGGAAGCAGCCCGAGGCCCGCCGCCTCGGCCATCTCGACGAGCGCGGTGTCCCCGAGCAGCGCGTACGTCGCCGCGACGGGCTCGCCCGTGGGGCCGTGGACCTCGCACGACACCGGTCGGAACCCGTGCCGGAGGACCATCTCCACCGAGCCCTCGCCGCCGTCGGCGATCGGGTGCTCGACGACGCGCACGCCGGGCAGTCGGCGCCGCAGGCCACGGGCCAGGGCGGCGGCGGCCTCGGCAGCGGTCAGGGACCCCTTGAACGTGTCGGGGGCGACCACGACCAGCGGGAAGGGGCGATCCCCGGTCACGCGGTGCGGGGCCCCTCCCAGAGGTCGATACCGCTGTCGACGGCGTACTCGTCGATCGACCACAGCTCGTCGTCGTTGAACGCGAGATTGCCCAGTGCTCCGACGTTCTGCTCGAGCTGGGTGACGCTGCTCGCCCCGACGAGCACGGTCGTCACCCGCGGGTCGCGCAGCGCCCAGGCCAGGGCCATCTGGGCCAGGCTCTGACCCCGGTTCTGCGCGATGTCGTTGAGCGTGCGGATGCGGCCCAGGGCCTCCTCGCTGAGGAGCTCGGTCGACAGCGACTTGTCCTGGCTCGCGCGGGACCCCTCCGGGACGCCGTTGAGGTACTTGTTCGTGAGCATGCCCTGGGCGAGCGGCGAGAAGGCGATGCAGCCGGCGCCGACCTCCTCGAGGGTGTCGAGCAGGCCCTCGTTCTCGATCCAGCGGTTGAGCATCGAGTAGGACGGCTGGTGGATGAGCAGCGGCGTCCCGAGGTCGGTCAGGATCGCCGCGGCCTTCGCCGTGTCCTGCGGCGAGTAGGAGGAGATGCCGGCGTAGACCGCCTTCCCGGCCCGGACGGCGGAGTCCAGCGCCCCCATCGTCTCCTCGAGCGGCGTCGTCGGGTCCGGACGGTGGCTGTAGAAGATGTCGACGTGGTCCAGGCGCATCCGCGTGAGCGACTGGTCGAGGCTGGCGAGCATGTACTTGCGGCCCCCGCCGCCCTGGCCGTACGGGCCGGGCCACATGTCGTAGCCCGCCTTCGTGGAGATGACCAGCTCGTCGCGGTAGGGCGCGAAGTCGTCGGCCATGTGCCGGCCGAAGTTGGTCTCGGCCGACCCGTAGGGCGGGCCGTAGTTGTTGGCCAGGTCGAAGTGCGTGATGCCCAGGTCGAAGGCCCGGCGCAGGATCGCCCGCTGCCGGTCGAAGGGGACGTCGTCGCCGAAGTTGTGCCACAGGCCGAGGCTGATCGCGGGCAGGTCCAGCCCGCTGCGACCGGTGCGCCGGTAGGTCATGGAGTCGTAGCGGTCGTCGGCTGCGCGGAAGGCCATGCACGGCATCGTTCCTGGTGGGTGACCTCGACGCACAAGCGGGCGGCTCAGGGCGGCGAGTTCACGAACCGGAACTGCAGGCGCACCGACCCGTCCATCTCGACGACCAGGGTCGAGTTGCTCGCCGACCACTCCGACGGCACGAGGAAGAGGCGGTCACCCCCCTCGATGAGCAGGTGGAGGCCGCGGTAGCGGTACAGGAAGGTCTGCCCCGGGAACGACGGCAGCACGCTCTCCTTGATGCCCGGCGAGGTCAGGTGCAGGCGTTCCTTGGTGTCGAGGATGACGCTCGGGAAGCGCTCCATGTGCGTCGCCGCGTCGCGCGCCGTCCCCCTGCCGGAGAACTCCGCCAGCGTCGCCGTCGCCCAGAAGACGCTCGTGGCCAGGACGAGGGCGAGCGGGATCGTCGCGGGGCGCCGGGACCGGTCCTCGTGGTCGACCAACCGGACGACGCCCCGCCCGTAGAGGGCGAGGGCGGCGCCCACTCCCAGGCACACCGGCGTCACCAGCGCGTAGAAGTCCCAGTCCTGCAGGGCCGTGTACGTCATCACGAGCAGCACGCCGGCGGCCAGCAGCGTCCAGCCGGCCCAGATGACGACGTGCGCCATGCGGCGGGTGCGCGCCAGCCGCCGTCGCGCACCCCCGGCCGCCTCCTCGTCGGGGCCGCTGGAGATGAGCCGGGCCGCGGAGACCCGCCGCCGGACGAACTCGTGGACCGTCGCCCCCACGACGCCGAGCAGCAGCAGGCCGAGCAGCGGCGTGAGCAGCGACTGCGGGCTGCGCATGACGTAGTCCTGGGTGCTCAGGCCGATGGTGTCGACGTCGATGCCGAAGTACTCGTACTGGGCACGCGAGGAGGCGTAGCCGAAGTAGAAGAGCAGCGCGGTCAGCACGCTGATCGGCGCCACGACGGAGGCGGCGGAACTGACGAAGCTGCCCACCCGGCTCAGGGTCGAAGGCTCCTCCGCCATCGCGGTCAGTTCTGACCGGTGTCGGTGGTCGACTCGTCCTCCGTGGACTCCTGCTCCGTGGACTCCTGCTCGGTCGACCCCTGCTCCGTGGACTCCTGCTCCGTGGACTCCTGCTCGGTCGACCCCTGCTCCGTGGACTCCTGCTCGGTCGACTCCTCCTCGGTCGACGGCTCCGTCCTCGCGACCGGGATGCTGAATCCGAGCGGATCGTCATCGGCCTCCGCCTCCAGCCGTCCCCTGAGGTCCTCGCACAGCGCGTCCGCGCCGACGGGGCAGGTCACGGTGCCGCCGACGACGAGCCTCACGGCCAGGTCGTCGTAGTTCGGGTCCCCAGCGGCCGGCGGCCGCGTTGCCGTGACGAGGAAGGCGCACGTGGCGCCGGCCTCGTCGTTCTCGGCGGTGAAGACGAAACCTCTGCAGGACGGGTTCCCACCGCACCCGCCGCCGAGCCGGGCCACATCGCTCAGCAGCGAGCCGTCGTTCACGTCGTGCACCGAGCCGTCGGTGATCGTGATCCGGACACCTCGCGGGATCGGGTCGTCCCCGAGGAAGCTCACGTCGACGCACTGCTCGGCGGAGCCGTCTGCTCCGTTCCCGCCGCCGATCGGCATCCCGGCCACGTTGATCGACGGCTGCGCGGCCTGCGCCTGGCCCGGCGCCTCGGGACCGGTTCCCTCGAGTTCTGGCGCCTCGGCCGCCTCCGTCTCGAGCGACCCCTGATCCGCCGAGCTCTCGCCGGACGAGCCTTCCGACGGCGATCGGCCGCCCGAGGAACCGCCGCCGGTACCGCCGTCCGCCGACGTCTCGCGGTCGGCCGCCTCCGAGGGGTCCGAACCACCACCCGATGAGGAGCCACAGGCGGCCAGCAGCAGGGCGGCCATCAGCGAGAGCAGGGCGAGCAGCACCCGGACGACGGAACCGCCACAGTCGGCTCTGACGGTGGGACGACCTTGCAGCTGGGACACGGTGACCCCGCTTCTGAGGCGCAACGGGCCACCTCGGTTGCGTCGGTACCGGCGATGCGGGGCTGCTGCCGCGGTGGGGCATCGACGTGCGGTGCCCATCCACGGTAGGGACGGCGCTGCAGGGCCACAACGGTCTTTCGCCTCACCCGGTCGCGTTGTGTCACCGAGGCGGCCCGCGACCGCGAGGGACGGGCCATCAGGGGCTGGACCGCGCGTCGATGCGGCCTAGGCTGGAGGTGTCCAGCCGTCGATGCATGGAGGTCCCCGTGCTGCGCCTACTCGGTCTGCTGCTCGTCGTCTGGCTGGTCATCACCGTCATCGGCGCGGTGGTGAAGGGGCTGTTCTGGCTGGCCGTCGTCGGCGTCCTGTTCTTCGTCGTCACGGCCGCGCTCGGCTGGAACAAGCGGCACGCCGAGATCCCGGGCCGTCGCTGAGCCCGTAGGTCTGGCCCGCGGTTCCGCGACGATCGAGGACCCACCGGTCGCGCCGCGTCGGCGCTAGCCTCTCGTGGCGAAGGGACGACGCCATGACGAACGCGGCACGTACCTCGGGGATCCCGACTCCGGAGCGGGTCTTCTACGGAGTCGTCTGTCTGGCCGCGACCTTCGTCGCGGTGCTCGGCTACCTGGCGCCCGAACGCATGGACGCGGCCTTCACCTGGGCGGAACTGCCACCTCTGCATGCGCGGTTCGTCGCCACGCTCTACCTGTTCGGTGCGGTCTTCCTGTTCACCGCCCTCCTCGCTCGCCGGGCCAGGTCGGTCCGGCCGGCGATGGGCGGCATCGCGATCTTCACCGGTGTCCTGTTCCTGGTGACGGTCCGCAACCTCGAGGCGTTCGACTTCACGCTGGTGCCGGTCTGGGTCTGGACCGCCTCGTACGTGGTCTATCCGCTGGTGGCGCTGGCATTCCTGTGGACCAGGCGCGGGCGCCGGGAGCCGGAGCACTCCGAGGTCGCGACCGTGGGCTGGGTCCGTGGGGTGCTCCTCGCGCACGCCCTGGTGTTCGGCGTCCTCGGGCTGCTCATGTTCCTGATGCCCGACCTGATGGTGGACGCGTGGCCCTGGCCCGTCACGTCGGGCGTCGTCCAGGCCTACAGCAGCCCCTTCCTCACGGTCGCGTTCTGCGCGGGTGCCTATGCCGACCGCCGGGTGTGGCCGGACGTCGGGGTGCTGCTCCCGGCACTGTTCGTCCTGGAGGCCGGCACGTTGGCCGTCTCGCTTGCGTACACCGAGTTGTTCCCCGTCGAGGCCGTCGCGACCTGGGTGTGGTTCGGCGGGTTCCTGCTCGGCGCGCTGTCGGTGGGTGCGGCGCTCGTGGCCCGGGTGACGACCCGTCCGGTGCCGATCGGGGCGGCGCCACTCCCCCGGTGAGTCATTCGCCGTCCGCGTCGCCACCCATGCCGTCGCCGAGGGGGTTCGGACCGGTCCAGCCGCCGGAATCAGGACGGGGCTCGGACTGCACCTCCACCTGCTCGGCGATGGGCACACGGGCGCTCGTGACCAGCTCGTCCTCGGGGATCGCGTAGGGGCTCTCGGTCATGGGCGAAGCGTCGCGCGGCGGCGTCCCGGTGTCCAGGCCGGAACTCCGAGCCGGCGAACGGCGCGTCACCTCCCCGGCGGGCGGTCGTTGGGGTGATCAACAACGACGCACCCCCTGCCGAGCCCCGGAGTGCCCCATGCAGCGTTCGTCCCTCCGTCGTCATGTCGCCGTCTGCGGCATCGCGACGACCGTGCTGGTCGGCCTGACCGCCACCGGTCCCACCACGCCGGCCGTGGCGGCACCCGACGTGTTCCGGCCGCAGCTGGTCACCGTCGACACCCCGAGCCGGGCCGACAAGGAGCTGCTCCAGACGCTCGGTCTCGACCTCACCGAGCACGCCGGCCAGGACTACGTCGAGGTGGTGCTGCACACCGCCGAGGACGCGACCGCACTCCTCGCCGCCGGGCTGGGCTACGACGTCCGCATCCCCGACCTGCTGGCCCGCGAAGCGGAGAACAACCAGGTCAATGCCGCGTATGCGGCGAGCACCGTCAGCTCTCCCCTCCCGTCCGGCCGGGACACCTACCGCACGCTGGCCGACTACGACGCCGACATGGCCGCGCTCGCGAGCGCCCATCCCGGCCTGGTGAAGTCGTTCTCCCTGCCGCACCCGTCCCTGGACGGGAGGCAGATCAACGGCGTCGAGATCGGCCGGGACGTGACCGGCCCGGAGCGCGGGCTGCCGGTGTTCCTCATGCTCGGCGTGCACCACGCCCGCGAATGGCCGTCCGGGGAGCACGCGATGGAGTTCGCCGTCGACCTGGTCGAGAACTACGGCACCGACCCGCGGATCACCGACCTGGTGAACCGCTCCCGGGTCGTCGTGGTGCCGGTGCTGAACGTCGACGGCTTCGAGCTGTCCCGCACGGACGGCGGGCTCGTCGACCTCCGCGAGATCGACGGGGGCGGCACGGGCACGATCCTCGGCACCCCGGGCAACGCCTACAAGCGCAAGAACTGCCGCCTCGTCGACGGGCAGGACACGCCGGACGGCACCTGCCGGGCAGGGAGCCTGACGAGCCCGGGCGGCTACGGGACCGGCGTCGACCTCAACCGCAACTACGGCGGCTACTGGGGCGGCCCCGGAGCCTCCGACGTCTTCGCCGACCCGACCTACCGCGGGGCCGACGCGTTCTCGGAGCCGGAGACCCAGAACATCCGCGAATTGATCAGCGGCCGGCAGGTGACCACGCTGGTCACCAACCACACGTTCTCCAACCTGGTACTGCGGCCGAACGGGGCGGCGCCGGACCTCGTGCCCTCCAGCGAGGGGGTGCCGCTCGGCGACCCGTACGACGAGGCGGCGCTGAAGGCGCTCGGTGACTCGATGGCGGCCCAGAACGGCTACACGAGCCAGCATGCCTGGGAGCTCTACGACACCACGGGCTCGGTGGAGGACTGGTCCTACAACGCCACCGGGGGCTTCGGCTACACCTTCGAGATCGGCCCGGACGAGTTCCACCCGCCGTTCCCCGAGGTGGTCGACGAGTACCTCGGCGCCGGGCCGTACGCCGGCAAGGGCAACCGCGAGGCCTTCCTGCTCGCGCTGGAGAACGCCGTGAACCCGGCGACGCACTCGGTGCTCACCGGCAAGGCTCCGGCCGGCTCCACCCTGCGGCTGCGGAAGACCTTCGCCACCCCGACCTGGGACGGCTCGATCCAGGACTCCCTCGACACCACGATGACCGTCGGCCGCGACGGCCGGTACACCTGGCACGTCAACCCCTCGACCCGGCCGGTCGTGAAGGACCGGCAGGTCGAGACGGTGTCCGGCGACCCGGTGCGGGAGGAGAGCTGGACCGGGACCACCGCTCCGCTCCGCTTCACCGACCAGGAGTTCACCGTGGACCGGACCGTCGACCTGCTCGAGATCGAGCTCGACTGGCCGACTCCGGACGATCTGGACCTCGAGGTCTACCGGAAGAACGCCGACGGCTCCCTGACGGAGGCCGGCAGCTCGGGCAACGCCGTCGCCGAGAAGGAGCGGGTGCTGCTGCAGGACCCGGCCCAGGGCACCTACGTCCTGCGGGTGATCAACTTCGCCTCGGTGACCCCGAACTGGACGCTGACGGCCGCGCTGTTCGACGCCGAGACCAGCACCGTCCCCGGGCTGGTGGAGAACTGGACGCTGACCTGCGAGCGGAACGGTCAGGTCGTGCAGACCGTGCCGGTCGTGGTCGACCGCGGCCAGCAGCTCCGGGTCGACCTGACGGCCTGCGGACGGCGCTGACCCGCGAACGACGGACGGGACGCCGGACCCCGGTCCGGCGTCCCGTCCGAGTCCGCCGTCGATCCGGTGTGGGGTCGGGTCGCGGTGACGGCCACCATGACCCATGTTCTGTGGGAGGTTCGGCTCCCCGAGGAGAGGTGGGCACACGTGACCGGACTCCAGGTGGGCAATGACGCCTCCCTGATCGTGCTGGTCGACGCGTCGAGCGAGACGGAGCGGCGGCTGGTCCGGAGCGCCCTGACCGAGGCGGGCGACGGGCCGGCGACGGTGCTGCCGCTCCGCGGTGACGCGCTCGCGGGTCCGCTGGCCGACGCCGGCCCGGACACGGTCGTGACCGCGGTCCGCGTGGCCTGGGTGGCGCGCAGGCCGGCCGGGCACGAGGAGGCCGGACGGCGGAGAGGCCGGTGGTCGGCGGCCGTGCCGTCGCTGCGCCGCCGTCCCCCGGGACCGCTGCAGCGGAGGACCCTGCGCCGGGACCCCGACCGCGCGCGCGTGGTGCTCGCCGAGCCCGCCACGCTCGGCGAGCTGACCGGGCGCTGGGAGGGCACCGGGCAGCTGTGCGACTTCGTCGCCCACCAGGCGGCGCTGGCCCTGGACCGGGCCGAGCGCGGCGTGGTCGGCGAGCGCGTGAAGGTGCCGCGGCAGGTCGTGGAGGCGATCGAGGCGAGCCCCGAGTTCCGCCGCGAGCTGACCGCCCTGGCCGGGCGGCTGGAATGCCCCGAGGACGAGGTGCACGCCCGGGCCCTCGCCGCTCTCGACGGGCTCGTGGCGGCCGTCGACCCCGCCGCCGTCGAGGTCTTCACGGGGGTGTTCCGCCCCCTGCACTCCCGGGCGTGGGACGTGCAGGCCGACACCGAGGGGCTGGAGCGGCTGCGCGAGCTCAACCGCCGGCACTCACTGGTCTTCCTGCCCAGCCACCGTTCCTACGTCGACCCCCTCGTCCTGGCCGACGTTCTCGCGCAGCACGACTTCCCGCGCAACCACGTGCTCGGCGGGGACAACCTGCGCTTCTGGCCGGTCGGGCCCCTGGCCAAGCGCGCCGGGATCGTCTTCATCCGGCGCAGCTTCGGCGACGACCAGGTCTACAAGCTCGCGGTCCGCGAGTACTTCGCCTTCCTGCTGAGCAAGCGGTTCAACCTCGAGTGGTACATGGAGGGCGGCCGTTCCCGGACCGGGAAGCTCCGCCCGCCCCGGCACGGGCTGCTGCGCTACGTCGCCGACGCCGTCGAGCGCGGCCGGGTCGACGACGTCCTCCTCGTCCCCGTGTCGATCACCTACGACCAACTGCGCGAGGTGTCCCTGATGGCCGCCGAGCAGGGCGGCGCCGCCAAGCGCGGCGAGGGGCTCTCGTGGCTGGCCACCTACGCGCGGGAGCAGGTCAGCACGCCGCTGGGCACGGTGCACGTCGCCTTCGCCGAGCCCTTGTCGCTCGCGACGGCGTTGCGCGCGGGGGCCGACGCGACCGATCCCGACTCGCGGCGGCTCACCCTGCAGAAGGTCGCCTTCCAGGTGGCCGTCGGGATCAACTCGGTCACACCGGCCACGGCGACGGCTCTGGTCACCCTGGCGCTCCTCGGTGTCCGGGACCGGGCGCTGACGCTCGCGCAGGTGCGGCGCGTGGTCGAGCCGCTGCTCACCTTCCTCGACGAGCGCGAACTGCCGCACTCGGGCGCGGCGCTGACGACGTTCCGCGGGACGCGCTCGGTCCTCGCCACCCTGGCCGCGCAGGGCGTGGTCACGGTGTTCGACGGCGGCGAGGAGCCGGTCCACGCCATCGAGCGCGGTCAGCACCTGGTGGCCGCGTTCTACCGCAACAGCGCCATCCACCACTTCGTCGACCGCGCCATCGCCGAGCTGGTCCTGCTGCGGGACCCCGTCGACCGCTGGGACGAGGCCATGCGGCTGCGCGACCAGCTGAAGTTCGAGTTCTTCTTCCCCGAGCGCGACGCCTTCCGGGAACGCATCGGCGCCGAGCTGGAGCGGCTCCACCCGGAGTGGGAGACCGCCGACGGCCGCGAGGTGCTGTGCCAGGCGCCGCTGCTGGTGGCGCACCGGGTGCTGCGCTCGTTCGTCGACGCACAACTGGTGGTGGCCGAGCGGCTGGCGGCGCGCGATCCCCGGACACCGCTGGTGGAGGCCGACTTCCTCGCCGAGTGCGGCGGGGTCGCCCAGCAGATGCTCCTGCAGGGCCGGCTGCACGGCCCGGAGTCGCTGTCCCGGGAGCTGTTCACCACGGCGCTGCAGCTGGCGGGCAACCTCGACCTGGTCGACCCGGGCCGGGAGGACGTCGCCCGCCGCCGGCAGGAGTGGGCCGCCCAGGTGAGGGACGTCGTCGGCCGGGTCGCCGTCATCGACGAACTGGACGCCGCCTCGCGGCGGGAGATCGTGGGAGTGGAGCCGTGAGCACGGACGAGGAAGCGGTCCCCCGGACGGCGACGTGGACCGAGGAGCAGCTCCTGGCCGACGTCGAGGCGGCACCCCGCGGGCGGCGCGTGGGTGCCTTCTTCGACTTCGACGGCACGGTCATCGACGGCTACTCCCTGGCCGCCTTCGCCGGGCACCACCTGCGCTCGCTGCACGTCACGCCGGCCGACCTCGGGCAGCTGCTGCTCACCGGCCTGCGCGGGGTCACGACCGAGGAGGACTTCGAGCGGTTCACCGTCGCCGGCATGAAGGCCTGGGCCGGGCGCAGCGAGGACGAGCTGGTCGAGCTCGGCGAGCGGCTGTTCGTGCAGGGCATCGCCGGATCGCTGTACCCGGAGGCGTGGCGGCTGGTGACCGCTCACCTGCAGGCCGGCCACACCGTCGTCCTGGCCTCCTCGGCGACCCGCTTCCAGGTCGAGCCGGCGGCGCGGGCCATGGGTGTGGAGCACATCCTGGTGTCGCCGGTGGAGATCGACGAGGGCATCTGCACCGGCCGCCCGGGCGGCCCGCTGCTGTGGCGGGCTGGCAAGGCGACCGCCGTGCGCTCCTTCGCCCAGGAGCACGGCATCGACCTCGCGCAGAGCTTCGCCTACTCCAACGGGGACGAGGACGTCCCGTTCCTCCGCACCGTGGGCCGTGCGCGGGCGCTCAACCCCGGCCGCGGGCTGGCCTCGGCAGCCCGCCACTACTCCTGGCCGATCGCCCGGTTCCGGCCGCGCGGCAGGGGCGGTCCGACCGAGCTCGCCCGGACGGCGGCCGGCATCGGCGGCCTGCTGGGCGGTTTTGCCGCCGGCGTCGCCGTCGGCGCGCTCAGCGGGTCGCGGCGCGAGGCCGTCGACCTCGGGATCACCCTCGCCGGCGAGCTCGGCAGCGCGCTGGCCGGCGTCCGGCTCGACGTCCAGGGCGCGGAGCACCTCGCGACCCGGCCGGCCGTCTACCTGTTCAACCACCAGAGCCAGCTCGACGTGCTGATTCTCGCCAAGCTGCTGCGCGGCGGGTTCACCGCCGTGGCCAAGAAGGAGCTGGCCAACACGCCCGGCTTCGGGCTGGCCTTCCGGCTGGCCGACGTCGCATTCATCGACCGCGGCGATCCGGCCAAGGCGCGCCAGGCGCTCGAACCGGCGGTGCAGCGGCTGCGCGAGGGCATCTCGCTGGTGATCGCCCCGGAGGGCACCCGCTCGGCGACGCCGTCCCTCGGGAACTTCAAGAAGGGGGCCTTCCACGTCGCGATGCAGGCCGGAGTGCCGATCGTGCCGATCGTCATCCGGAACGCCGGGGAGCTGATGTGGCGGGGCGCGACGACGATCCAGTCCGGCACCGTGCAGGTGCGCGTCCTGCCGCCGATCCCCACCGAGGGGTGGACCGTCGCCGACCTCGGCGAGAAGGTGGCCGAGGTCCGCGGGCAGTACCTGGAGAACCTGGCCCACTGGTCGGGACGCAGCCAACGACCGGTCGAGGTCACCGAGGCGAGCGAGGACGACGGGAGCGCGGCGCCGCCGCCGGCCGCGCCGCTGGACTGGGGCATCTCTCCGGAGATGAACCCGCTGGAGACGGCGATGTGGCGCGCGGAGGTGGCCGACCCGCGGCTGCGCAGCAACGTCACCCTCCTGGAGATCCTCGACCCGGCACCGGACTGGGAGCGGCTGCGCGGGGCCCACGAGTGGGCCTCCCGGATGGTGCCGCGCATGCGCCAGCGGGTGGTGGAACCGGCGCTCGGGGTGGGGGCGCCACGCTGGGTGACGGTGGCCGAGCTCGACCTCGACCGGCACCTGCGGCGGGTACAGCTCGACGCCCCGGGGTCCATGCGTCAGCTGCTGGACGTCGTCGGGGAGTTCGCCGCCGCCCCGCTCGACCGTGACCGCCCCCTGTGGGAGGTGCTGTTCGTCGAGGGCCTCGAGGACGGGCGCGCCGGCTACGTCGTCAAGACCCACCACAGCACCACCGACGGGCTGGGCGCCGTCCAGCTGATGAGCAAGCTGCACAGCCGGACCGCCGAGCACGACCCGTCTCGCCCGGAGCCGCCCGTCCCGCTCCCGGACGACGCATCCCGGGTGGGCGTGCTGACCGAGCAGCTCGTCGGAACGGCGAAGGCCGCTCCCCTGGCCGTGCTGCGCCGGGGCGTCGGCGCGCTGGGCAGTCTCCGGCGTCCCTGGGAGGCGGCCACCCACGCACTGGAGGCCGCCCGGTCGGCCACCACGACCCTCGGATCCCCGCAGGGCGGCTCGGCGCTGCTGACCCCGCGGGGCGGCGGTTGGCACTTCGAGGTGCTGGAAGTGCCGCTCGCCGACCTCAAGGCCGGGTCGAAGGCGGCCGGTGGCTCGCTCAACGACGGCTTCCTCGCCGCCGTGGTGGGCGGTTTCCGGCGGTACCACGAACGGCTCGGCGCACCCGCGGAGACGCTGACGCTGGGCATCCCGATCAGCCTCCGGGCGCAGGACGACCCGCAGGGCGGGAACCGGTTCACCGGCGCTCGCCTGCCCGCCTCCCTGGCGGAGCCCGACCCCGCCACCCGCATCACGGCGATCCGCGAGTTCGTGCTTTCGGCGCGCAACGAGAGCGGGTCCGGCGTCCTCGACGAGCTGGTCGGACCCGCGCTGCACTGGCTGCCGGCGTCTGTCATCGGCGCCGTCTCGGGCCGGCTGACCAGCGCCAACGACATCCAGGTGTCCAACATGCCGGGGGTCTCGCACCCCGTCTACATCGCGGGGTCCCGGATCGTGCGCATGTACCCGTTCGGCCCGCTGCCGGGCTGCGCGGCGATGATCACGCTGCTCTCGCACGAGGACCGGTGCTGCATCGGCATCAACGTCGACGCCGCCGCGGTCACCGACCCGGAGGGACTGGTGGCCGACCTGCAGGCGGGTCTGGACGAGGTGGTGGCGCTGGCCGGCTGACGTGCCTCACGGCAGCCGGACGACGTCGGCGAGGACGTCCCCGTCGTCGGTCAGCCGCGCCGGGGACGGGCTGTCGTACACCACGAGCAGGTCGGCCGCCCCCACCAGTCCGATGCCCTCCGCGTGGTCGTCGCCCTCGCCGTAGGGCAGGGACAGCTCCCGCGTGAGCACGTCGTCGCGCACCACCTGGGGCTGGTCGGCGCGGAGTGCTCCGTGCCAGCGGAAGACGTGCACCGGCCCGTCCAGCTCCATGGTGGGGCCGGCCAGGACCAGCAGGTCGTCCCCGTGCGGGCACAGGTCGCGGATGCCCAGACCCTGGAGGTTCAGGACGTGCTTGCGGTAGCGGCGGCCGTCGTCGAAGCGCGGGAGCCGCAGCTGGTCGGGGGCGTCGGGGTCGACCTCGGGCCGCAGCTCCAGGACCATCGCCCAGCCACGCAGGACCGGACCGCGCAGGCCGAGGTACACCCGCGGTCCGGCGACGGCGATGCCCTCGACGTCCAGGCCGTTGTCCTTGCCCGGCAGCGGGAGGAACGGGCCGAGGTGCTCGTCGGCGGCCAGGAGCTCCCGCAGGTCGGTCCCGTGGGCACCGAACGAGGCTGCCCGATGGTGGACGCCGTCCAGATCCAGCTCCCGCACGATGGTCGGCACCCCGTCCACGGCGGTGACCGGGAACCGGAGCAGCAGCTGACGGTTCCGCTGGCCGCTGACCCGGGCCAGCCGGCGGAAGGCCTTCTCCCCGGTGTGCTTGGCCTTGATCTGCCTGCGGCGCAGGCTGTGCGACCCGACCGCCCAGAGGAACAGGCCGTGCCGCGCCAGGCCCTCGATGTCGGCCTCCTCCCTCGCGTCGTCCTCGTCCGGGGAGACGGCGGGCAGCGGCACGTAGTCGGCGAGGTGGAAGCTCGCCTGCTGGGCGAAGCGGCGGGGTTCCCCCGGATCGTCGGCGAGCAGTCGCTCCACCGTGGCGGTCTCGTCGCCCGCAACCCACAGAGCGGCGCCGTCGCCGCGGACGGCCGAGAGGTTGGTGTGGGTGCCGGCCGCCCGCGCCGACTCCTCGAAGTGCAGGCGGACCGTGCGTTCGACAGGCACGGCACCACCCTGGCACCGGAGCAGGGGCGGCGGCTCGTCCCGCTACGTGCCGGAGGGAACGGGTACCGGCCGCTGGGCCAGCAGCTCCGGCGGGGCCTCGTACGCGCGCAGGACCGTCCGCTCGGCAGGGCTCCCGTAGAGCTTGCCCTCGTACGCCTTGACCGCCGCGACCAGGACGATGCTGACGACGACGAGCAGGGACCACGACCCGAGCTTGGCGGCGTGGACGAGCGTCCACACGGACTCCTGCGACGGGTACTGCCAGGCCCTCAGCAGGGTCGCTGCGTTCTCCGCGGCCCAGAGGAAGAAGCCGATGAGGACGAAGGACAGCGCGAGCGGCATCGCGTACCGGTGCCGGCCGACGGTGAAGTGGACCCAGGTCCGCCGCGTCACGAGGAGGAGGGCCAGCGCCAGGACGACGCGCACGTCCGCCGTCACGTGCGAGGTGAAGAAGTTCAGGTAGATGAGGGCGGCCACGCCGGCGGTGGTCCAGGCGCGGTAGCCCGTGATCCGGAGCTCCAGCCTGCGCCACGCCTGGCAGACGTAGCTGCCGACGGCGGCGTACATGAAGCCGCTGTAGAGCGGCACACCGCCGACGGTGGCCAGACCGGTGTCGGGATAGGACCACGACCCCTGCGCGACCTTGAACAGTTCGAGCGCGAGCCCGACGAGGTGGAAGCCGAAGATGACGGCGACCTCGCGGCCGGTCTCCCAGCGGACCAGCCACAGGACGAGCGTGACCCCGAGGCACCAGAGGAGCAGCGCGTCGGCCGGATCGATCGGGAGCGGCACGACCCGGACGAGGGCCAGGCCGAGGAAGAAGAGGACGGCGAACAGGCAGCACTGCGCCTCGACCCAGGCGAACCGCAGCAGCTGTTTCATCCGCGACAGGCTAGATGAGCAGCGGCGGGGGTCCGGGGCACCGACGGGCACGCGTGTCGGTGCCGGGGCCTCAGCGGGGCGTGGACCCGTTCGGCCGGAAGGCGGGTCCGTGCGCGCAGACGATCAGCGTGGCGACGTCGAGGACCCGCTCCCGCTGCTGCCGCAGGAGTTCCCGGTCGGTGCAGTACGGGTCGTCGGCGGGCCCCTGCTCCGTCCACCACAGGTGCGTGAGCGCCATGACGTCGTCGGGGGTGCCGACGAGCGTGGTGATGTCCTGCGGCGTGTGCCCGGGTGTGGCGAGCAGCCGGATGCTCGGCGAGAGCTGCACCCCGTCGGCGGGCCGGCGGATGAACGTGTGGCCCTCGATCACGGACTGGAAGTCGTGCACCGGGACCACGGGGAAGAGCGCGACGTTGAGGGTGTGGTCGAGGTGGTGGTGGCTGACGACGACGTCGGTCACGTCCTCGGGGCGGACACCCAGCTCGGCGAGCGGGCGGAGGATGAGGTCGCGGTCGGCCACCATGCCCGGGTCGACGATGACGACCCGGTCGGCGTCGCGGACGAGGCTCACCGTGCCCGCGACGTGCGGCATGCGCACGTAGCCCTCGACCAGGACGTCGACGCGTGCGGTTCGCTCCAGCTCGGCCACCTGGCGGACGCTAGCAACCGACCTGCATCGACCACCGACGCCGCCCGGCACCGATGCGCCCGAGATGCGTCCGACGGCGGTCATCGGGGGCTCGATGACCGCCGTGATCCGCATCGTGGCGGTCTCCTCGTCGACCGTGTCACGCACGTGGAAGCCGACAGATGGGCAGGCCCACTCCGGCTGCGGCCCGCGATCCATCACGCATCCACCGAGAACCACCTGCGCCCGTTCTGCCGCCTCGAACCACTCGGCATCCGGCATGCCCATGACGAGCGGGACGGCCGTGGGGGCTCCGGTGCAGTCCGCGCCGTCGCGTCGCTCCTCCGAGGAAGGCCCAGGGCTGTGCGGAAACGACCGGCGACCCGGCCCCGCGGATCGCGGGACCGGGGCGCCGGTGTCGTTCGGGTCAGCTGGTGATCAGCTGCAGCCGCTGGTGGAGCCGCAGCCCTCGCAGACGTAGCAGCTGCCGGCCGGGCGCATCTTCGTGCCGCAGGTCATGCACAGCGGCGCGTCGGTGGCGGTTCCGGTGACCAGCTCGAGCAGCTCGGCCGAGGAGTGGGCCTCCTTGACCGACTTCGGGCCCTCCGGAGTGACCTTCTCCTCCACCTTGGCGGTCTCGATCGGCGCGGAGTTGCGGAGCTGCTCCAGGTCGACCTCCTCCTCCTCGGTCACCGTGGCCGTCGAGGCGGAGCTGCCGTAGCCGGAGACCTGCGCGGCCCGCTCCTCGGCGGTGAAGATGCCGAGACCGGCCCGCTTCTCGACGGGCAGGTGGTCCAGCGCCAGGCGACGGAAGATGTAGTCCATCACCGACTGGGCGATCCGGATGTCCGGGTCGTCGGTCATGCCGGCCGGCTCGAAGCGCATGTTGGTGAACTTCTGAATGTAGGTCTCCAGCGGCACACCGTGCTGCAGCGCGATCGAGAGCGAGATCGAGAAGGCGTCCATCACGCCGGCGAGGGTCGACCCCTGCTTGCCGAGCTTCAGGAAGACCTCGCCGAGGCTGCCGTCCTCGTACATGCCGGCGGTCATGTAGCCCTCGGCACCGGCGACGCTGAACGAGGTGGTGACGCTCGTCCGCTTCTTCGGCAGCCGCTTGCGGACCGGGTGCGAGAGCGCAGCCGGAGCCGCCTCGACGGCGGCCTCGGCCTTGGTTCCGTCGTTCTTGCCCTTGCCGTCCGACAGCGGCTGGCCCACCTTGCAGTTGTCGCGGTAGATCGCCAGCGCCTTGAGGCCGAGCTTCCAGCCCTCGAAGTAGATCTTCTCGACCTCTTCGATGGTGGCCGACTCCGGCATGTTCACCGTCTTGCTGATCGCACCGGAGATGAACGGCTGGACCGCGGCCATCATGCGGACGTGGCCCATCGGGGAGATGGCCCGCTCGCCCATCGCGCAGTCGAACACCTCGTAGTGCTCCGGCCGCAGGGTCGGGGCGTTGACGACGTGGCCGTGCTCGGCGATGAACTCGACGATCGCCTCGATCTGCTCGTCCTGGTAGCCCAGGCTCTTGAGCGCGCGCGGGACCGTCTGGTTGACGATCTGCATGGAGCCGCCGCCGACCAGCTTCTTGAACTTGACCAGCGAGAAGTCCGGCTCGATGCCGGTCGTGTCGCAGTCCATCATGAAGCCGATGGTGCCGGTGGGGGCCAGCACCGAGGCCTGCGCGTTGCGCCAGCCGTTGTCGGCGCCGATCTCCAGGCACTCCTGCCACTGGGCCGTCGCGGCCTTGAGCACGTCGGCGTCGTCGGCGCCGACCGGGCGGATTGCGTCGTTGGCCGCGGCGTGCTTGCGCATGACGCGGGCGTGGGCGTCGGCGTTGCGGGCGAAACCGTCGTACGCGCCGACGATGCCGGCCAGCTCGGCCGATCGCCGGTACGCGGTGCCGGTCATCAGCGAGGTGATGGCCGCCGCGAGCGTCTGGCCGCCGCGAGAGTCGTAGGCGTGCCCGGTCGCCATGAGCAGCGCGCCGAGGTTGGCGTAGCCGATGCCCAGCTGGCGGTAGGCCCGCGTGGTCTCGGCGATCGGCTCGGTCGGGAAGTCGGCGAAGCAGATCGAGATGTCCATCGCGGTGATGACCAGCTCGACGGACTTCACGAAGGTCTTCGAGTCGAAGGTGCCGTCGCTCTTCAGGAACTTCATGAGGTTCAGCGACGCCAGGTTGCACGAGCTGTTGTCCAGGCTCATGTACTCCGAGCAGGGGTTGGACGCATTGATCCGGCCCGTCTCGGGGTTGGTGTGCCAGTCGTTGATCGTGTCGTCGTACTGGATGCCGGGGTCGGCGCACTCCCACGCGGCCTGGGTGACCTTGCGGAAGAGGGTCTTGGCGTCAACGGTCTCGATGACCGAGCCGTCGATGCGGGCCCGCAGGCCGAACTCCGTGCCCTCCTCCACCGCGCGCATGAACTCGTCGGAGACGCGGACGGAGTTGTTGGCGTTCTGGTACTGGACGCTGGTGATGTCCTTGCCGCCGAGGTCCATGTCGTAGCCCGCGTCGCGCAGGGCGCGGATCTTGTTCTCCTCGCGCGCCTTGGTCTCGATGAACTCCTCGATGTCGGGGTGGTCGATGTCGAGGACGACCATCTTCGCCGCGCGGCGGGTCGCGCCACCGGACTTGATGGTGCCGGCCGACGCGTCGGCGCCGCGCATGAAGCTGACGGGGCCCGAGGCCGTGCCGCCGGAGGAGAGGAGCTCCTTGGAGGAGCGGATGCGGGAGAGGTTCAGGCCGGCACCGGAGCCGCCCTTGAAGATGAGGCCCTCCTCGCGGTACCAGTTGAGGATCGAGTCCATCTCGTCGTCGACGGCGAGGATGAAGCAGGCGCTGACCTGCTGTGGAGCGCTCGTGCCGACGTTGAACCAGACCGGGGAGTTGAAGCTGAAGACCTGGTGCAGCAGCATCCAGGTGAGCTCGTGCTCGAAGATCTCCGCGTCGCCCTCGCTGGCGAAGTACCCGTGCTCACGCCCGGCCGCGCCGTAGGTGAGCACGACCCGGTCGATGAGCTGACGCAGGCTGCTCTCCCGCTGCGGCTGGCCGACGGCCCCGCGGAAGTACTTCGTGGTGACGATGTTCGTGGCGTTGATGCTCCACTCGGAGGGGAACTCCACACCGCGCTGCTCGAAGTTGATCGAGCCGTCGCGCCAGTTCGTCATGACGACGTCGCGGCGCTCCCAGGTGACCTCGTCGTACGGGTGCACACCGGCGGTGGTGAAGACGCGCTTGATCTTCAGGCCCTTCCCCCGCGTCGGCACCTTGGTGGCACGACGCGTTCGGCCTGACAAGCGATCCTCGGTTTCGGTCACGGAGCTCTCCTTGGTGTCGTGACTCGGCGGCTGGGGAAGAGCCGCTTCCTGGTCGTGCGCTGGTTGTGTTGTAGCGGTCGGTACTGACAGTTCTCAGGTGCCGGCGGGGCCGGCGTCGGCGGCGGCCTGCCGGGGTGCGGGACTGCGTCGGCGGACGAGCGGCGGGCTGTCCTGCATGCCCGGCAGCGGTGGGGTCCCCCCGCTGAGGTGGCGGGCCCGGAGCTCGGTGATCTCCTTCTCGAAGTCCTCGAGCGACGTGAACGCGCGGTACACGCTCGCGAAGCGGAGGTAGGCCACCTCGTCGAGCTCGCGCAGCGGCCGGAGGATGGCCAGGCCGACCTCGTTGCTCGGCACCTCGGCCGCACCGGTGGCACGGACGGCGTCCTCCACCTGCTGGGCCAGCAGCTGCAGCTGGTCCTCGTCGACCGGCCTGCCCTGGCAGGCGCGCCGCACGCCGGCCACGACCTTGGACCGGTTGAACGGCTCGCTGACGCCGCTGCGCTTGACGACGGCGAGGACCGCTTCCTCCACGGTGGTGAACCGGCGTCCGCACTGGGGGCACGAACGACGGCGACGCGTGGTCGCGCCCTCGTCGGCCTCCCGCGAGTCGATGACCCGGCTGTCGGCGTTGTGGCAGAACGGGCAACGCACTGGGGCCACCTCCTTCCGGGATCCCGACTGCTCGCCCGGCTCGTCTGTGGACCCTCCTGGGGACATCCGGTGGATGTCCCGGGGAGAACCTGAGGACGGGCCTGTGGACGGGCTTACAACTCTGTAACTACTAGATGTAGGGGAACCCTAGGCTTGCCCACACAAGATGTGCAAGCGATTGAGCCGTCGGCGTGTTCCACCCTGACACTGCCGTGACCAGGGAGGACATCGCTCCCCACGAGTCACACGACACGCCGCGACGACGCGCCGAGGCGTCCACGAGGACGGTCGACGGCCACCGACACCCCCACGGCGGCGGTACGGGGGACCGCCCCAGGACGACCCCCGGCCATGGCACCCACCGGGGCGCGGCCGAACGGGACGAGGGCGTGCCGACGGGGCCCTCGCCCTGGACGGTGGCCCGTGAGCCGTCGTCGACGACTCCCCTGCGTGCCGACGCCGTCGGCACGGCTGCTCAGACGCCGGCGACGGACCCGTCGACGCGGGGACGGCGGGCGTGCGGAGCCTGGTCGCTGAGCCGCATCGGCCGGGTCAGCAGATCGGGGTCGAGGCCCGCGGGAACGGTCCAGCCCTCACCCGGACGCGCCTCGAGTGCGCGGTCGGGGCCCGGCGTGTGGACGGGGGGCGCCGACCGTGGGGCACGGGGCGCCGGCGGGGTCGGCCGCGACTCGACCGGACCGGAGACGACCGGGAACAGGCCGGTGTCCGCAGTGCGGTGCCGGCCGGGGTCACCACCCGCGCGGTGACGACCGGCAGCGCCACCCCGGGGAGCCGCCGCCGGAGCGCCCTCGGGGGCACGACGCCGACCGCCGGCAGTCGACCCGGCAACCTCCTCCGGCGCCCGCCGCCGGCCTCCGGCCGGGGACTGCGCCGATTCGGGCGCGCGCCGCCTGCCCACCGAGGCGAACTGTGCCGTCTCGTCCGCGGTGCGGCGCCCACCGCTCGCGGGAAGGTCGGGGACCACGCTGAGGTCACGGACGAGGGGCAACCCGGTGGTCGCGTCGGCGTCGGAAGCGGCCGAGCGCGCGCGACGACCGGCGGGGTGCCGGGCGACGGACATCTCCTGCGTCGCCGGACCGTGGGCGGCCGGCCCTGTGGCCACCGAGAGGTGCCGCTCGGGCAGACGGAGGGTGGTGAGGTCGGTCCACGCGGTCTCCTCGACCCCACCCAGGACGACGCGCACCCAGACCTGGCACGAGCCGTTCACGTCGTGACGCCACCCGAGCAGCTCGCCGGCCCACCAGGCTCCCGCCTGATAGACCTCGACCGCTTGGGGTTGACTGGTGAACACAGCTGCTCGGTTCTCCATGGCGCCTGACACGCGACGACCGTAAGCGCTCGACCGACCACAGAGTGTGAACGCGCCCGCACTGAGGGTTGACGAAGTCGACCCCGGACGTTGTGGACCTTCTGCCGTGGCGCGCGCGACAGCACGAGCTATGCCGACCGTCGGACGCCCGCGCCACCGGCCGGGGCCGGACCCCGCGGGGCTGCGGGGCCCACCACTGCACCGGTCACGGCAGCAGGAGGGTCCGACCCGGGACGAGGACGGCATCGTCGAGGCCGTTGAGCTGCTGGATCTCGTCGACGACCGCCCGCACGTCGCCGCCTCCCTCCAAAGACGCGGCGATCGACCACAGCGTGTCGCCGGGCTGCACGACCACACTGGTGACCCCCGCCAGTCGGAGATCCCCTCCGCCGCCTCCGGCGAGGAGCGGCCCGAGCCACGACCCGAGCGCCACTCCGCCGGCCAGCACCAGGACGACGGCCAGCCGCCGGGCACGGCGGGTCAGCCGGAGACGTGACCCGACCACCCGGCCGGGGATCGGACGTCGTGCCGCGGGGACTCCGCTGGACCTCGGAGGCGGCGACACCCGGGCTGCGCGCGACGCCGGCGGCCGGCGACGTCCAGGGACCGCCGGGAGCTCACCGGGGCGGCAGGCCCCGACCCGGGAGCCGCTGCGCCGCGAGGGGTGCGGCCGCGGCGGGCGGACCGCCACACCGCCGATCCGCTCGTCCGACACCAGCCGCGGCCGCCACGGCGCCTGGACCTCCTCGTCGAACTCCAGCACGGCCGCCTGCACACTGCCCATGACCCGTCCTCCCGACCTCGTCGAATCCGTCCCGGAGTCGAACGCATGTTCGACTCGAACGCCTGTTCGACTGTGTACCGCACTCCTCCGACGAAAGCGACCGGACACGGCCCCACTTCGAACACGTGTTTGATCGATGGGCTCCGGCGCGCTACCGTCCGTTCCACGGACACACGCGCCGCGCGAGCGGCGGACGAGGAGGCGACGTGGCGGAGAAGAGCGGGACGGCGGGCGGCCGCAAGGCACCCGGGGACGCCGCCGCGGGCACCGAGACGGCGACGGTGCGCTCGTTCCCCGATCGGGGAGCAGACGGCGACGGGCTGACCCAGCGCCAGCGGCGGGTTCTCGAGGTCATCCGTGACTCGATCGACCGGCGCGGCTACCCCCCCTCGGTCCGGGAGATCGGCGAAGCGGTCGGCCTCTCCTCGGCCTCCTCCGTGGCCCACCAGCTGTCGGTGCTGCAGAAGAAGGGCTGGCTGCGGCGTGACCCCAACCGGCCCCGGGCCCTCGACGTGCGCCTGCCCGAGGACAGCCCGCATGCCACGCCCGCACTGCCGGACGTCGTCGGAGCGGGTGCGGAGGGCAGCACCCCGGCGCCGACCTACGTCCCGCTCGTCGGCCGCATCGCCGCCGGTGGGCCGGTTCTCGCCGAGCAGGCCGTGGAGGACGTGTTCCCGCTCCCGCGCGAGCTCGTGGGCGAGGGCACGCTGTTCATGCTCAAGGTCGTGGGTGACTCGATGGTCGAGGCGGCGATCTGCGACGGCGACTGGGTCGTCGTGCGCCAGCAGCCGACCGCCGAGAACGGTGAGATCGTCGCGGCGATGATCGACGGCGAGGCGACCGTCAAGACCTACAAGCGCCGCGACGGCCACGTGTGGCTGCTGCCGCACAACCCGGCCTACCAGCCGATCCCCGGCGACGACGCGACCGTCCTCGGCCGCGTGGTCAGCGTCCTGCGACGCGTCTGAGAAAGGACCCCGTCCCCCTCACCGCTCGCAGGCTCGCGTCGAGCCTCCGGACGGGGCCACGCGTCAGGGGCGGCGGCGCAGCTTGCCGCTGATCCAGACCACGACCGTCGCCACGGCTGCGGCGATCAGGGCCGAGGAGATCGGCGAGAGCCCGGAGCTGGTGAGGTCGGCGAAGCTGGGCACGGGTCCTTCGGCGGCCGGTGGCGCCGCGGCGATCGCCACCGCCGTCAGCGGGACCACCGTGACGTCGCTGGGCAGCCCCTCGCTGGCGACGACGAGGGTGGCGTTGTCCGCCGAGAAGCTGATCGCCTCGCCCTGCGGCGACGCCGGGAGCGGGATGCGCTCAGCCTGGCCCGCGAGAGCGGCGGGGATGTCGGAGCCGGTGAGTGGCCAGACGTAGGCGTCGGTGTAGGTCCGCAGGGCCACGTGGCGACCGTCGGCCGAGACCGCGCCACCGGTGACGAGGAGCTGTCCCGCCTGACCGACCGGTCCACCGGGCGTGCCGGTCAGGGTGATGCCGACGCCGGCCACCTGGGCGAGCGCCACCGTTCCGCCGTCCACCAGTTCCGCCGCAGGCCGGTAGACGGAGCTGGCGCCGAGGATCTCCTTGGTGACGATGTACGGCGTGCCGTCCGGGGCGAGCAGCAGTGCTTCGGCGTCGTGCGGGCCGTCGGGATAGGTCAGGCGGTAGACGCTGTTGCGGCCGTCCGGCCGCAGCGCGAGCAGCGCGACCGTCGGCCGGTTGGCGTTGTTGTCGCCGGTGTCCGCGACCCAGACCGTCCCGTCGGCACCGACGGCGAGGTCCTCGGGGTCGTAGGGGTCGATGGCGGCGGTGTGCACGTCGACGACCTGGCAGGCCCCGTCGAGCAGATGGACGGCCAGTTGGTCGCCACCGTCGTTGAGGGCGAGCATCTGCTCCCCCATGACGACCAGGCCGGACAGCTCGGCGAGTGCGGGATCGGTGACCTGGCAGCGCGTGGACGGCGCCGCGGTGGCCTCCTCGGCGCCCGCGGGCAGCGCGCAGCCGAGGACGAGGGCGGCACCGAGGGCTCCCCCCGCTGCCAGCAGCCGTCCCCGAAGACCGCTACGCGGACTGCCGGCCTGCACGGGCACGTACCCAGCGTGACAGAACCACTGCGTCGAGTGCGTGAACCACGCCCAACAGCACGACGCCCACCGCGGCTCCCACGACGGCGTCGGTGACCCAGTGGAAGTTCAGGGAGACCATAGCGAGCCCGGTGAGGGCCGGGCCGGCGATGCTGAGCACCCAGAACGCGCGCTGCACCCGCAGCGGCAATCCGTACTCGACGGCCTGCCAGCGGGCCACGCCCCACATGAGCACGGCGTTGGCGACGTGGCCGGACGGGAACGACGCGCCGTCCTCGTGGAACCAGTAGGAGCCCGGGAAGCCGGGCGCGGTGCGGCCGGTGCCGTGCTTGATCGAGTACACGACCACGGTCAGCAGCGTCAGGGCGACGAGCACCCGCGCGAGCGGGAGCCACGTGTGCCGCCGCCAGGCCAGGTACCCGACGAGGACGGTGAGGACGACGAGGATCGTCACGCGCCCGCCGACCTGGGTCACCGCCCAGACGAGCGGATAGGCCGCCGAGTCCTTCAGCTGCCAGTCCGCGACCGTCTCGGCGACCCGCAGGTCCATCCGCTCCAGCCAGCCGAGCGTGAGCAGGTCGGTCGTCACCAGCGCGGCGACCAGCAGGGAGACGACCATGGCCCACCACGGCGGCCGACCGACCGAGATGACGCGGGACCTCTCGGGCAGGCCGGCGTCCTGTATCACGCCGCTGGTCACGGCATCACCGTACCGGCCCGTGACCTGATCGTGATCCGGCCGAGCCGGTGTGCCACCCCTCGGGGTCGGGTCCCCGAGCGCTCACGCGACGGGAACGGCGAACTCCTCGAGCGTCGCGGCCAGGGCCCCGTCCACGCGCGCGGTCAGGCGGGTCCCGGACTCCTCGTGCGACTCGTTGAGCACCTCGCCGTCCCGGTGGACCCGGGCGACCAGGTCGCCCCGGTCGTACGGGACCAGGACGTCGACGTCGACGTCGGGGTGCGGGAGTCGCGCGGCGACGAGGTCGCGCAGCCGGTCGATGCCGGCACCGGTGCGGGCCGAGACCCACACCGCTCCCGGAAGGGCCTGGCGCAGCGCGAGGATGTCGTCCTCGGTCATCGCGTCGACCTTGTTGACGACGATCACCTCGGGCACGGCCGCGGCGTCGATCTCGCCCAGGACGACGCGGACCGCGTCGATCTGCCCGAGCGGGTCGGAGTCGGAGCCGTCGACGACGTGCAGCAGCAGGTCGGCCGCGGCCACCTCCTCCAGGGTCGAGCGGAAGGCGTCGACCAACTGGTGCGGGAGGTGCCGGACGAAGCCGACGGTGTCGGTGAGCGTGTACTCCCGCCCGTCGGGGGACTCGGCGCGGCGGACCGTCGGGTCGAGGGTGGCGAACAGGGCGTCCTCGACGAGGACCCCCGCCCCGGTCAGCGCGTTCAGGAGGCTGGACTTGCCGGCGTTCGTGTAGCCCGCGATCGCCACGCTCGGGACGGCGTTGCGGTCGCGGCTCGACCGCTGGGTCGCCCGGGCGGTGGCCATGCCCGCGATCTCGCGGCGCAGCTTGCTGACCCGCGCGCGGATGCGCCGGCGGTCGGTCTCGATCTTGGTCTCACCCGGACCGCGGGTACCGATCCCGCCACCACCGGCGACCCGGCCACCCGCCTGCCGGGACAGCGACTCACCCCAGCCGCGCAGGCGCGGAAGCATGTACTGCATCTGGGCGAGCTCGACCTGCGCCTTGCCCTCCCGGCTGCTGGCGTGCTGGGCGAAGATGTCGAGGATCAGCGCGGTCCGGTCGACCACCTTGACCTTGAGCAGCTTCTCCAGCTGGTTCAGCTGGCCGGGGGTGAGCTCTCCGTCGCAGATCACCGTGTCGGCGCCGGTGGCCGCGACGATGTCGCGGATCTCGTTGGCCTTGCCCGAGCCGACGTAGGTGGCGGCGTCGGGCTTGTCGCGCCGCTGGCTCACGGCCTCGAGGACCTCGGAACCCGCGGTCTCCGCCAGCGCGGCCAGCTCGGCGAGGGACCGGTCGGCGTCAACCTGGGTGCCCTCGGTCCACACGCCGACCAGGACGACGCGCTCGAGGCGCAGCTGCCGGTACTCGACCTCGGTGACGTCGGCGAGCTCGGTGGACAGACCCGCCACGCGGCGCAGCGCGCCACGCGCCTCGAGGTCGTAGGACCCGGTCGAGTCATCGGGCTCGTCCCACTGCCCGGGCGGGGCGGGAAGGACCTCGTGTCGGACCTCGGCGCGGGGGTCCTCGTGGGCCGGGACGTTCTCGGGAGCGGTCGTCATCGTCTCCAGCGTCGCACGCGCGTCAGCGCGAGTCATCTGAGTTGTCATCACCGTGCACAACGCTTCTGCCGCCCGAGTCCATCCCGACGTGCATCGCGCATCCGCGCGGGTAGGGGGCGAAACACCATCCCCGCGACGAGGAGGACCCATGAGCGAGACCGGATCCAGCAGCATCGGCTCGGACGACGAGCTCGACGACCCGGGCCGCGAACCGCGCGGCCTCGGCGGTCCGCCGCGCAACCCGATGGGCGGCGGCCCCGACCAGGACAGCGGCCGCGGCGAGCCGAAGGGCAGCCCTGGCACGGAGGGTCAGTCGATGATGCCGGAGTCCCCGACCGAGGACGACGACAGGGTCTGACGACCGCTAGCCGGTCAGCCACTCCCCGCAGAGCTCGCCCGCGGCGACGAGGACCGCCGGGCCGGTGAGCACCGTCGTCCCCGCGGTCACCTCCACCGACAGCCGGCCGCCGGGGACGTCGACCAGCACGGTGCCCTCGGTCGCGCCGCCGTCCACCAGTGCCGCGTAGGCGGCGGCGCAGGCGCCGGTGCCGCAGGAGCGGGTCTCCCCCACCCCGCGCTCGTAGACCCGCAGGCGGATGTGCGCGGCGGGCTGCAGCACGTTGACGACCTCGACGTTCACGCCGTCGGGGAAGAGAGCCGCATCGAAACCCGGGGCAGCGGTCAGGTCGAGGGAGTCGACCTCGACGTCGGTGAGGCACGCCAGGTGCGGGTTGCCCATCGAGATCGCCTGGCCGGAGAAGGTCTGGTCCGACAGCGTCGCCTCGCCCGTCCCGAAGGGGCGCGCCGGCCCCATGTCGACCCAATAGCTCCCGTCGCCGGTCGCGCCGACGCGCCGCGGACCGCCCCGGGTACCGACGAGCACGCCGGCCACGCACGTCGACCGGTCGAGCAGCCCCTCGGTGACCAGGACGTGCAGGAACAAGCGGATGCCGTTGCCGCACATCTCCGCGTGCGAGCCGTCGGCGTTGCGGTGGTCCATGAACCACTCGCAGCGCGCGAGGTCGTCGCCGAGCACCTCCGGTGCGTCCGGCACGTGCACGCTGCGGACGACGCGCAGGACGCCGTCACCGCCCAGGCCCGCCTTGCGGTCGCACAGCCGGCGGACCAGGGCAGGGTCGAGCCGGTCCTCGGGCCACACGGTCCCGTCGGGGTCGGGCAGGACGACGAAGTCGTTCTCCGTCCCGTGCCCGAGCAGCACCCGGGGAGCGAGGGTCACCGTGCGATCGTACGTGCGGTGATCTCGGCGCCGACGGCGTCGACGAGGTCGGGCCGCGCGGCGTCGAACCAGGTGAGTGCGGCATCCCGGCGGAACCACGACCGCTGGCGGCGCACGAACCGCCGGGTCGTGGCGACGGTCCTGTCGCGCGCCTCCCCGGCGCTCAGCTTCCCGTCGAACTGCGCCAGAACCTGCGCGTAGCCGAGTGCGCGGGAGGCCGTCGGACCCTCCCGCAGGCCCTCACCCACCAGCGCCTCGACCTCGGCGACGAACCCGGCCCGCCACATCCGGTCGACACGGACCGCGATCCGCTCGTCCAGCTCGGCCGGTGCGCGATCGAGACCGATCAGCACCGCCGGGTAGTGCGGCCGCGGTTCGGGGAGCTGGGCCCGGAACGGTCCGCCGGTCAGTTCGATCACCTCCAGGGCGCGGACGATCCGCCGACCGTTGCTCGGCAGGACCGCTGCCGCCGCCTCGGGGTCGAGCCGGGCCAGCCGGCCGTGCAGCTCGGTCGCGCCGACATCGGCCAGTTCGGCCTCGAGCCGCGCCCGCACCGCCGGATCGGTGCCCGGGAAGTCCAGCTCGTCCAGCACCGCCCGCACGTACAGACCGGAGCCGCCGACCAGCAACGGGACGACGCCCGCAGCCCGGAGGCGGTCGATCTCGGCGCGGGCACGTGCGCGGTACTCCGCGACCGACGCCGCCTGACGCACGGGCCAGAGGTCCAGCAGGTGGTGCGGCACCCCGCCGCGCTCGGCGAGATCGGGCTTGGCGGTGCCGATGTCCATGCCGCGGTACAACTGCATCGAGTCCGCGTTCACCACCTCGCCCCCTAACCTGCGGGCGAGCGCGACGGCCAGCGCCGTCTTCCCGGTCGCGGTGGGGCCGACGACCGCGATGACGGGTGGCGGCCCTGCGCTCATGCGGCGGTCCACGCGGCCGCGAGGTACCCGACGCCGAACGGGGCGTCGTGCAGGTGCAGGCGGGCGCTGATCTCCCTGCCGCGCAGTGCGGCGCCCACCGCCCGCCAGGTCGGCACTCCGGCGGCGAGCAGGCGGGCGCCCTCGTCCTCGTCCAGGGACGCCAGCGCCGCCGCGTCGCCGGCGGCCAGCGCCGCGGCGACGGCGGTGTCGAAGGGGACGGCGGCCTCGTCGAGGTAGCCCGGGGCCCTGGCCGTACGGCGGGCCGACCCGTCACCCATCGCGAGCACACCGAGGGGACCGGGGAGGTCCCGCACCAGCTGGCCCAGGTCCGGCGGCGCGACGCCGACCCGCGTGTCCGCGAAACCGGCCTCGTCGAGCAGCCAGGCGCCGAGCGTGAGCGAGACGGGCATCCGACGGCCCCCGGGGCGGACCCGGCCGGCGAACGGCACAGTCACGTCGACCCCGAAGCCGCGGAGGTCGCCGCCGTCCCCAGGACCGAACCGGGTGCCGGGCGGGGCACCGTCGCCGACCACGACGACCACCTCCGGGCGGACGGCCAGCATCTCCCCCACCGCCTCCGTGCACGCGGCACGCAGGGCGGTCGTCGCCGGCTCGGCCCGCCCCTCGACGGCGGGGAGGAGCAGCGGCGGCGACGGGCAGAAGGCGACGGCGACCGCTGCGCGGGCACCCAGCTGCGGCGGTCCCCCGGAAGCGGCAGTCACGGGGGCAGTCTCCCGGATGCGACGTGGGACACTGCCGACGTGTCGAGCACGGACAACCCCGGGAACGGGGCGCAGCAGGCCTCTCCGCCGATTGCGGAGAACACGGGACCGGTCAGCACCGAGGCGGTGATCGAGGAGCAGGTGGCTCCGGACGCGGTCACCCCCGACGTGGTCGGCCCGGAGGCGGGCGCCGTCGAGGCGGCCTCCGCCGCCGCGGACGCTCCGGAGGAGCCCGAGGCCGTCCCCGCGGAGATCGCTCCCGAGGTGCCGGAGGCCTCCAGCGACGCCGTCACGCCCGAGGCGGGCACGCCCGCGGCGCCGTCCCCGGGGGACGCGGCCGTCGCCGACCCCACGGCCGACGTCCAGGGGCTCGCCGCCGACGCAGCAGCGCCCGCTCCGGCCCCCCGGCCCGTCCCC
>NZ_SPQM01000331.1 GCF_004570345.1 Blastococcus sp. CT_GayMR20 | reverse complement strand
CGGCATCGTCGGCACCTCCGGTTACGGCTGGCTCGAGCGGCACGCCAGCCTGGCGACGATCATGCGGGTCGGGCTGCTGATCGAGACCTTCACCCATCTCGGCCTCGCGCTCACCACCACCGGCTGGGTGGCGATGGTGATCATGTTCGTGTTCGGCGCGCACGCGTTCGTCTGGGGGACGACGTCGCGGACGGTGCGCATGCGGGCGGTGCCGATGCAGCTGCAGGGCCGTGTCGCCAGCCTGTACTCGATCGGTGTGTTCGGTGGCATCGTCGTCGGCCAGGCGCTCGGCGGGGTGATCGCCCGCATCTGGGGCATCACCGGCCCGTTCTGGTTCGCCTTCGTCGGCTCGGCGATCCTGCTGGCCCTGATCTGGCGCGAGCTCGCGCACATCGCCCACGCCGACGAGGCCGCGCTCGCCCAGAGCTGACGCGATTACGTCAGCGGGCTCCGCGGGAGCAGGCGGTCGCTGATGATCCGCTTCTGGATCTCGCTGGTGCCCTCGAAGATCGTGGTCAGCCGGGCGTCGCGCCAGTGCCGCTCGACCTGCCGCTCGGTGGTGTAGCCGTTCCCGCCGTGCAGCTGCATGGCCTGGTTGGTCACCCGCACCGACATCTCGGTGGCCTCGAGCTTGACCATCGACGCCTCCTTCTCGCACGGGACGCCGAGGTCGAGCAGGTGCGCCACTTGGCGGTAGAAGGCGCGGCACTGCTCGATC
>NZ_SPQM01000004.1 GCF_004570345.1 Blastococcus sp. CT_GayMR20 | reverse complement strand
CGCCAGGTGTGCTTCCAGTTGCGCCACGCCTTGCTTGTCGAGGGCGGTGAACGGCTCATCGAGAATCCACAGCGGCGGCCCGGCCAGGTGCAAGCGGGCCAGGGCCACGCGGCGCTGCTGGCCGGCCGACAGGGTGTGGCAAGGCACGTCTTCGAACCCGCGCAGGCCCACCGCCGCCAGCGCCGCGGCGGTGACCGCGGTGTGCTGCGGACGGCGGCCGAGCGCGGCATCGGCCCGCTTCCGCCAGTCGGGTCCGTGCAGCCGGCGCATCAGGACGTCGTCGGCGTTGCCCGCCTGCACCCGCACGCTCACCCAGCGGTCGGTGGGCCGCACCGGGTGGGTGATCCAGCGCTGCCCGCGGACCAGTCGCGCCCCCGTGTCCATCACGCGCAGCGCCAGGTCGGAGTCCTCGCGGAAGGCGCGGGGGAAGCGCTCGTCGAAGCCGCCGACGGCCGACAGGGCCGCCCGTCGGTAGGCGAGGTCGGCGGTGATCCAGCTGCTGGTGGCCAGCCCCGCGGTGCCGCGTTCCCAGTCGGTGGGCCGGCGGTCCTCCGGCAGGGGAACCCGCACCCGGCCCTGGCTGCCGGCGACGTCGGCCGGGAGGTCGGCGAGGTCGCGCTCGAGCTGCTCGTACCAGTCGGGGTCGGGGACGACGTCGTCGTCGAGGAAGGCGATCCACTCGGTGCGGGCCGTGCGCCAGCCGAGGTTGCGCGCCCCCGCCGGTCCACCACCGCCGGTACGGACGACGCGGACGGGCGGCAGACCCGGGCGCTCGGGGCGCAGTGGCTCACCGGACGGGCGGTCGTCGACCAGGATCAGCTCGGCCGGGCGGGGCCCGGAGGCGGCGGCCAGCACGTCGAGCAGGGCATGGAGTGATGGCCGGCCGACGGTCGGCACGACGATGCTGCTCCTCGGGAGCGCCCCCAGCACGATCAACTCGTGCCCGCAGCTGTTCCGGCGGAAACACTACGGGCTCGAAGCGTTCCCCGCGGGCGGCCGGATGATGATCAGGTCACCTGATCATCAGGGGTCCTGGCTCAGTGTCGACGGTGACCCAGGACCCCACCAGGTGAGCCAGGTGGGGGAACCGACCGTCAGGGGCGCGAGCGGGTGGCTGACGACACCCGCGCCAGGGCGTCGGTGACCACCGGGGCGTCGTCCCCGAGCCGGGAGAGCAGGTGGGCGACGAGGTCGTCGTGCGTCCGCGCGGCCTGGCCCACCTTCTGCCGCCCCGCCGGTGTGAGGCGGGCGTGCAGCAATCGGCGGTCGCCCCCGCCGCGCTCCCGCAGGACGAGTCCGTCGGCCACCAGGCGGTCCACCGTGCTGGTGACCCCGGCCCGCGACAGCCCGACCGCGTCGGCGACCTCACTCATGGAGGCGCGCTCCCCCGGCGACTCCGCGATGCGGCGCAGCGCCTCGAAGCCGGTGAGCGAGAGAGAGTGCTCGCGATGGAGCGCCGAGTCGACACGCCGCGTGATGCGGTCGTGCACCTCCACGATCCGCAGCCACGTCTCGGCGGCGCGGGGAGCGACTCCGGGAAGGTCGCCGGCGTCCCTGGGGACGCCGCGCGCGAGCGCGTCCTCGATCGGCTGCACGGAACCGTGGTCCCCGCTTCCCGAGCGGCCGAAACCGGGATTCAGGCGTGCCGGAAGGGCCGGGAACCGCGCACCGTCGACCGCTGCCGGCCGGCGACGGAGACCAGCCCGGCCATGGTCGCGACGAGCGCCACGGCGGCCGCGGTCAGGGGCACCAGGTCGCCGATTCCGTCGTCCGTCACCGGCGTCTCGGAGCCCGCCACCTGCAGCTGGAGGGGAGCGACGACCTCCGACTCGTTGCCGACCAGGTCGAGCGTCGCCGCGCCGGACGACGTCCGGGCGGGGATGCGGACCTCCGCCTGCACGGTGCCGTCGGCTCCGGCGGTCGCCGTCCCCAGGACGTCGTCGCTGCCGTGCAGCTGGAAGGTCACCAGCTCGCCGGGCAGAAAGCCCGCCATCTCGACCGTGAAGGTTCCGCCGGGGCTCACCTCGCGGGTCCCCGCACCCGTTCCGCCGCCGTCGGCCGGTCCGGGGACCGCCGTGCCGGAGGGGCTTCCGGAGGGCTGGGGCGTCGTCGACGGAGCCGAAGGGGTCTGGCCCCCTGCGCTGCCGGTCGGGGTGGGCGGGGCGACGGTCCCCGACGGCGTCGGCTCGGGGTTCGTCGGCGCCGCGACGGCCTCGCAGTCCTCGAAGGTGGGCCGGGTGAAGCTGTACTCCTCGAGCTCGTCGACGTAGCTGAACCCGGAGCCGTCGCGGGCGCTGTACTCGAGGCGGCCGTCGATGGTCTCGCCCCAGTCGACGTCGTCCGTGCGCAGGACCACCGTCTCCCCGGGCGCGAGAACGGCCTCGTCCTCCCCCGAAGGGTTCCGCGTGGTCGCGAGGCGGACGGCGTACGGCGCGGTGCCGGCGACGACCTCGACGACCAGCCCGCCCGGGCGGCAGCTGGGCCCGTGGGTGACGCGCGCGTCGGGCCGGGAGGGGTCGTCGATCGCGGCGGCGGGCGCGGCGGTGACGACCGCGGCGCCGAAGAGAAGGAGGACGAAGTTGCCGACGATGACGCCGGAGACGGTCATCCGAGACGTTCTGGCCGACACCGCCCGGGTCTGGACGGCGCCGCGCTGGATGGTGCTGATGCTTGCTCCCCCGGACCGCAGTACTGCTGTGCGCACAGGATGACGGAAGTGACGCATCGTTGCTAGCCCGTTACAGGTGTGGCGGGCGTGTCGTCCGGCGTGTCGCGAAATTGTCCCCTGCGGACCGGACATGCTCCCCGCCACGGGTCTCACTACGGTGTCCGGGTGACCGAACCAGGAGCGGGCCGGCGTCGGCAGAACGAGGTCTACAGCGCGGGCGTGTACGGCCACCTCCCGCGGGTCCCGGTCGCCGCGCGGAAGCTTCAGCGGGCGGCGAAGAAGGCGCTGAACGCGCGCGCATACTCCTACGTCGCGGGTGGTGCCGGCGACGAGGTGACGCAGCGGGCCAACGAGGCGGCGTTCGACCGGTGGGCCGTCGTCCCCCGTGTGCTGCGGGACGTGAGCCGCCGCGACACATCCGTCGAGCTCTTCGGACGCCGTCTCCCCGCGCCGCTGCTGCTCGGCCCCGTCGGGGCGCTCGAGCTGGTGCACGACGAGGCCGACCTCGCCGTCGCGCGGGCCGCGGCCTCCGTCGGCGTGCCCACGGTCTTCTCCAACCAGGCGTCGGTCTCGATGGAGGAGTGCGCGGCCGCGATGGGCGACGCCCCGCGCTGGTTCCAGCTCTACTGGTCGACGTCCGACGAGCTGGTCGAGAGCCTGGTGGGACGGGCCGAGGCGGCAGGCTGCGAGGCGCTCGTCGTCACGCTGGACACGACGATGCTCGGCTGGCGGCCGCGCGACCTCGACCTCGGGCACCTGCCGTTCGCGCTGGGGAAGGGCATCGCGCAGTACACGTCGGACCCGGTGTTCCGTGGGCTCGTCGAGCAGCGGGCTGCGTCGGCAGGTGCGCGGGAGCCGCAGCCCCGCCCGACGCCGGCGGCGGTGCGGGCGCTGATCGGCATGGCGAAGGCCTGGCCGGGCTCGTTCCGCGACAACCTGCGGTCGCCGCTGCCCCGGGCCGCGGTGGAGACGTTCCTGGGGATCTACTCCCGGCCGTCGATCACCTGGGCGGACCTGGCGTGGCTGCGGTCGAGGACGCGGCTGCCGATCCTGCTCAAGGGCGTCCTGCACCCGGACGACGCGCGGCGGGCGCTCGACGAGGGCGTGGACGGCGTCGTGGTGAGCACGCACGGCGGCCGGCAGGTCGACCGCTCGATCTCGGCGCTGGACGCCCTGCCCGACGTGGTGGCGGCCATCGACGAGCGGGCGCCGGTGCTGCTCGACAGCGGCGTCCGCACCGGCGCCGACGTCTTCACCGCGGTGGCGCTCGGGGCGCGCGCGGTGCTGCTGGGCCGGCCGTTCGCGTGGGGACTGGCGCTGGCGGGCGAGGAGGGCGTGCGGCAGGTGATCTCCGACGTCATGGGCGAGTTCGACCTGACGCTGGGGCTGACCGGGCACACCGCCGTCGACCAGCTGTCACCGGAGATCCTGCGCCGCGTCGGCTGAGCCCGGCCGACCTGGGGTGACACGCCCGGGGAGGATCGACACACCGGTCCGGGTTGACGCGACGGTGTGGCCGGGGTCACAGTTCGGAGGGGCGGGAGAGCCGGCAACAGAGTGGCTATCCACTGCTGGATAGACCGACCAACGCGGCCAGACCGTCAGGCCCGGCCTCCCGCCCCCACAATCTCTCCCGACGCCCGCATCGCGGGCGTCGTTCGTGCTCTACGGGTGCTGCGGGACCCCCGAAGCGCGAACAACACCCCCGAAGCACTCCGCGTCCGGACGACGAAGCGGCCCCGCACTTCCGTCGAAGTGCGGGGCCGCTCGGTGTCTCAACCAGACGTGCACCCGAAGGGATTCGAACCCCTAACCTTCTGATCCGTAGTCAGATGCTCTATCCGTTGAGCTACGGGTGCCTGTGTTTAGTTGTCGTGCGCGGAGGCTCCGGGATTTGAACCCGGGATGGGGATTAACCCAAACCGCATTAGCAGTGCGGCGCCATAGACCGGACTAGGCGAAGCCTCCCGGGGTCCGAGTCGCCTCGTAACCACCGAGGAGAAAGACTACCAGCGGCCCGGAGCCCCCTCCGAGCCCGGGTCCGAGCTCCCGCGAGCTGCGTCAGGCGGCGATCGGCTGTCGCGGACCCCGGGCCGGCACGTCACGACGACGGCCGGGGACCAGCGTGATCGCGACCGCGCCGGCCGCACCCGCCGCAGCGAGCGCCAGGCTGCCGCTCACGCCGAACGGACCCTCGATGAGTCCGCCGCCGACCGCCGCGCCGATCGCCGAGGCGCCGACCGCGATCGTCGACAGCCAGGTGAACGCCTCCGTCGTGGCGTGCTCGGGCGCCATTGCCCCGACCAGCGTGTTCTGCACGGTCAGCGTCGGGGCGATCGCCGTCCCACCGAGGAACAGCAGCACGCCCAGCGCCCACGGGCTGGAGATCCACGCCAGCGGCGCGAGGCCGATCGTCACCCCGAGCAACAGCAGCCGGTACTGCCGGGGCAGGGAGATGCTCAGCACGCGCGCCCCGAACCACAGTCCGCCCACGACCGAGCCCAGCGACCACACCGCGAGGAGGACGCCGGACATGCCCGGCGACCCGGTCTCGTCCGCGAACGCCGGGATCGCGACCTCGAGGGCACCGAACCCCAGCATCAGGGCCGACCCGCTGAGCAGCAGCCGCGGCATGCCGGGTGAGAGGACCGTCGAGAACAGGCCGCTCCGCGGCCCGGCGACCGGCACGTAGGCGCGGGTGGTTCGCGACGTCGCGATTCCCAGGGCGCCACCGACGCCGAGCGCCGCGGCCAGGCCCAGCGCCAGCGCCGGGGTGGCGAGCACCGCGAGGACGGCGACCAGCGACGGCCCGACGACGAAGACGAGCTCGGTCGCGGTGGCGTCGAGGGCGAAGGCCGTCGGCCGCACCCGGACGTCGACCCGCGACCACAGCGCCCGCACCGTGCCCGACACCAGCGGCGTGGCGGTGCCGGCCAGACCGGACGCGGCGATCACCGCGAGGGTCGGCGCCCCGCCGAGGACGACGGCGACGAGCAGCGCGAGCAGGAGCGGGTAGGCCGCGGCCTGGGCGAGCAGGATGGTGCGGGGGCCGCGGCGGTCGGCCAGCCGCCCCAGGACCGGGGCCATGACCGCCGACGCGATCCCCAATGTGGCTGACGCGAGCCCGGCGACGGCGTAGGAGCCGGTCTGCTGCTGCACCATGAGGAGCAGCGCCAGCGGCACCATGGCAGAAGGGAGCCGCCCGGCGAAGCCGGACAGCAGGAGCACCGGGGCGGAGGGAAGCCGCCACACGGTCAGGTACGCACGCACGTCAGTACTCGTCTCACCTTGCAGGGAAAGGAATTCGTAGGGGGTGTAACACAGTTGACCCCCTACGCAGTCCCGAGGCTATCACCCATCGGTAGGGAGTCACATGGATTACGACACCTACGGGTCGAGCGCGATCGAGCTGGCCATCGAACTGGCCAACGTCGAGCGCACGGATCCGGAGTGGGCACGTGCCTTCCTCAGCTCCCACGACGACTGGTTCACGCCCGGGACGAACTTCGACCTCTCCCCCGGCGAGACGCACCGGGCGGCGACCACGGCCCAGTTGGTGCGCGCCGTCGCCCTGGCACGGACCCAGGACGAGGTCCTCGAGCGGCTCAACGAACTGCTGGCCCTCGCCCGGCCGCGGCCTTACGCGACCGACCACGACGGCGAGCTGCACCTGCACTACGCGCGTCCCGACGCCCCGGTGCTCGAGCAGCTCACGACGACGGTCGCGATGGGCCTCTCGCAGGTCGTCGTCCAGCACGGCTGGCAGCGCCTCGGCGTCTGCTCGGCGGAGAACTGCGACGACGTCTACGTGGACACCTCGCGCAACGCCAGCCGTAGGTACTGCTCCAACACCTGCGCCAGCCGGTCGACGGTCGCCGCCTACCGCGCCCGCCAGAAGGCCTGACGGGCCGCCTGATGATCAGGTGACCTGATCATCAGGGCTCCTGGCTCACCATCGACACTGAGCCAGGACCCCCCACGATCAGGTGACCTGATCATCAGCGGGCACCCGCAGCGAGCACTAACGTCCGGCGGGTGTCGAACCCCCGGCTCTGGGATGCGCGCCTGCACGCGTTCATCGGCCGTCTGCCCATGACACGGGCCGACCACTGGCTCCGGCGCCTCTCCACCGCCGCGAACCACGGCCGGCTCTGGATCGTCCTCGGCGTCCTCCTGGGTGCACGGAAGGGCCCGTTGCGGCGGGGTGCGGTGCGCGGGCTGGGCTCGATGGCGTTCTCGAGCTTCGTCGTCAACGCCGTCCTCAAGCGGTTCTTCGGCCGGGTGCGGCCGGACCTGGAGAACCTGCAGACCCACCGCCGGCTCCGCCGGGAGCCGGGCAGCCTCTCCTTCCCCAGCGGGCACTCGTCGTCGGCGGCGGCGTTCGTCACCGGCCTGGCGATGGAGAGCCCGCTCGCCGGCGCTGCGCTGGCGCCCGTGGCTCTGGGCGTCGGCTACTCCCGCGTGCACGTGGGCGTGCACTACCCGGGCGACGTGGTCGCCGGGCTCGCCGTGGGCGGCGCCGTGGCGGTCGCGACCCAGCACTGGTGGCGGGTACGGCCGAAGGACCCCGCGCGGGTGCGCAACGCCCACGAGGCACCCGCTCTGCCGGAGGGCGAGGGGCTCGTCGTCGCGGTCAATCCGCGCTCGGGTCCCGACGACTACGACCCGAAGGCCGACATCGAGCGGATCCTGCCGCGGGCGGAGGTGCTCGAGACGACGCCGGACGTCGGCGTCGACGAACTGCTCCGCGAGGCAGCGGAGTCCGGCCGGGCGAAGGCGCTCGGGGTCGCCGGCGGCGACGGCAGCGTCGCGTCGGCCGCCACGGTGGCCCTGGAGCACGGGCTCCCGCTGGCGGTCATCGCGGCGGGGACCCTCAACCACTTCGCCCGGGACGTCGGCCTGGAGACCCCGCAGGACACCGCGGACGCCGTGGTCTCGGGGCAGGCGGTCAGCGTGGACGTCGCCGACGTCAACGGCACGCCGTTCCTCAACACCTCGAGCATCGGCGCCTACCCCGACATGGTCGACCGCCGTGACCGGTTGTCGGGCCGCATGGGCAAGTGGCTGGCGCTGACCGTCGCGGCGGCACAGGTGCTGCGCACCCAGGCACCGGTGTCCCTTCAGGTGAACGGCCGGCCGCTGAAGGTGTGGATCATCTTCATCGGCAACTGCCTCTACACACCCCGCGGGCTCTCCCCTGCCTGGCGGCCGCGGCTGGAGGACGGGCTGCTCGACGTCCAGTACCTGCGCGCGGACCTGAGGTTCGGCCGCACCCGCGCGGTCCTGGCCACGCTGCTCGGGGTCAGCGAGCACACCCGCAGCTACGGCCACTTCACCGCCGAGGAGGTGCGGATCGTCTCGCGCTCCGGGCCCCAGGTCGTGGCTTTCGACGGCGAGATGGGTGAGAAGGCAACGGAGTTCAGCTTCCGGAAGCGCACCCGGCTGACCGTCTACTGCTGCCGGACCGACTGAACGCCGCCTGCCACACGGGTGGGATTTCGGCACGCAATCGACCGTTCAGGTCACGGACGGTGAGGCCTTGCCGCGCTGCGTCGTGGCGGTCGGTTGGCAGGGACAACAGGTCTTGTCGATGGCCTCCGCGACGGTCAGGGTCCGACTTCCTGAAGCCCTCGGGGGGAACGTGTCCGTCCACGCCAGCACGGAGCAGGCGCCCGGTCGAGCAACCCGGCCGGTCACGCCTCTCGCTGGCTGGGGCCCCGGTACTTCTCCCACCTGGCACCGGCGGGCCCTGCTCGTCGCCGCCCTGCTGCTCGGCGTGTGGGCACTGCTCGCCACCTGGGACGCACCGGCCCACGCCGACGAGCCGGTCGCGCAGGCCTGCGACAGCCACACCCCACCGCCGTTCGACCAACCGCCCGCCGCCGACCCGGCGCCCGGGCACGGATCTCCCCCCGTGGACGGGCCCCCGGGGAAGCCCGCCCCGCAGTGCGGCACACCCGACCAGCCCCAGCCGCAGCCCGAGCCCCGGCCCCAGCCGCCCCTGTCCGACCCGGCCCCGAACGACACCGAGCCGGTCGCACCTCCCGAGGTCCCGGTCGAGGCCCCGGAGCAGCCACCGCCGCCTGCGCTGCCTCCGGCACCGCAGCCCGCGCCCGAGACCGGCGGAACGACGGACCCCCCGGCGGTGCCCGCAGGCCAGAAGAAGCCGGCGGACCCCCCCGCGGAGGACGACGGAACCGGCGTGATCGCCCCCGCAGCGGACACGGTCACTCCCCCTGCGGGCACCGTCACCGGGAGCACACCCACTGTCGATCCGACAGCCGACGCGGCGGTCACGGAGCAGGCCGCCCCAGCAGTGGCGGGGGCTGCTGCGGTCGCCGAGACGGCAACCCCCGCGGAGACGGCAGCCCCCGCGGAGACGGCGACCCCCGCGGAGACGGTCGCCCCGACGGTGCCAGCGGTGTCCACCCCGCCCGCGGTCCCGGTCGTCGGACCGGAGATGCCGTCCCCGTCCGACGTGTGCAACATCGGGCAGCCGGCCGCCGAGGAATTCGTCGGCCTCCTGACGAGAGCATCGGTCTCCCCGACAGCCTCGGCCGCCGGGAGCACCTCGACCAGCACCGGGACCGTCGAGCCCGTGGCGACCGTCGCGCCCAGCGGCACACCGGTCGGGTCCTCCGTCCCGCTGTCCCCGGTGAACCTGCCGGCACCCGCCCCGGCACCGGCGTCCGCCGCCTCGGCCTCGGCGTCCGCGGGCACGACCGGGTGCGGCAACGGCCACAGCGAGCACGTCGACGTCACCTACGCCGTCGTGGACGGCGGATCCGTGATCGCGGATGCGCAGGCATCCGTCGGCACGAGCAAGGGTGTCGCAGGAGCGGTCGTCGGCGGCTCCGACGACCCGGGAGTGCGCCCCGACTGACGGCGGTGACCGGCGCCCTCGCGCGTCGGCATCCCCTGCCGCTCCCCTCGGCCACGGGCCGCCTCACCACGGCGTCCTTCTCCCCTTGCACCCCCGCGCTCGCGGACCCCCAGCGCATGCACGTCGAGGAACACTCAGATGAGTTCAGCCAACTTCTCGCAGGACAGCCTGCTCCCGCTGAGAGCGGTGGCGGACGCCACGTCCGCCGTCAGCCGCGCGGCGCGCGGTGCCGGGGCACTCGAACGGCACGCGTGGCGCGACGCCTACGTGAGCCGCCTCGTCCTCTTCGACCTCGGCTGCGCCTTGGTGGCCATCGCGGCGGCCTACCTGGTCCGCTTCGGGCCACCGGAGGCCTGGACGGCGCCCGCGACCCTCATCCTCACCGTCGCGCTCCCGGGTGTCTGGCTCCTCGCCCTGCTCCTCCTGCGCTGCTACGAGGAGAAGTTCCTGTGGGAGGGGATGGAGGAGTTCCGCCGGGTCATCGTCGCGGCCCTCCTGCTCCTGGGCGGCATCGCCCTGGTCTCGTGGGCTGCGGTCCTCGAGCTGTCCCGCGGCTTCGTCCTCGTCGCGCTGCCGCTGGCGACCGCGCTGACCCTGGTGCACCGCGGGCTGCAGCGGGAACGACTGCGCCGGCAGCGGGCGAAGGGGCGGTTCCTGCAGACCACGCTCCTCGTCGGCCGGCCCGAGGGCATCGCGGCGCTGCACGAGCAACTGCGGCGTGAGTCCCACTACGGCTACCGGGTCGTCGGCTGCTGCCTGCCCGCCACGGGGGCGGGCAGTCGGTCGTTCGACGGACTCCCGGTACTGGGAGGGCCGGACGACGTCGCCGACGTCGTCCGGCGGTTCGGCGTGGACACGGTGGCGGTCCAGCCCTCCCCCGAACTGGACGGCGCGGCGCTGCGCCACCTGGGCTGGGAGCTGGAGAAGGACCGGGCCAATCTCCTGCTCGCCCCCGCGGCGACCGAGCTGGTCGGACCGCGGTTCCGGATCCGGCCGGTTTGCGGGTTGTCCCTGCTGCAGATGGAACGGCCCGAGCTGCGGGGAGCCCGCCGCCTGGTCAAGTCGACGTTCGACCGCACGGGCGCGGCGGTGCTGCTCCTCCTGCTGGCCCCGGTCCTGGTCGCGAGCGCCCTGGCCGTGAAGCTCGAGAGCCCGGGACCGGTCTTCTTCAAGCAGCAGCGAGTGGGCCGCGACGGGCGGCTCTTCCCGATGGTGAAGTTCCGCAGCATGGAGGTCGGTGCCGATCGCGTGCTCGACCGGCTGGCGCCGATGAGCGACGGCAACGGGGTGCTGTTCAAGCTGGTCCGCGACCCGCGGGTGACCCGCGCCGGCAAGATCCTCCGGCGCTACTCCCTGGACGAGCTGCCGCAGCTGTTCAACGTGCTGAAGGGCGACATGTCGCTGGTCGGCCCTCGTCCGCCCCTGCCGACGGAGGTGGCGAGCTACGGCGTCGACATGCGCCGGCGCCTCCTCGTCAAGCCGGGCCTGACCGGCCTGTGGCAGGTGAGCGGCCGCTCGAACCTCTCCTGGGACGAGTCGGTCCGTCTCGACGTCCACTACGTGGAGAACTGGTCGCTGCTCCTCGACCTGATGATCCTGTGGCGGACCGTGGGCGCCGTGCTCCGCGGGGAGGGCGCCTACTGACTCTGCCGGGCGAGCGTCCGCGCAGGTGGCTACGGTCGTCGCAGGGATTGCCCGGGCGGTCGTCCGGGCAGTGCACGTCCGATGCACGCCAGGTCATCGAGGGAAAGAGGTCACCATGCTGGTCCGCCGGATCGCCCGGCCGTTGCTCGCCGCCCCCTTCGTCTACGGCGGGATCAGCACCCTGCGCAAGCCGCAGGACCGCGTCCCGGGCGCGCGCCCGGTCGTGGAGAAGATCGCCGAGACGGCCGACAAGCAGCTGCCCGTCCAGGTGCCCCGCGACGTCCAGCAGTGGGTGCAGGCCGACGCCGCCGTCAAGGTCGCCGCCGGCGCCCTCTTCGGGCTCGGCAAGCTGCCCCGGCTGACCGCGCTGGTCCTGTCGGCCTCGGTCGTGCCGACGACGCTCGCCGGGCACCGCTTCTGGGAGCACACCGACCCGACCGAGCGCTTCGGGCAGATCTCGAACTTCCTGAAGAACGCCGGCCTGCTCGGTGGTCTGCTGCTCGCCGCCGTCGACACCGAGGGCAAGCCGTCGGTCGGCTATCGCGCCCGCCGGGCGGCCAAGAAGGCGGCCAGCTCGACCGAGAAGAGCTTCGAGAAGGCGCAGCAGCGCGCAGCCAAGGCCCAGAAGAAGGCCCAGAAGCGGGCGAAGAAGGCCAAGAGCTGAGCACTCCGCTCCCGCCCGCGGCCGCGCTCCGGAGGATCGCCTTCCTCCTGGAGCGCGCCCGCGAGCCCAGCTACCGCGTCTCGGCGTTCCGCACGGCCGCCGCGGTGGTCGACGGCATGAGCGACGACCAGCTCGACCTGAAGATCCGCACGAACACGCTCAAAGACCTCAAGGGCGTCGGCCCGAAGACGGCGGCCGTCGTCGTCCAGGCGCACAAGGGCCAGGTGCCCGAGTACCTCGCGAAGCTGGAGGAGGCGCACGCCGAACTCGTCCCGATGGCGGACGACGTCGCGGAGTTCCGGGCCGCCCTGCGCGGCGACCTGCACACGCACTCGGACTGGTCCGACGGCGGCAGCCCGATCCGCGAGATGGCCGAGGCCGCGATGGCGCTGGGTCACGAGTACCTGGCGCTCACCGACCACTCCCCGCGGCTGACCGTCGCGAACGGGCTCTCCCCCGAGCGGCTGGAGAAGCAGCTCGACGTCGTGGCCGCCCTCAACGAGGAGCTCGCCCCGTTCCGGATCCTCACCGGCATCGAGGTCGACATCAACGTCGACGGCAGCCTCGACCAGACCGACGAGCTGCTCGGCCGCCTGGACGTCGTCGTCGCGAGCGTGCACTCCGACCTGCGCGCGGACGCGAAGAGCATGACCGCGCGGATGCTCACCGCGGTCGCGAACCCGCACACCGACGTCCTCGGGCACTGCACCGGCCGGCTGGTCATCGGACGGCGGCAGCGCGACGGCACGCAGAAGCCCCGGCCGGAGAGTCAGTTCGACGCCGAGGCCGTGTTCAGCGCCTGCATCGAGTTCGGCACCGCCGTCGAGATCAACTCCCGCCCCGAGCGCCTCGATCCGCCGAAGCGGCTGCTGTCCCTCGCCGTCGACCTCGGCTGCGAGTTCGCCATCGACACCGACGCGCACGCCCCCGGTCAGCTGGACTGGCAGTACAACGGCGTCGAGCGTGCGATCGAGACCGGGGTGCCGGTCGAGCGGGTCGTCAACAGCCGGACCGCCGACGATCTGCTCGCCTGGACCCGCGCGTAGCTGTCCCGCTCGGCTGCACCGGCCTCCGCGCCGCCGTCGGGCCGGCCCACCCCCCTACGAGTGACGACAAGGACGTCGTCCGACGACGAAGATCCCTGCTCACAGCAGGAACGACCCAGTATCGGCACCGAGTCGTCTACGGCCGCCCCGCTGACGCGCAGCTGACGGACCGGTCTGGTCCGGGCGAGCGCGAGGTCATCTACGGGGAGAAGCGTGACAACCAAGACTGCCGCCGACTCGCAGGCGCGTCCTCAGGACGCTGCCGCCACCCGGCGGCCGAGCCACTTCCGGCGCGACATCGAGGGTCTGCGGGCTGTCGCGGTCGGCCTGGTGCTCCTCGACCACGTGCTCGGCTGGCCCGCCGGGGGCTTCATCGGCGTCGACGTCTTCTTCGTCATCTCCGGCTTCCTGATCACCGGTCTGCTCGTGCGCGAGCGACGCAAGACCGGCGGGATCTCCTTCCGCGACTTCTACCGGCGCCGCGCCCGACGCCTGATGCCGGCGGCCGTCGCCACCCTGGTCGTCACGAACCTGGCGATGTGGACGCTGTTCCTGGACTTCCGCGCGCTCCAGGCCACCAAGGACTCGATCTGGGCCCTGCTGTTCGGGGCGAACATCCGCTTCGCGCAGGTGGGCACCGACTACTTCCAGACCACGTCACCGCCCTCTCCGGTCCAGCACTTCTGGTCGCTGGCGGTCGAGGAGCAGTTCTACCTCGTCTGGCCGCTGCTCATCCTCGCCGTGTTCGCCGTGGCCGCCCGACGTCGGCGATCGGCGGTGCGGCTGCTGGGCGGGGTGGTGCTCGTCGCGGCCGCGGCCTCGTTCGCCTGGTCGGTGTACGCCACGGACGTCTCCGCCACCACGGCGTACTTCTCCACGTTCGCCCGGGCGTGGGAGCTCGCCGTGGGCGCGGCCGTGGCCCTGGCCGCGGCCCGGCTGCACCGGCTCCCGCACGCACTGCAGGTGGTCGGGGCCTGGGTCGGGCTGGCCGGTGTCATCGCCTCGGCATTCGTCATCGACGTGGCCACGCCGTTCCCGGGCTGGGCGGCCGCGCTCCCCGTCCTGTCCACCGCCCTGATCATCGCCTTCGGCCACGTGCGACAGGGCCCGGGGACGACGTGGGCCCTCGGCAGCGGCGTGATGCGGTACCTCGGCCGCATCTCCTACTCGCTGTACCTGTGGCACTGGCCGGTCGTGGTGATCCTCCGGGACCTCTTCGCCGACTCCCCGGCCCTCTACTACCCGGCGGCGATCGGCGGCGCCCTGTTCCTGGCGAGCGTCTCCTACTACGTCATCGAGCAGCCGGTCCTGCACTCGGGATGGCTGCTCGGCAAGGAACGTGACACGCCGATCCGAGGTTCGGATCGGGTGTTCCGCCGGGCCCGGGCGGTGGCCTTCGGGACGCTGCTGGCCGTCGGCGTGCCGGCGATCGCCCTCGGCGTGCTGTTCCCCCCGGGTCAGCTCAGCCCCCAGCAGGTCGCCGCCGCCGAGCTCGCCGTCGAGGTCTCGCCCGCCGGCGACTCGAGCGACGAACCGGCCGAGGACCCGCTGATCACCGAGATCCGCCAGTCGATCGGGGCGGCCACCTGGCCGACCCTCGACCCGCCGCTCGAGCGGCTGTCCGGCGCCCGGGCGCCGGAGTGGGTCGACGACGAGTGCCTGAACGTCACGCCCTCGCGCGAGGACGAGTGCCGCTACGGTCCGGCGGACGCCGCGAGCACCGCCGTGCTGCTCGGCGACTCCGTCGCGATCAGCTGGCTGCCCGGACTCCGGGAGGCGATGGAGCCGAAGGGGTGGTCTATCCAGCCGCTCACGTTCGAGGAGTGCCCGAACATCGCCGCCGAGGTGAAGCACGGCACGAGCAGCTCGGCCTATCCGGAGTGCACCGAGCACCGGACGTGGGCGCTGCAGCGGATCGCCGAGCTCCGGCCCGACATGGTGATCCTGAGCAACTCCTACGGCGCCCAGCTCCTCGACGAGGACGCCGACGTCTACTCCACCTGGGGCGACGGCCTGGAAGAGGTCGCCGGGCAGATCACGGCCACGGGGGCCAAGGTCGTCGTCCTGGGCATGCCGCCCAGTGGCAAGAGCCTGCAGGAGTGCGTCACCGCCATCAGCGACCCCAGCGACTGCAACGGCCCGCCCTCGGAGGAGTCGCGCCGCCACATCCGCGTGGAGAAGGCGGGAGCCGAGGCCGCCGGAGCCACGTACGTGGACCCGACGCCGTGGTTCTGCTTCCGGAACACCTGCCCGGCGGTCGTGGGGAGCACCCCGGTGTTCAGCGAGGGTGTGCACCTGACCCCGCAGTACTCCCGGAAGCTGGCTCCGCAGCTGGAGAGGTCGCTGCTGGGCGACCCGGCGGCGCCTGCATCTCCGGCAGGTTGACCGACACTCACGCCACGCGGCCCGCCGGTCAGAGGGCCGTGCTCGTGTGACCGGTGAACACGAATCCGGCCCACGCGTCCGTTCCCCCGAAGTCGCGGCCGTCGGGCTCCAGAGCGCTCAGCTCTGCGTCCAGGAGGCGGTGGGCTGCATCCGGCACCCGCCCGTCCGCGCGCATCCGCCGCAGTCGGTTGCGCAGCTCCACATTCGTGGCGTCGCGCATCTGATCCTGGGCGTCGGCGAGTGCCGCAGCCGGGTCCTGGCCGAGTGTCGGCTGACCGTAGAGCAGGGTGACGAGAATCAAGGTCGACAGATCCGGAACCTGCCACAAGGACGAGATGACGCCATCTACTCCGGCGGCGAAGAACGTCGAGCCCAGGGCGATGACTTCGTCGGGCGCCCCGGCGCCGGGGACACCGGTCTCGCACGCAGACAGGACAGCTAGACGCACGGCGCTGAGGTCCATGCCGGCGAGCCGTTCGACGGTGAGCATGGCGTCATCGCGAAGCACGACTCCACTCGCGCTCGGTCGAAAGAGGTCGGCGCGGCCATGACAGGCGATGTGCACCGTGCGGTGCGTCGGCAGCGCCTCGAGCACTGCGTCGAGCGTGGCCTGAGTGCCGGGAAGTAGCAGGGCACCGTCTGCCCCCGCCGCGGCCACCGCCACCGCCGCCTCCGCAGCCGCGAACGGCAGCGCCGGCTCGCTGGTGGGATGGGGGTCGACGATTGCGAGAACCGTGCTGGGCCCGGCAGGGGTCGGTTGCCGTCGGGCGGTGACGACGGACAGCGCGGTGGGGGCGTACTCCACCACATGCTTGCCGACGAAGCTCCACTCCCCCGCGACCGTGCGTGCGGCGTGCACCGGGAGAAACGCCAGCGCGCCCGTGGGAACGACGGTCAATCGGCCGGGAGGCAGAGCGGCCACGGCTGGCGAGATCGCCTCACCGAGCCATGCACCGATGCGGTCCAGCGTGCGCTGCCACGCCTTGGGGTTCGCCGACGCCCCGGTGGCCGCCATGTGGAGCGCCCGCGCCCGCCCTCCGACCGCCTCCTCGCTCAGGCCTGCCAGTTCCACTGTCGTCACGTTGCGCCCGGCCGGGTCGATGAGCAGACCGAGCCCGTCACCCGGAGCCGGCACGAGGTAGAGCAGGGGCTGCGTCATCGCCGATGCGACGACCTCGAACCCGACCCCGGCCAGTGCCGCACTCTGCGACCCCCTGCTCAGAGAATCGAGCAGGAGCAGCCCGCGCGCCCGCTCCAGAGCCATGACGGCCTCCTCGGCGCGGCCACACCGGGTCAGCGCTTGCGCGGCTCGGGTCGCGACGCCAAAGCCTTCGGCCAGCCAGTTCTCCTTCGCGGAGACGGCCCGGTTTCCCTCGACCAGGTCGCGCAGGGCCCCGATCGCGGCGCCGTACGCGGTGGCGGCGGACTCCCAGTCCTCGACCGCCGCCGCCCGATGTCCCCAGTCCCAGGCAACGCGCAGCTGGGCTTCCGGGGACGAGTTCGAGGCCCACCTGACGGCGCGTGCACTCCAGCGGGCCGCCCGACGGAGCTCGGACGACCTGACGGACTCCGATCCCCGCCGCAGGGCGCGGCGTTGAACGGCGGCCGCGAGCTGGTTCGCTGCATAGACCCGGTTGGGAAGGGTGCGTTCGAGATGGCGGACGGCGACGCACAGCAGGCGGATCGACTCCTCGATGGCCTCCCCGTCGTCCCCGAGACGCAGCAGGGCCATCCCGAGGTTGAGGGACGCCACACCCCGCTGAATCGGCGCATCGAGCGCGAGCACCTGGCGCCAGTCCAACATCGCCGCCTCGAGATCTGCGAGGTCTGAGGACCTTTTCCAGAGATCGTCGCGGACCGAGGCCCGGATGCTCAGTGCCGCAGCCAGCGTCTCGGGATCGGTTCCGACGGCGAGGGAAACCGCCTCCTCTGCCATGCGTCGGGCGGTGGCGAGATCTTCGCCGTCAGGAAGGCGCTGCGCTCGCATGCGGAGTGCGGCGATGGAGTTGCTCAGCGTGCGCACGCGCTGCTCGGGGGGCGCCTCGCCGGACTCGCCGACCGCGTCCAGCGACGCCGCAACCGCGGCACTGAGCGCCTCGAGATCTCCGTACGTCTCGTAGTAGAGCAACAGGAGTGCACCCACCGAACTCCACGCGGTCGCTCGGTCGAGCTTGTCGATGCCTGGCTGGTTCACGGCCGTCCGTGCCGCATCGAGAGCGACATCGAGATCCGTCCTGTTCCCTCGCGCGACGAAGCGCTCGTACAGGGCCACAGCGAGTTCGTTGCTGCGCCTGCTGAGCGCTGGTCCGTCGTCCAGAGCAACCGCGGCGCGCAGGAGCGAGATGCGCACATCGAGTCGCCGGTCGGGCTCCAGACCGGACGCGGGCTCGACCACGGCACCGGCCAGCCCGTGGAGCCGCTCCGCCACTGCGCGGGCCTCGGGGTCACCAGTGAGCCGGCGCAGTGCCTCGACCCCGAGATCGACAAGATCCGAGGCGCGGCGGCTCACCTCCGGCTCGAGCGCGTCCAGCAGCCGGGCAGCCACGGAACCGGCCCCCGGCTCGATCATGGTGTTCGTCGCCGAGACGACGTCGTCGAGGCTCCCCCGCTCGATGTAGCGGGCCAGCAGGGCGGTGGCCAGCCCGGCGCGGACCTCCGGCGGCACGGGCTCCGCCTCCGCCAGCGCTCGCTGGAAGGCCTCGGTGGCGACGTCCAGCCAGGAGGGTGACGGTGCCTGCAGGGACGCCAGATGGCCGGTCCAGGCAGCCCGACCTCGCAGCTCGAGAGCCCGTACCCGGAGGCTCGTCCCCGGCGGCTCGGCCGCCGCGACCTCGCTGAGCTGAGTCGCTACCTGCTCGAGCGAGTCAGGGCCCTCGTACCCCATGAGGACCGCGGCCTCGAGTTTCCAGGCCGGGAAGTCCGGAGCCGACGGATGGGTGAGGCCTAGCGTGCCGTCCAACAGGGTCTTGGCTCGTTGGAGATCAGCGGGCTGGCCGAAGACGTCGTAGCGCTGCCTGAGCGCTACGGCGAGCCGCCCGGCGAACCGGGACAGGCGAGGATCGAGATGCAGGCGGCAGTGCGTCGGCCGGGCGTCGTCGCTACGGAAGGCCGCGAAGACCTGCTCGAGCAGACCGATCAGGTGATCCAAGGTCTGCGGATCCGGCCGCTCGACGAGCGCCGCATCGTGCAGCGCCACACCGTCGCTCAGTAGGCTGAGCCGCAGTGCGGTCGGCAAGCGCTCGAGCCGGTCGGACATCGCCTCGGTGATCCACGCCTCCTCGGCCTGGAACAACGCCTCGGCGTCGCCTCCCAGCCATCCGGCGAACGCTGTGTCGATGCCGGCCAGTCCTGGCGCGAGGTCAGCGGGCGCGGCCTCGCGAAGCGCTCGGGCGTGGGTCGCGAACGCCTGCTCGACGCCACGCGCCGCAGCCGACGACAGCGCCTCGGCGAGACTCCGGTGTGCGTCGGCGCCAGCCACGTCACCCGAGGACTCGTCGAGCGTGGCCCACGCCTGGAGGCCGGCCGCGGCGCCTGAGAGCGAGAGCAGCATGGGCAGGTCGTGCCACGTAGTGACGTCGCGCGCTACGCACAGGTCAGGATGCGAGAGCGCCAGTGGCGCACTCATCCGAGCAGAGCGTCGTGGATCCTCTTAGCCACCACGCGATCGGAGAGATAGCCGGAGATGCCGTGCTGGTTCGGGGTGCCGTTGTCGACTCCGCCGTAGTTCTCCACCTCTGGCTGGACCGGGAAATGCCCAGGGTCGAGCGGGTGCAGCGCCACGACATCGTGCTCGTCGTAGGCGTTGAACCAGTCGATGACACCCTCCGGCCTGCTTACGGGAGCCAACGCTTCCACGACCGGACGGACGCCCAACGGGGACCCCACCGTGATGAGGCTCGGTACGGTCCACTTCTCGGCGGCGGCCCTCCGCTGCAGCACGTTGTAGGCGATGACCGAACCGAGGGAGTGACCGACGACCACGCACTCTTCGGCGTCCGCGAAGGCCTCCAGCACACCCTGCTCGATCCGGGTCTGGATTCCAGGGCTGTTGAGATAGTCGTAGACGTCGCGGGTGGCCAAGGCCAAGGTTGCTGCGCCGGCGCCGGGAACCTTCTCGATGACCCGCAGGGCAGCAAGGACCCAGGGCCAGTTCTGCGGTCCCATCTCCACAAGCTCGCCGTCCGGCATGTGCGCTCTGATGTCCTCGTCGCTGATGTTGTATGTCGCGACAGCGTCCTCCACGACCGCTCCGAGGAAGGCCTTCTCCGCGGCGTCCGCGTCCCCCGCGCTCTGGATGACGACCTGGGCCGAGACCGCCTCCGGGTCTGCCGACAGATCTCTCAAGGCGTCGCCGTAGAAGGGGAAACGGACCGAGTCCTCGAGGACCTTCAACTCGAGGTCTGCACGGCGGAATCCCTCCTGGAGGGCGTCCAGCCACTGCAACTTGAGCTGCTCGTCCCTCCGTCCCTGCTGGGAACGGCCGTGGACGAACACCAGGGTTCGCATCAGAGGCTTCCTTCCGTGTCGATGTACTCCCGGAGTTGCTCGAAGCTCCCCGGACCGAACAAGGTCCATGGAGATTGCACCCGCCGCGGAACAGCAGGCCGGTCGGCGATGCCATCCGCCCCCAGCAGCGCCCACCCGCGGGAGAGGAGCGGCAGTGGGGGGACTGGCGGGGCGGTGAGGTCCTCGGCAAGCAGCGCCACGTCGAAAGGCGTCTCGCCGTCCTCGGTCATGGCGAGCAGTTGCGGCAAGAGATCCCGCCGACCGCTGTCGACCAGGCCATACGCGACGTAGACCGCAAAGGCAGGATCGTCTCGAACAGCCGGCCGCCAAGTGCCCAGGGCGCCGGCCGGTGGATACTCCTGCCACCAAGGGACACCGAACCGGGTGGTCCCCGCTATTCGCGCCCGGACCGCATCGAATGCATCGCCCATTGGCTGCGTCGCCGGTTCCGCGCTCGACGACACCGGTCTGTAGCGGACGTCCACCAGCACGCCCTCCTCCAGAGTCAGCGTTGCGGTTCGCCCACGGAAGACGGGGAGGACGGCGCATCGGCCCGTGGAGAAGGACAACAGCATCGAGCCGGCCTGGGCATCGTCGGGCAGGAGCACCTGGACGCCGCCGCCTTCCGCTTCCCAGAGAATGCCCGCGCTGTAGACGCTGACGAGGTCGTCACCGACGACGTGCAGGGCCGCCGAGATCTCAACCTCCGGCGGTGGGCGCATCTGCACGAGACGCCCTTCGGCCTTCGCTGCCGCGCTCTCCGCTGGGGCCACGACCCTCCGGAGGCGCATGATCCAGTCCACAACTGCCGGGCCACGGCGACCGGGGGACTCCGGCGGCGCCTCGAGCCGTGACACCCACCGGTCGGGATCGGACACGATGGCCGCGTCGGGAACCTGTATGACCGCGTCCGCTGTGCCCAGCTCGTCCATCCGGGAGGCGACGAGGGCGGGAAGTGCCCGGCTCAGGGTCCGCGCTCGCACGACGTCGTACGACTCTTGCCCCATGTCGACGCGTTCCAGGAGGTCCGCGTAGTCCCCGGCGAGTGCCTCTGCCACCACCTCCGAATAGACCGGGCGGAACCCGGTCGGGTCCGTCGAGGGAGCAATCTGCCTGGCTACTTCAGCCAGTCGGCACGCATACATGAAGTCGACCTCATTGCGACGACCCACGTTGAGAGGACTGGGGAAGATCACCGAGCCATCCATGTCGCTCATCTGCACGGTCGTCGTGGCGGAACGACACGCATCGGAGATGAATACGACGTGCGGAATCGTGCCGCGCTCAGCCAGCCGCCTGCTCTTCTCGAGGTTGACTGCCTCGTTGGGGTTCTGCGGGGCGCCGGACAGGAGCCACATGTCGCCGTCGTTGTAGACGCCGTGTCCGCAGAAGTAGACGATCAACTGCCTGACGGTCAGCAGGCGCGTCAGCTTGTCCACAGCGTTGTAGACGTCGACGGTTCTTACCGGCTCCCCGTCCGTGTCGGTCAACGTGATGACGAGCTCGTCCGGAAGACTCTGCGTCCTGGCCCATTCCTGCATGGCCTTGATGCCATCGGGCACAGCAGGAAGCTCCGGAAGACCGGACTTCTGCACGCCGATCAACAGCACAGCGCGGTCCATACGCCCCCCATGGCGCTGCCAATCTCAGCAGTCCTCCGCAATGCGACTGACTCCGTGGGCTTGAGGACATCGGCCAGCCTGTAATCCAATTCCTCAGTGCCGTGCCGCGACCGTAGGGCCGATCGCTGGAACGAGGAAGCCGTTCTCGCACGGTGGTTTCCATGTCGAGCCTGGACCACATCGCACTGATTCGGCTCGACGCCCTGAGTAGCCGCGCCCTACCGGTGGTCGGTCCTCTCCAGAGTCGGAGCCTTCTGCCGACACCTCAGCGGAGGTAGTCGGCGAGCGCGATCCGCCAGTCGCGCGGTAGGAAGCCGGCGGCCTTGATCCTCGCCAGGTCCAGGACGCTGTTGAGCGGACGCGCGGCGGCCTGCGGCTTGTCGGCGAAGTACGTCTCGGTGCTCGTGCGGCTCACGTCCGACGCGGAGCGTCCCCGCGCCTCGAAGACCGCGGCTGCGACGTCAGCCCAGGACCCGGGGTCGCCGTCGTTGGTCAGGTTGTACGTGCCGTAGGGGGCCCGCGTTTCCAGCAGATGGGCAATTCCGGCAGCGAGGTCGCGGGTGAAGGTCGGCCGCCCGATCTGGTCGTCGACGACCGTGGGTGAGACACCGCGGTCGGCCAGGTCCGCCATGGTGCGCACGAAGTTGCCGCCGTCCCCGACGACCCACGTCGTGCGCACGAGGTAGTGCTTGGTCACGTACGAGGCCTGGGCGTCGCCATCGGCCTTGGTCCGGCCGTAGACGGACAGCGGGTTGGGCGGCCAGTCCTCCGGGTGCGGGCCCTCGTGCCTTCCGTCGAAGACGTACTCGCTGGAGATGTGCACGAGGGTGGCGCCGCAGGTCCGGACGGCGCGCGCGAGGTACCCGACGGCGTCGACGTTGGCCGCGCGGACGGCGTCGAGGTTGGCGGGGTCCTCGGCTGCATCCACCGCCGTCCAAGCCGCGGCGTTGAGGACGACGTCGACGTCGGCCCACCGGTAATCGCGAACAGCACGCGCGTCGGTGACGTCGAGCTTCGAGCGGTCGAGCGCAACCGCGTCGGGGAACTGCTGCTGCAGGGCCCGGCCGAGCTGGCCGTCCGCCCCGACGATGACGGTGGTCACTGGCCGCGGGCTGCGTATTTCGCCTCGACCTGCTCCTTGAGCGGGCCCCACCAGGCCTCGTTCTCGCGGTACCAGTCGATCGTGGCGGCCAGGCCGTCGCGGAAGTCGGTGTACTGCGGCTTCCAGCCCAGCTCGTCGCGCAGCTTGGTGGCGTCGATGGCGTAGCGCAGGTCGTGACCGGCGCGGTCGGTGACGTGGTCGAACGCGTCGGCCGGCTGGCCCAGCAGTCGCAGGATCAGCGTGAGCACCTCGAGGTTGTTCTTCTCGCCGTCGGCGCCGATCAGGTAGGTCTCGCCGCTGCGGCCGCGCTCGAGGATCGCGTGGACGGCGGAGTTGTGGTCGTCGACGTGGATCCAGTCGCGGACGTTCTCGCCCTTGCCGTACAGCTTGGGCCGCAGCCCGGACAGCACGTTGGTGATCTGCCGCGGGATGAACTTCTCCACGTGCTGGTACGGCCCGTAGTTGTTGGAGCAGTTCGAAATGGTGGCGTGGATGCCGAAGGAGCGCACCCAGGCCCGAACGAGCAGATCCGAGCCGGCCTTGGTCGAGGAGTACGGGCTCGACGGGTTGTACGGCGTCTCGGGCGTGAACTTCTTCGGGTCGTGGAGCTCGAGGTCGCCGTAGACCTCGTCGGTGGAGATGTGGTGCAGCCGGACGCCGTGCTTCCGGACCGCCTCGAGGATCGTGTACGTGCCGATGATGTTGGTCTGCAGGAACGGCGAGGGGTCGGCGAGGGAGTTGTCGTTGTGGCTCTCGGCCGCGAAGTGCACGACGACGTCGGAACGGCTCACCAGCTCGTCGACGAGCGGCGCGTCGGCGACCGATCCGTGCACGAACTCGATCCCCTCCCGCACCGGTGCCAGCGACGCCTCGTTGCCCGCGTAGGTCAGCGCGTCCAGGACGGTGATCTCGTGCTCGGGGTGGTGGCGGCGCGTGTAGTGGACGAAGTTCGCGCCGATGAACCCGGCGCCTCCGGTGACGAGCATGCGCATCGTCGTTGCAACCTCCGCTGTCGGGTGAGAGCTCGAGGTTAGTTCCCCTGCACGGGTCACCCCGCGCGACGCCCCAGGGCGCGGTAGGACCAGCCGGCGGCCAGCCACGCCTCGCGGTCGAGCGCGTTTCGCCCGTCGAGCACCCGCTTCTGCGCCACGACCGTGCCGAAGGCGACGGGGTCCAGTTCCCGGTACTCCCGCCACTCGGTGAGCACGAGAACGGCGTCGGCACGCTCGGCGGCTTCCTCGGCGGTGTCCGCGTAGTCGAGCTGCGGCCACTGCCTCCGGCTGTTCTCCACGGCGGCGGGATCGGTCACGCGGACAACCGCACCTTGCAACTGCAGCTGTGCGGCCACGTTGAGCGCCGGAGAGTCGCGGATGTCGTCGCTGTCGGGCTTGAAGGCGGCACCGAGGACGGCGACCCGCTTGCCCAGCAAGGATCCGTCGCAGACCTCGCGGGCCAGTTCGACCATGCGGATGCGTCGGCGCATGTTGATGTTGTCGACCTCGCGCAGGAACGTCAGCGCCTGGTCCGCGCCCAGCTCCCCCGCGCGTGCCATGAAGGCGCGGATGTCCTTGGGCAGGCAGCCGCCGCCGAAGCCGAGGCCGGCATTGAGGAACTTCCGCCCGATCCGGTCGTCGTAGCCGATGGCGTCGGCGAGCTGCTTCACGTCGGCACCGGTCGCCTCGCAGAGCTCGGCCATCGCGTTGATGAAGGAGATCTTGGTGGCGAGGAAGGAATTGGCGGCCGTCTTGACCATCTCCGCCGTCGCGTAGTCCGTCTCGACCTTCGGCACCCCCCTCGCGACGATCGGGGCGTACACCTCGTCCAGCAGCGCCTGGGCGGCTCCGGCGTCCCTCCCGGCGGGAAGTCCGTAGACCAGCCGGTCGGGGTGCAGGGTGTCCCGGACGGCGAAGCCCTCGCGCAGGAACTCAGGGTTCCAGGCGAGCAACGACCCGGGCACCTTCTCCTGGAACATCGCCGCCAGCCGCGCGGCCGTGCCGACGGGCACGGTGGACTTGCCGGCGACGAGCTCTCCCGGCTCCAGGACCTCGAGCAGGGACTCGGCGGCAGTCTGCACGAACCGCAGGTCGGCTCCGTACTCCCCGTGCTTCTGTGGGGTCCCGACGCAGACGAAGTGCACGCGCGCACCGGCGGCCGCGTTGATGTCCGTGCTGAAGCTGAGACTGCCCGAGGCCAGGCTGTGCTCCAACAGGTCCTGGAAGCCGGGCTCGTAGAAGGGTGATCGACCGCGCGAGAGCGCCTGCACCTTGCGCTCGTCGACATCGACGCCGACGACCTCGTGCCCCAGCTCGACGAGTGAGGCGGCGTGGACGGCGCCGAGGTATCCGCAACCGACGACTGAGATGCGCATACCCACCTCCCCCACGGCTTCCGAGGCCTCGCTACGAGTGGATCACGCTCGAATGTCCTCCGCAGGTCAACGAGCGCCGCTGCACCGCAGCACAGTTGCATCCAGATCCCGCCGAAATTTTTCCAAAGACCAGGAGTGAACAACGGCACTCCGGGGCATAACGGGCCGTTAACGGAACAACCACCTACTTCGCATCCCCCGGGACCGACAGGTGCCGGGCAGTCACGAGGATCGGGCAGATGACCTGGGTCGTGGTCGCAGCGGTGAGCTGGGTGGTCGTCGGCGCCGTCGTCGCCCTGATCATCGGTCGCTCCGTCCGCCTGGCGGACGCCAGAGCCGCCGCGGCCTCTGAGGCCGGCGCGGCCCTCACCGCGGCGGACGAGGAGTTCCTGTCGCGGCCTGAAGCCGTCACCGCGGGCGAACCGGTGCAGCCACCGCGACCGCCGGCGGAACGTCCCCGAGGCGGCATCCACGAGACCGCCCATGGTCACGGCGGGGCCGGCCTTCCGCCCACTCGGCGCACGAGGCCCACGCAACAGCGCGTCCCCCTGGTGGGGCAGCCGGCGAGCGCCCGGAAGCACGGACGGTCCTGAACCGGCTGCCGGGACGCTGAGCGAGCCTCACCCGGGCGGGTGGCAGCCACCCGCCGCCTGAGCTGCACACACGTACCCTCGAACCGACAGTTCGGCAGACGGGGGTCCGGCCATGCGCAGCGACGACGCGGGGGTTTCCGCGCGCCCCGGGCCGGACGACCTGCCCGACACGAATGCGCCGGAGCGCTCTCGCCGCCGCCATGTCCTGCGCAGGGCCCTCATCAGCCTCGGCGTCCTGAGTCTCGTCCTGGCCGTCGCCATCGGCGGTGGGCTGTGGTTCCTCAGCGAGCGGTACGTCGGGAACATCGACCGCATCGCGAACGTCTTCGAGGACCTGGACGAGGAGGCCCGCCCCGCGCCGGCGACTCCCGCGGCCCCGGTGGCCGAGGAGCCGGTGACGTTCTTGCTCATCGGCTCGGACACGCGTGGGGAGACGCTGGCCGGTGAGGATCCGGACGGCCGATCGGACGCGATCATGCTGGCCCGCTTCAGCGGCGACCGGCAGCACGCGCAGCTGGTGTCCATCCCTCGGGACTCGTGGGTCGACATCCCCGGCCACGGCCGCAACAAGATCAATGCCGCGTACGCGTTCGGTGGCCCCACCTTGTTGATCCAGACCATCGAGCAGCTCACCCAGGTGCGCATCGACCACTACGTGGCGATCGACTTCGACGGCATCACCCAGGTGACCGACGACCTCGGCGGCGTCGACGTGATGGTCGCGGAGACGACGACGCACGGTCCGTACACCTTTCCTGCTGGCATGAACCACCTCAACGGTGACCAGGCGCGCTGGTACCTCGGGCAGCGCTACGGCCTGGAGGGCGGCGACTTCGACCGGGTGAAGCGCCAGCAGCAGTACCTGCGCTCGATGTTCAGCAAGCTGTTCAGCGCCGACACGTTCACCGACCCGGGTCGGCTGGACTCGGCGATGATCGCCGTCACCAGCGCCGTGAGCATCGACGACACCCTCGGCAACGGCGACCTGCTCGCCCTCGCCTATTCGATGCGGAACGTGACGCCGGAGAACGTCGAGTTCTTCACCGCGCCGGTGCTGGGCACCGGCATGGAGGGTCCGGCCAGCGTGGTCTACCTCGACATGGTCACCGCTGAGCGCATGTGGACCTACCTGCGCACCGACTCGCTCGCGGCGAACGCGGCCGAGTTCGGAAACCAGGCGCTTCCCGACGTGCCTCGCTGAGCGGCGCTGCCGTGCGCAGCACCGACGGCGTTACGCGGGCTGGAAAACCTGAGCGTTCGCCTTCGCGCCGCACGCTTGGCACCGGTGGTAGCTGCGAACAACGGGACGCCACCGCGGGTTGAGTCGGTCGAGTCCGGTCCGCAACTGCGTCGATTCCATGACGACGACGTGGTCGCTGGCACACAGGCCGCACGGCTGGTCACTCGTCCCGATCTGCGCTCGACGCCACATACGGTCAGGATGCCTCAACAGAGTGTCAACGGATCGATAGCCGAGGTGTGTCTGCGACGTCCTGGGTCGTCAGTGACTGTTGCAGTGCGACGTCAGCGAATCTCAGGCGCTGACCCGCCCGGGACGCGCTCCGGCAGTTCAAGGGTGAGCACGTCGGCGGACCGGCGCAGGGCCCAGGCTCCCGGAAGCACGAGGCGCGGCGCCACACCCGCAAGAACCGCGAGGAGGAAGGCGACCCCGGCGAGCGCCTCGCCGGATTCCTCGATGAACGTCGCTCCCACTGCCCAGCTACTGGCGACCCCGGCGGCACCGGCGGCGACGCCGGAGAGCGCCGAGAGTCCGACGGACGCGATGCCATAGAAGGCGAGTACTCCGAGGACCCGGCGCCGGTCACGGCGCTCGGTCCGGCTGAGGAAGCCGAGAACCGCGAGGACGGCGCCGGCGAGGAGGACGCTCACGAGGAGGGCGCCCCGCCCCCCGACCGCGCCGGAGAGAGCGCTGAAGGCGTCGGCGTGCACAGTTCCACCGGCCTTGACCGCGGCGATCCCGCCGCCGACCAGCGCGACCGTGGTCCACCACGTGCGGCGGCCAGGATGCACTCCCGCGCCGGCGACCGCGGCCATTGCGGCGGCGGCGAAGAGGGCCGCGACGTACATCCGCGGCAGTGAGAAGGGCGCGTCCATCGACAAGGCGCGGAGAGAGTTCTCCGCGCCGGTCAGGCGGACGACGTAGCCGCCGGTCTCCAGGACGACGGCGAGGCCGAACAAGGCGAGCCCGAACGTCGGCACGGGAATGGCCCGACGGCGTAATACGGGAGCCGGCTGCGGTGCAGTCGAACGCTTACCGGCGATGAGACCGGAGAGCGGTTCCGTCCGTCCCTCGAGCATGTCGGCCCGCCGGATCCCACGACCGATCAGCACACCGAAGACGACGGCGACGACCATCCACACCGCGAGGCCACCCAGGACCCAGACCCACCACACAGGTGCTCCATCGGCAGGCGGAGCGGCGAACGTGAACACACCGTCACGATGTCCTGACAACCGTTCCGCCGAACCTCGACACGCGCGGCCGGTCGTGGGTCGTGGGCACTGGAAACCTCACGGATCCCAAGCGTCGCGCGCGACCGTCCTCGCCGACCGGTGTTTGTCCGGACGCCAAGACGGAGGTGGGCTCAGCCGACGGGAGCGGGTGTCTCCGTCGGAGTCGTAGTCTCCGTGGCCGTCGTCTCGGCCGCAGTGGCCTCGGTCGGCGTGGACGTCTCGGTCGGCGTCGAAGTCTCCGTTGGAGCGGCCGTCTCCGTCGGAGTGCTTGTCTCCGCCGGCGGCGTCGTGGTGACGGGGGTGCTCGTCTCCACAGGCGGCGTGGTCGTCTCAGCCGGCGGCGTCGTGGTCTCGGCGGGCGGCGTCGTCGTCTGAGCGGGCGGCGTCGTGGTGACAGTTTCGGTGGCTGTCTGAGTGACCGTCTCGGTAGCGGTCTGCGTCGTCGTCTCGCCTGAAGGTGCGGGAGCCCCCGTAGTCGTGGCAGCCGTTGGGGCGCTGGTTCCGGTCGCTCGGGGAGTTCCCGGAAGACCCGACGGGGCCGCCGTCGACGTCGAAGCCGCCGTGCTTGCGCCAGCGAAGAGCGCGCTGCGCCCAGGGGCTGCGGGGCCGTCTGGCTGTCTGACATCGATCGTCGCACCGGCCGGATCAGGGGCCCTCGATGCACCACCCGGTGTGAGCGCCGCTGCTGTGCCCCCTGCGGCGCTCGACGCAAGGTCGTCCAGCGCTCCGTATCCACCGAGCGGGTGATCGCCGAGCACACCACGGTTCAGCGCGAGGGGAAGAAGCGCGAGAAAGATCGCCAGGGAGGTGCCGATCAGCGCCACGGCCCAACGCGGTGCGCCGCTTCGCCCCCGTGGTCTCATGGCGGGAGAGGCTATGGGACAAATGGTGCCTATGGGGTTCCGGTCGCTCCGCTGATTTCGACGAGAGCCAGATCCGCCGGCCTGCAGGTAACCAGCAGATACCGCCCGTGAGCGGTCAGATGCCGTCCGCGTTGTCCACGTCCGCTTTGGCCGATGACCTGTCGCCCAGCACCGACTCCTGACCCCCTAACCGTCGGAGCAACGGCAGCAGCGCCGCCACGATCAGTTCAGCCACTTCCTCATGAACTTCGACGGGTTGCCCGATCGGATCACGAATGTCGTCGCCTTCGTCGCTAGCCCGGTGCCGTCGGGCGGTCGTCAACCGTTGCACAACCTGTCGGGCACGCTCACCCGATGGCGCCCCTGAGAACTCGACCTCTGGGACATCGGCCTCCTCCGATCGTGAGAGCAGCGCGGCGGCCTCACGTAGCGCAAAGGTTCGAGCCATCGCCCGAGGGGCGAGGGTGAGCACGGCATTCCGATGCGCGCGGGTCATGGTCAGCACGAGATCGGCCCGATCCACATGCTCCGCCCTGAGCTGCCGGGCTCGGAAGTCCCCGGCCTCGACGCCGAAGCCACGCAGCACCAGAGCGCTGTCGGGATGCATGGCCGATCCGACGACCGCCCGAGTCCCTGCGCTGGCGACGTGGAGGATGCCGACGTCCTGCCCTAGCGTCTCCTCCAGCCACGCGCGCCCCAGCCGCTCGGCGAACGCCGACCGGCAGATGTTGCCGGTGCAGACGAGCAGGATCCTGAACGGGTCCTGATGGGCGGCTGGCACCTGACCAGTGTGGGCGAGTGCTCGACTCACCGTCCGGTCGGCCTACCCCGCAGGGTGACCAGTGACGAGCCGTTCCGTTCGGCAGGTTCTGCCTGCGTGGCGAACGGTGGGACGGCTGCCTCGCTCCGTAGAACTACCGACATGACCTGGCTGCTGCTCGTCGCGCTCGCCTGGACGGCGCTGGCGCTGCCATTCGGCCTGCTGCTCGGTCGCGGCATGCGGGTCGCCGACCGCCGCGACGCCGTGCGGCTGCAGAGCCGCATCCCCGACTTCATTCCCGCAGAGCTCCTGGCGGCAGTTGCTGCTCAGCAACGCCAGCGCGGCTGACCGCGTCTGCCTCAAGCGCCACATCGCCCGCGAGATCCACCACGCCCTCGTCGCTCGGCGGGGCATCGAAGCATCTCAGTCGACCGTCAGAGTCGGTCGACGCTCTCGCCGCGCAGGACCCCTCGGGTATCGAAGACTGCGACGCCGTCGAGTGCACCAGCGATGCACTCGTCGTGGGCCTGCAGCAGAACGACGATGTCGGCGTCCCGCATCGCCTGCCGCAGATCCGACTCCCCCTTGAGCAGCCGCTCCGGGTCACCGTGCTCCGCGGCATTCCTGACGGTTACGTACGGGTCGTGGAACCGCAGGTCGGCGCCCCTGTCCAAGAGCTTCATGGCAAGCGGCACCGCGGGCGACTCGCGCTCGTCGGCGATGTTGGTCTTGTAGGTGACCCCGAGGAGCAGGACGGTCGACCCTCGGACGGCTTTGCCGTCGTCGTTGAGCCGGTCCTGGATGCGGCGGGCCACGTAGGCCGGCATGCCCGCGTTGACCTCCTGTGCCAGCTCCACGAACCGGAACGGGTAGTGCAGTCGTGCCTGAACGGTGTGCGACAGGTAGTTCGGGTCGATCGGGATGCAATGGCCACCCACCCCCGGCCCCGGGTAGAACGCCTGGAAACCGAACGGCTTGGTCTTGGCGCACTCGATGACGTTCCACAGGTCGATGCCGAGCTCGTGGGAGAACCGGGCCATCTCGTTCACCAGCGCGATGTTGATGTGCCGGTAGGTGTTCTCCAGCAGTTTGGCCATCTCGGCCTCGCGAGTGCCCTTGGCCGGGACCACGGTGTCGATGAAACTGGCGTAGAAGTCGACAGCGCGCCGCGTGCAGTCGGGCGTGACGCCGCCGACGACCTTCGGGGTGTTCTTGATGCCGTAGACCTTGTTGCCGGGGTCGACGCGCTCGGGCGAGAAGGCCAGGTTCAGCACCGCGCCCACCCGGAGGCCGCCGACCTCGATCAACGGCTGGAAGAACTCCTTGGTCGTGCCGGGGTAGGTCGTGGACTCCATGGAGAGGCACGCGGGTGGACGAGGGTCGCCGGTTCACCCCCCCAACCGCTGGTCAGGCGGTCACTTCGGCTCGCCCAGTCGAGTCGCCGATGCCGACGACGCAGCGGACGTCCATGTCAGCCAGCGCCGAGACCGGTCCCAGACGTCGCCGCCCGCTGCGGCAGGAGTGACGGGTCCGGGCGGACGTCGTCCAGGAACCCGACGAACGTCCATGTCGGTGTGATGCTGTCGTTGCCGTGACGATGTCGAGCATCTCGTGCCCATGGCCGCCGGTCCCAATGATGCGGGCGTCCGCGGGCGTCGCTGCGGCCCTCCGGCGAGCTCAGCCAGTGGTCCAGAGTCGCGCGTAGCGGTCCCAGACGACGCGCTGGTTGAACTCATGCACCACGCGGGCCCGCGCTGCGGCGCCCATGTCGGCCCGGAGCCCGGGATCGTCCACGAGGCGATGCAGCGCCGCGTCGAGCGCTTCAGCGTCGCCTCGGGGCACCACGAGACCGGTGATGCCGTCGATCACGCTGTCCCGCGCGCCGGTGGCGTCTGTCGTGACGACTGGCAAGCCGCTCGCTGCAGCCTCGAGGACCACGTTGGGGAAGCCCTCCCTGCGGGTCGGCAGCACGAGGACGTCCATGGCTTCGTACCACGGGCGCGTGTCGCTCACGAACCCCGTCACGTGGACGCTGCTCGCCGCCAGTCGAGCCTCGTGCTGCTGCCTCAGGCTGATGTCTTCGAAGTCCCCGACGACGACCAGCGTGACGTCTGCCCGCCGGCCGACACCTCCGGCTACGGCGAGCAGGTCCTCGAGGCCCTTGTCCGGGGCGAGCCTGCCGACGAAACCGATGACCACGGTGTCCGGTGGCGCGCCGACGCTCTCCCGCGCGGCAGTTCTCGCCTCCTGAGTGGGCGGGCGGAAGCGCTCGCAGTCCACGCCGTTGCTGCTCCCGGACCCCAGCACGGATACCCGCTCGCTCGACACCGCCCGCAGCTCTCGCAGCTCGCCGGCGAGGCTCGGGCTGACGGCGACGACGTGGTGTGCGGCTCGGCAGCTCACGACCTCCAGCGCAGTGAGCAGGAGCCGTGTCGCGCCGGTGGCTCCTTCCAGTCGCAGTCCGCGCTGGAGGTAGAACCTGCGCGGGACTCCAGCGAGGGCGGCAGCGAGGCCGACCAGGAGGCCGGCCTTGGGCGTGCTGACGACGGTGACCTCGGGGCGAACACGGCGCAGGAGGCGCACGAGGCGCACGAGCGCCAGCGCATCGCGCCACGCCTGCGGCTCGCGGCGCATGGCCACGGCGTGGATCGTCACCCGTGGGTCGATGGAGGCCAGCGCCTCCCCTGGCGAGCACACCAGGTGGACGTCATGGCCCTTGTCGACGAGATCGGAGAGCTGGCCGGCGAGGAAGGCCTTCGCTGTCACCGGCGCCGTGACAGCGTGGAGTATCCGCACACGGGCACGCTAGCGGGTGCGACTCCCGGCCCCCGAGCCCCCGCTCACCACCAGTCGAGCGGCTAACGCCTGACGCCTGCTCTGGGCGACGCTGCTCGAGCGGAGCCGGAGGGACTCGGAGTGGCTCGATGCGCTCACGACGAAGTTGCAACGGCCGCGTCTCGTCACCTTCGAGGGTGAGATCGTCCTCGGCGCTGAGGCACGAACGCGTGGGACCGGCCACTACAGCGCAGGCTCGGTCCGGCGCCTACCTTGGGCGGATTCTCGACGACTAGCACCACGTCAACCTCGCCTTCGCCGCAGCTCGCGAGGCCGCGCCGTTCCCAGCGCTCTGGACGTTCACGAGGACCCGTCTGATCTATCGATCTTCGAGTTGCCATGTCGCGACCGCGACGCTTCCGACCGCCGAACGCCCGACCCAGTACCGACGGATGACCGCGAGCGGTCGGACAGGCGCCGGCTCGGTGCAGCAGACCCACCCGGTCCAGCGGGTCGTGCGGCGAGTTTCGGCGGCAAGTCCTCGGAGTCGACCACCGCCAACTCCCGGTCGCGGAGCAAGAAGATGGCCAGCATGAGCGGCAGCAGGAAGCCCCGGGGGTACATGTAAGTGGTGGTCAAGTTGATGCCGACGAACGCGGTCAGCACGCCGAGGGCACACACCGCCGCGACAGGGGCCTTCCTGCGACTCGCCAGGGCCACCGCCGCAACTGCAACGATGAAGACGATCCAGCCCAGAAGGGGCAGGATCCCGGTCTCGGCCCACAGCAGCAGTGGCACCACGTGCACACCTTGGGCGTAGATCGACTCTGGTATGAACAGGCCGGGACCGATGCCCGTCAGCATGTGGTCGCCAACGACCCGCCAACCCTCATCGATCAGGTCGAGCCGGATCTCGGCACTCCCCACTGAGTCGACACCGCCTTGGCGCAACGGAGACGTCACCCGCTCCGTGAACGCCTGTCCATACGTGCTGGCTGTGCGACGGTCCACCTCGCTAACCACCCCGTACATCAGCGCCAGGCCCGCGACGAGGGCCGACGCCACTCGAACCGTGACTCCGCGCTGCAGTTGGTCGCGAAGGAGCGGCAGAGACAGCAGGTGGAGGACTGCGACGACGGCGACAGCGGCGATCGCTATCAGGCTCCCGGAGCCCGAGCGCGTGATGATGAGCGCCACCCCAACGGTTCCCAGCAGCAGCATGGCCTTCCGGATCGTGATGTGCCGCCGGACTGTGAGGTAGTAGACGATCGGCACAGCCGCCGCGGCCATCCTGGACAACTCCCCGATGCCCGAGAACAAGCCCTGCCGTCCCGCGTACGTCGAAATCAGCCAGCCTTGCTCGGTAAGGGTGGCAGCGAGCGAAGGCAAGAACACCAGGATGCCCAGGCCGAGCATGACCGACGCCGCGAGGCCGTAGAGGAACGCCTTCGCAGCGCTGACGATCTCCCGCTCGCTCTGCTGGGTGAGCACTGCCGGCAACAGCCAGAAGCCGACCGCGTACTGGCTGGTCAGAGCGATTGTGGCTGCCGACGACGCCATTTGGTTGAACAGGGCGGAGGCGAGCGTCCCAACGACCAGCAAGGCGCCAGGGATCGCGAAGACCGTGAACCACACGCCGCTGCGGCGCCGTGGCGGTCGCCTGGGCACCCGCTTGAACAGGACCACAAGCGCACCGGCGATAAGAAGAGCGTCCCCGACGCTGAACCCCACACCGGGCAGAACGAGCACCCGCATGAACGGCGTGAGGAACACCCCGGCCAAGAAGATCCGCTGCCCTGTCATCCCGGCACCGTAGCCCGAGGTCATCGCGAAACGTCTGTGGACGCCGCTCCGGTCTCCGGCTGTCGTTGCTCGAGGGACGACCGTTGCCACAGGGCCCGAGGCTGAGCTGACGGCGCGGTCAGGCCGTCTGAGGGGTCGCGCGCCGGTGCCGGCGCTGCCTCATGTGGCCGAGCGTCCTTGGCGAGTCGATAGGCCGTCTGGTATGCGCGACCTACGGGGTAGGCTGACACTCTCCCAGAGGACGCGCCCGGCACGTCGAGCGCGTAGCGGTTCGACATGCTGCCGAGCGAACCGAGCCACGCGAAGAGTAGATCGAGACGCGTGTAGTCGGAGGTCTTCGTCCTCCGCCAGTTGCGAAGTCCCGCCCGGAGTGGGCGCGCGTATGCGCTGTGCCTGCCCAGGGGAGAGTCCACGACCAGTGACTCGACGGTCGAGCCGGTCTCGCCGCGCAGCCACTCGCCGTACTTGTGTTGCCTCGAGCGCAGGCGATCAGCACTTGTGTCCCGGACTCCGTCGTACCGCGTGCCTGTGCGGGACCACGGGACGTCCCTCAAGGCAGGGTGCAGCTCGGCGAGCAGCGTGCGGTAGTGCACGTCACCGCGCTGCTGCGGCGGCAGCTGCCACATGGCCGAGTACACCGGAGGGGCGGTGAACGCCTGGTACAGCGAAAAGGGGATGGAGCGCGGACGACATGGTGACCTGCAGCAGCCGGCGCAAGTAGTGCCGTTGCTGCTCCAGCTCCCGGGGCTGCCACTCCTCTCGAGTCCCGGCTGACGGTCGCCACGCGGTCGACTCGCCGCGCAGGGCCGTGCGCAGCGACCGGGTGTTGAGGGCTGGAAAGACTCCGAAGGGATCCACGACCCGCGGCTTGGTCGCTGGCAGGGCCGAGATGTGCCTCCCGGAGTACTCAACCCGGCCGATGGAGTCCCCGTAGGTGCCCGCGACGACCAGGTGCAGGTCATCCATCTGAGCGACGTCAGGCAGACCGTGCAGGTGCAGGGGCGAAACCTCGGCGCCAGCGTCCGCCATGAGCAGGAGGTTCCGTCGCAGCAGGGCGGGTGTCAGCTCGATGTGCCGCCACTGCCAGCCGAGAGCGCGGGCCAGGGACTCGGCGTAGACAGCTGCCCGGCTTCCAGCCGCCCCTCCCACGTGTTACTCACCATGCGAGGCAGCCTCTCACCTCGACGTGGGGTGTGGCTCATCACGTCTCTGCGCGTGCTGCGGGCGCGACCGGGCGTTCGCCCAGACCCCGACGAGCACGGCCACCGAAGCGGACAGGGCCGCCGAGGCAGCGGCACCACGCAGACCGAAGGACGGAATCAAGACGCTGTTGGCGGCCACGCTCGTTGCCAGGGCGAGGGCCGTGACGCGTGTCTGCACGTTCGTGTTGTGGTGCAGCTGAGCCACGATGTTGACGTACTGGTAGCGATAGGCCGTCAAGCCGAACGCCCCGATGAGCAGCCCGACCGTCAGCGGGTCACCCAGACGGAGGTCCTCTCCGATCATCACCACGGAGAGCGCCGGCCAGGCTGCGAACAGCAGCACGCACACGGCCGCACTCGACAGGGCCGCCCGGCGGCGGAGCAAGCGCAGATGCGCCTGCCGATCTTGGGACTCCAGCTGGGCGAAGAGCCTGGGGACGGCGACCAGGCCCACCAGACCCGTCACCAGGGTGATGACGCCGCACAGGATGTCGAACGTCGGGGCGTAGAGGGCAACCTCCTCCTTGCCGCGCAACGCCAGCAGGATGAACCGGTCGACGTAGAGCATCGAGAGGCTGAGCCCGTAGTTGAGGATGAGCGGGCGGCCGTACTGCCACCAGGGCTGCAGGTCCGCGCGCCGGGAGTGGGGCCCCGACACGGCCCGCCACGTCGACGCCGTCGCCAACAGGCTCGAGGCCAGGATCCCGCCCAGGATCCAGCTGAGCTGGACGTCATCGGCGAGTGCACCCGTCAGGGCGACGATGAGGACGAACGCCCCGTTCCGCAGCACGCCTGCGACGATGAACGCTCGCGGGAGGATGCGGGCTCTCAGGAGGATCCACCTGGTGGTGAAGGCGGATTCCGCGAGCGCGTAGGCGACGCAGAAGGCGACGGTCAGCCATGCGCTGCCAAGCGTGACGGCAGCGATGGCACCTGTCAGCAACGCCACGACGGGAGCGTTGCGCAACCAGGCGGTGACCGTCGCCCGGTGCAGCCGACTGGGATCCTCCGCTGGCGCGAAGCGGAGCACCGCCGCGTCGAGCCACTGCGACGGCACGGTCGAGCCGATCGATACGGCGGTGATCACGAGGACGAACGTCCCGTACTCCACCGGGCTAAGAAGGCGCGTGAGCAGCGGGGTCGCGGCGAGGCCCAACGCGGCGACCACAAGCCGCCCGGCGCCCATCGTGAACCCGGCGCGTCTTGTCGCCTGGAGCAGCTTCGAGGCGGCGGGCCGTCCGGCAACTGGTTCTCGCCGGTTCCGCTCCATCAGCGGAGCGTCCCGCGCGACTTCTCCTCGACGAGGCGCTGCAGCGCCTCGTGCCATCGCTGCATCACCGGAGTGAGGTCGTGGCGCGCGCATGTCGCCTGCTGCGCCGCGAGTGCCTCCTCGGTGCGCAGCGCCGCGTCGGTGCCCATAAGGGCGCGCATGCGCTCAGCCAACGCGGCGCTGTCTCCCGGTGGCGCCAACCGGCCCTCGGGCAGGAGCTCGGCCAGGTCCCCGACGTCGCTGGCGACCATGGGCATGCCGCACGCCAGGGCTTCCAGAGCAGCGTTGGGGGAGCCCTCCCACCGCGAGCTGAGGACGAAGCCGTCGTAGTCGTCGAGGGAGCTGTGCCAGTCGAAGGTGAAACCGCGCAGGTGGATCGCGTGGCCCAATTGCCGGTCTTCGATCAGGCGCTCCAGTGCCTGGGCGCCCGGGCCCTCGCCGAAGATGTCCAGGGTGGCGAGATGACCGGCCTGGATCAGCTGGGACATCGACTCGACCAGCAGGTCGTAGCCCTTGGCGTCCGTCAGCCGGCCCACCGCGATCCATCGGAAGGGGCTAGCCGCCTGCCTCGGCCTGACCGTCGCCGGGACGGTGTCTGCGAGGGCGTTGTGGATCACTTGCGACCGCTGCGGATCGCTGAGGCCCGCCGCGGCGTACTTCTCCAGCGACTGGGAGGCGTTGAACACCGTCATGGCATCCGCCCGCCGGCTGATCCGCATCAGGAGACGACGCGGTCCACTGGGCAGGGCGGAGGTCCCGACGCAGGAGATCAGCGGGAGGCGAGTGCCGACGGTCGTGACGCGAGCAGCGAGCACCGCTGGTCCGTTGAAGGCGAGAAGCGCGTCAGCCCGCCAGGTGCGCAGGAAGCGGCGCAGTTTCGCGGGGCTGGACAGGAGTTGGCGGCCCGTGAAGTCGAGCCGGATCCGCTGGGTGCCGGTCGGCAAGGGGTGCTCGACGCTCCCCTGCCCCAGCGAGCGCATCGTGATGACGCAGACGTCATGGCCGAAGGCGGGCAGGTGCTCGGTGAGCAGCTGGATCTGGCGTTCCGCGCCGCCGCCGCCCATCGTGGGCACCAGCACGGCAATCCTCATCGATGTCCTTCCGGAAGCGCGAGCCTCCGGTGCTCGAACGCCTGGGCGCTCACAGCGTCCGGAACCATTCTACCGTCTGGTGCAGGCCGTCCTTCAGCGGGACGGCGTCGACGTCCGGGAACAGCGACTGCACCTGGCTGCTGCTCGCCTGACTGTCCCGGACGTCGCCGACACGCGGCTCGAGGTGGTCCACGGTGAGCTTCCGACCCAGCTCCGCCTCGAGCAGCTCGATCACGGTCAGCAGGGATGTCCGCGTGCCGAACGCCAAGTTGGTGGGCCCTGCGGTGACGGAACCGACGACGGCTGCGCGGAGGACTTCCACGACGGTGCCCACGAAGGTGAAGTCACGCGTCTGGTGGCCGTCTCCGAACACCTGGAGCGGTTTCCCTGCCAGCGCCGCGCTGACGAAGGCGGGCACCACAGCCGCGTACGCGTGCCCAGCCGCCTGGAGCGGGCCGAAGACGTTGAAGAAGCGGAACGGCAGCACTGGCAGCTGGTAACACTCGGCGTACGCCACCGCGTACTGCTCTGCGGCGAGCTTGGAGACGGCGTACGGACTCATGGGACGTGCCTGGAGGTCCTCCGACTTCGGAATGGCCGGATTCGATCCGTACACGCTCGAGGAGCTCGCGAGGGACACGTGGAGCCCGCCGTGCCTGCGGGCAGCCTCCAGGACTCGGAGGGTGCCGGTGGCGTTCGCCTCGTGGCTGCGCACCGGGTCGACGATGCTCCTGGGCACGGAGGGGACGGCTGCCAGGTGGACTATGTGGCTGCAGCCGGCCGTCGCGGCGTCCAGCGCATCGGTGTCCAGGATGGACCCCCGGTGCACTCGGACCGGCAGTCCGTCCAGGTTGCTCAGGGAACCTGAGGAGAGGTCGTCCAGCACGCGGACCTCTGCGATGTCGGGGTCCTCGCAGAGCCGGCGGCAGAGGTTCGCTCCGATGAAGCCGGCCCCGCCCGTGACCAGGACCGACTCGCCGCTCACAGCACGCTCCAGCGCGGGTCACGCTGCGTCCGTCGCGTGTCGAGGACGAGGGCCTCGCTCAGCAGGTCGAGCTTCAGTACGTCGTGGTCGACCAACAGGACGACGACGTCGGCGGCGCCCACCTGAGCCGCGTCCAGGTCCACCTGTTGCGCCGGAAGGGGCTCGTGCAGCTGCACGACCTCGAGATCGACGAGCGGATCAGCGAAGCGGACGTCGGCCCCGAGAGCGGCGAGCAGCTGAGCCACCCGGACCGAAGGTGACTCGCGGGCGTCGCTGGTGTTCTTCTTGTAGGCCAGACCGACCAGGAGCACGGTCGATCCGTTCACGGCCTTGCGCTCCCGGTTGAGCAGCTCGGTCACGCGCTGGACCACGTAGTCGGGCATGTGGTCGTTGACGTCGTTGGCGAGCTCCACGAAGCGGAACGGCTGGCCCAGCGTGCGCTTCACCTGCCAGGACAGGTACGAGGGATCGATTGGCAGGCAGTGACCGCCGACCCCGGGGCCCGGCGTGAATCTCATGTACCCGAACGGCTTGGTGGACGCGGCGTCGATGGCCTCCCACACATCGATGCCGAGGCCGTGGGCGAAGACCGCCAGCTCGTTCACCAGCGCGATGTTGACGTGGCGGAAGGTGTTCTCGAGCAGCTTGGTCAGCTCTGCCTCCTTCGGGGACCGGACGGGAACCGTCTGCTCCACGATGTCGTCGTAGAAGGCCTTCACCGCCGCTGACGACGGGCCGTCGATCCCGGAGACCACCTTGGGGGTGTTGACCAGCCCGAACACGGGGTTGCCGGGGTCGATGCGCTCGGGGCTGTAACCGAGGCTGAAGTCGCGTCCAGCCACCAGGCCGGACCCCGCTTCAAGGATGGGGGCCAGCAGTTCCTCGGTGGTCCCGGGGTACGTCGTCGACTCGAGGACGACCGTCGCACCCGCCTTCAGCATCGGGGCGAGCGTCCGACCGGACCGCTCGATGTAGGACAGGTCGGGGTTGCCCTCACGCAGCGGCGTCGGGACCGTGATGACCGCGACGTCGAAGTCCTTCGCTGCCCCGTAGTCGTGGCTGGGCCGGTAGCGACCTGTCGCCAGGGCCGACTGGAGCTGCTGCGACGGAATGTCCTCGACGTAGGAGTCGCCGGCCGCCAGCCGATCCATGCGACTGACGTCGACTTCCAGCCCGATGACGTCGTAGCCGACCTCCACCGCCCGCATGGCAAGCGGCAGGCCCACGTACCCCTGTCCGATGACGACGAGCTTTTTGTTCTTCATGACGATCCCCTCAAGTGGTCGCGGAGTCACGCCGCGCCAGACCCGTTTAGTGGCTTTGCGGGAATGCCAACAGCCGTAACATCGGACGGCAAATCTCGCGCCACGACCGCACCTGCCCCGACTGTTGTTCGAGCACCCACGCGTTTCCCTTGGATAACGCACGAGCATGTTCCCAGATTCACCGACTGCTCCAGCAAGACGCTTCCCGAGATGGAGGCGTTCGGATTGACCGTTACATAGTCTTGAAGCACGGCATCGTGCCCGACGGTGACGCCGAGGTTGAGGTGGACATGCCGTCCGAGTCGAACGTTCGTCGTGACAGCAGCACCGGCACAGATGACAACTCCTGGCCCCAACGAGACTAAGTGCTTGCCGAGGGTGGCCGCGGGGTGGACGAGCACCGGAGAGAGCCGACCTGCGGACCGCGCCCAGGTATCGATTTTTCGCCGGACCTCACCGGAGCCGATCGCTATGATGTACTGGACGTCCACTGCGAGCTGATCGAGCTTCTCGACACCACCCCAAAGACGAAGGCCACGTTCCGCGATGAGAGTTTCGTCGGCTGGGCCGTCGTCGAGGAAGCCCACAGGCTCGAACAGTTGCCCGTCCTGGCCGCCGGCGTCGTTGACGGCCTCGATGACGTCATGTACCTCTCGCCCGAAACCACCGGCCCCAATGATTGCGACAGGGATGGCAGTCACGCGTCCTTCTCTAGCGATCGAATGGTCGGATGCTTCCGTGTCGACTCCATCGCAGCGCCCTGTCCCGCGAATTCTGGCATTGTCTCCGTATCACTGGCTGAGATGCCGTGGCGTGTGAGGACGGCGCTGATGGTCGCTCCCAGGATCTGAAGGTCGAGTCGGAGGCTTAGCCGTTCCACGTACTCCACATCGGCCGCGAATTTCTCCTCCCATGTGAGGGCGTTTCGCCCCCTCACCTGCGCAAGCCCAGTAATGCCCGGCCTGACCTCATGGCGTCTCATCTGCGTCGGCGAGTACCGCTCCAGGTATCGCATAAGCAGCGGTCGTGGCCCGACGAGGCTCATCTCCCCACGGAACACATTCCATAAAGTGGGGAGTTCGTCGAGGCTGGTGCTTCTGAGGGTCCGACCCAGCGGTGTCATGCGCTCGACGTCGCTTTCGATTCCCCGGGGTTCTCGCATCGTCCGGAACTTCACGAGTTGGAACGGCTCGCCGTTGCGCCCGGGCCGCTCCTGCCGGAACAGCACTGGTGAACCAACGTCACGACGCACCGCGACTGCGATGGCTGCCATGACTGGAGCGCCAATCAGCAACCCCACGCTCGCCACGACTAGGTCGATGACTCGTTTGACGGGGAGGTAGGCCGAGGGACAAGGGCTCACGCGCACTCCAGGAACTCCGTGACGGCCGCCAGAACGCGATCCACCTGCTCGGGGCCGAGCGCCGAGCCGCTGGGCAGGGTGAGCCCACGCTTGAACAACTGGTCGGCAGCCCCGGTGACCAGCGACCGAGCCTGCGCGAACACCGGCTGGCGGTGCATGGGCTTCCAGAGGGGGCGAGACTCGATGTTCGCGGCGTCCAGGGCCTTGCGGAGATCCTCGGTGGACCACCCTGCCTCGGTCTCGTCGACGAGCACGGCGGTCAGCCAGCAGTTGTCCTGCTCGTCGTTCGCGCGCTGGAAGACGGTCACTCCGGGCACGCCGGCGAATGCCTCGATGTACATCGCGCGCAGCGCGCGGCGCCGGCCGATCATCTCGTCCAGCCGCTCCAACTGCGCGAGACCGAGCGCGGCCAGCACGTTGCTGAGCCGGTAGTTGTAGCCGATCTCGGTGTGCTCGTAGTGCACCGCCGGCTGCCGCGCCTGCGTACTGAGGTAGCGGATCCGGTCTGCCGTCACAGCGTCGTCGGTGAGCAACATCCCGCCGCCGCTGGTCGTCATGATCTTGTTGCCGTTAAATGACAGCGCGGCCATCACGCCGAACGACCCGGCCGGGCGGCCGGCATGGGATGCGCAGAGCGACTCGGCGGCATCGGAGAGCACCGGTACGCCGAACCGCTCGCACAGCGGGTCGATCCGCGTGTAGTCGGCGCAGCGGCCCAGCAGGTCGACCGGTATGACACCAGCAACCGTCGCGCCCTCCGACTGCAACTGGGTGAGCGCCTGCTCCAAGAGGGCTAGGTCGAGGTTGCCGCTGTCGTCGCAGTCGACGAAGAACGGGTCGGCCCCGGTGTAGACCACCGCGTTCGCCGTCGCCGCGAACGTCAGAGTCGGGACGATGACCACGGTCCCCGGCTTCGCGCCGAGCTCCAGCAGCGCCAGGTGCAGCGCCGCCGTTCCCGAGGAGAGGGCTACCGCATGCTGCCGGCCGCACCGCTCGGCGATGGCGGCCTCGAACGCGTCCACCATCGGGCCGAGCGGCGCGATCCAGCCGGAGCGGACCGCCGCGACGACCATCTCCTCCTCGCGCTCGCCGACGTCCGGAGGAGAGAGCAGGACGCGCGTGCGTGCGTCGGGAGTGCCGATCACTGCTGCCCCGCCTGAGCCAGGCGCGTTTCGATGGCATCCACCTGCAGGACCGCCTCGAGCGGCGGGAACGGCCGGGCGAGCCACGACTCCAGGTCGCCCTCGACAGGCGGAACCGGAACGTGGCTGATCAGCGGGTGCACGGGGCGGCTGTCCCGCTCCTCCCTGCCGAACAGCTCCTCGTGCAGCTTTTCGCCCGGCCGCAGGCCGGTGAAGCGGATCTGGATCGGACGGCCCTCCATGGCGATGAGCTGAGCGGCGACATCCGCGATCCGCACCGGCTCGCCCATGTCCAGCACGAGCGCCTCACCGCCGGCGCCCACGGCGCCGGCCTGGATGACCAGCTCCACCGCCTCGGGGATGGTCATGAAGAAGCGCGTCACGTCGGGGTGCGTCACCGTCACCGGGCCGCCGCGCGCGATCTGCGCGGCGAAGGTCTCCAGCACGGAGCCACGGCTACCCAGCACGTTCCCGAACCGCACCGAGAGGAACCGGCCCTCGTTGCGCTGCGCGTAGGTGGCCGTCAGCCGCTCGGCCATCCGCTTCGTGCGCCCCAGCACGTTGACCGGGTCGGCGGCCTTGTCGGTCGAGACATTGATGAAATGGCTCACCCCGACCGCGGTCGCCGCGTCGAGCACGTTGCGGGTGCCGAGGACGTTGGTCTTCCAGCCCTCGCTCGGGTACTGCTCGAGCATGTTGACGTGCTTCAGCGCGGCTGCGTGGAAGACGACGTCGGGCATCCGGCGCAGGAACAGCTCCCGCAGCGCTTCCCCGTCGCGGATGTCGGCGAGGATCGCTTCCGGCAGGTGCAGCTGCGCCTCGCCGTGGATGCTCAGGCTCACCGCGTGCAGGGCCGACTCGTCGCGGTCGAGCATCATGAGCTCGGCCGGCCCGAACTGGTGGATCTGCCGGCAGAGTTCGGAGCCGATCGAGCCGCCGGCGCCGGTGACCAGCACCCGCTTGCCCTTGAGAAAGCCCGCGATCTCGCTGATGTTCGTGTCGATCTGGTGGCGGCCCAGCAGGTCGGCGATGTCGATGTCGCGGACATCGCGGATGCCGATGCGCCGGCTGAGCAGGTCCGACAGTGACGGCAGTACCTTGACCGTGAGGCCTGCTTCGGTGGCGCGCTGGGAGATGTCCCGCACGAGCGCCGAATCTGCCGACGGGAGCGCGAGCACGAGCACCTCGGCATCGGTCGCAACCGCCGCCGGCCCGATGTGCTCCCGGCCGCCGAGCATCCGAACGCCCCGGACGCGGACATGGCGCTTCGCCGGGTCGTCGTCCAACAGACCCACGGGTACATACGGGCTCGCTGGATCGGCGAGCATCGAACGGACCAGCTGGTGCCCGGCGTTGCCGGCGCCGAAGACCAGCGTCGGCTGACCCTGGCGCGGACGCACCGCCCCCTCGCGCTGACTACGGATGGCGAGCCGGTAGGTCAGCATCAGCACGAACGCAACGATGGCGCCGATGAGCGGGACGGACAGCGGCAGCAACCGAGGCATGCCGGCGAAGAGGTCAGCGGCGAAGGCCGCCATGGCAGCAGTAGCCGTCGCTGCCGCGAGGGCCTTGAACTCCTCCGCACTCCCTACCGCATAGCGGCCCTGGTGCAGCCGGAGGACCACCGAGACGGCCAGGAACGCGGCGCCGGCCACCGCGGTGACGGTGAGCAGTCCCGCGAGGCTCACGCGGTCGAGGTCACCGTCGTAGCGTGCCGACGCGAGGAGGGTGAAGCCGACGAGTACGGAGAGCAGGTCGGCCATGACCATGGCGAGGCGAGCGAGCTTCCAGAACGCTCCGGACCTCGAGATCACGGGGCCGACCTCCCACCGGGGCGCAGACCAACGCCGAAGCGCTGAAGGTTGGAACGGCGGACGCATGTAGAACGGATGGGTCCGCCAAAGGTGACGGCGATGATGACGTCGCTCAGAACGGCGCACCCCCGTCGGGGCTCGTCAGTGGGGAGTCGAGCGGGGAGTGGCGCCGCCGGCCGGTGCGCCGGCCGGGGCGGCCACGCTTCGGCTCCGGGATGGGCGCGCGACCCGGGTCCGCCCCGTATCCGTATCCGTAGCCGTAGCCGCGTGCGATGGACGCGGCCTGCGGCACCCGGTTGAGGACGACACCCAGCAGCTTCGCGTCGATCCGGGCCAGTACGGCGGCTGCCTCTTCCAGCTGCTCGCGACGGGTCGAGCCGTATCGGGTCGTGATGACACAGCCGTCCGCTGCCACGCTGAGCACGGCTGCGTCGGTGACCGGCAGGAGCGGCGGGGTGTCGATGACGACGAAGTCGTACTCCTCGCGCAGCGTCGCGAGCACGCCGCGCATGTGGGCGGAGCCCAGCATCTCGCTGGGGTTCGGCGGCATCGGCCCAGCCGCCAGCACCGAGAGCTTGCCGTCCCCCCAGGGCTGCAGCACCTCGTGCAGCTCCGCCGTCCCGGCCAGGACGTTCGTCAGGCCGGCGCCGCCGACGAGCCCCATGTAGCGGGTGACCCGCGGCCGACGCAGGTCGGCCTCGAGCAGGACCACACGGCTGCCCGACTGCGCCAGCGCCGTGGACAGGTTGACTGCGAGCGTCGATTTGCCCTCGCCGGGCACCGAGCTGGCGACGACGATCACCTTGGGCGGGTTGTCGACGTCGAGGAACTGCAGGTTCGTCCGGATGGCACGGAAGGACTCCGCCGTCGGCGAGTGCTCGTCCGCAGCCGTGACGACGTGCTTCTCGTCCAGGCGCGGGTCCTCGAGGACGGTGCCGATGACCCCCATCCCGGTCAGCGCCTGGACGTCGTCGTTCGACTTGACCGTGTTGTCCAGCCGGCTTCGGAGCAGCGCCAGTCCCAGGCCGATGAGTAGACCAAGAACCGCACCCAGCGCGAGATTGCGAGTGACGCTCGGGCTGACTGCAGCTGGTCGAAGCTCTGCGGCTTGGACGATGGTGACCTTGACCGTGGACGCGTCGGCGCCCTCGGGCGTCTCCAACTCGGTCACCTGCTCCGTGAACTGCTCGCTCAGCGACGCGGCGATGTCGCGGGCCCGCTCTGCCGAGGTGTCGGTGACCGTGACTTCGAGGATGACGGTGTCGGGCAGCGCACGCGCAGCGACCTTCGCCGCAACTGCGTCCGGGCTGAGGTCCAGACCGAGGTCGTCGACGACCTGGGCGGCCAGCTGCTCACCGGTCAGGAGCTCGGCATAGGAGGTGACGCGCTGCTGGGAGAAGAGGTTGCCCTGGTAGGCGGCTGAGGTGTCCGTCGTGCCGGCGACCGAGACGAACAACCGCGTCGACGACGAGTACAGCGGCGTCGCTGCCCAGCTGAGCGCGCCCGCGATGACCAGGCCCAGGAGGGTCCCGCTGACGAGGAGCCACCAGCCAGAACGCACCACGTTGAGCACGTCCTTCAGATCCAACTGAGCCCCCGCTCCCAATGAACAGGCCTACCCCCGTTGGAGACCCGCGTCGCCCCGTCGAGCTCAGATGTTTGAGTATCGAACGGCATGCAACGGTACCCGCCAGCACCCATTGGGCGGCACCCCTCAGATGCTTGAAAGTGACGCAATCAACCCGGTCCAGTGAGTGCCGCGGTCCCGATCTCATGCACCGTGATGGGGGCACTACGGAACGCAGTCGTCCGTTTGGAGTCATGCACCCTGCGCTCAACGCTCACCGGGTGACCGAGCGAGCCTCGCTGCTCCCGGCTGCCAGTCGCTCCCGTTGGGGGACGACGGTGTATTTCGGGTCGCGGGCGCTGGCCATGCCGGCGTCGAAGACGCCGAACCGGGTGAGCAGGGAGCCGGCCGCCAAAAGCGTTCCAGACGCAACGGCCCCCAGCCGGGTGCGCCCGGCCACGACGGTCAAGCCGGCGCCAGCAGCGGTGCACGCCTTCGCCGCTCGCATGAAGGTCCCGGCCCGGCCCTCGTGGTACGGCTCGGCCACGATGCTCTCGTCGTTCTCGACCTGGTGCACCACGGCCAGCTCGACCAGAGCCCCCGCGACCGCCATCTTCCGCGCCGGGCCGGCCTCGGCCACCGGAGTGAACACCATGTTCAGGCCCCCGCCCGCGGCCAGCGCCGAGCCGGCGAAGACGAACGGCAGCTTGGTGTGGAAGTCGCGCCACGACGGCACCGCGGTGTTCGCCAGCAGCACCGCGGTGTAGGTCGCCATCGGGCCACCGAACATCGCGCCGACGATGCCGCCGAAGCGCTTGAGCCGCGGGAACCAGCCGAGCAGCTCGACCGCGGCGGTCGCAGCCGTGGCCGCGCTGAACGGCGACAGGATGTAGGTGCCCATCGACAGCGCGGACGTCGGCTTGAACACCCGCAGCATGTGCAGGAACCGCTCGGGCCGCCCGAGGTCGTGCACGAGGAAGAAGACCGATGCGAGCGAGCCCCCACCCGCGATGAGCCGGCCGGCACGGGTGAGCCTCGGGCGTCCGCTGAGGTCAGCCATCGCGGCGAGGATCGCAGAAGTACCCGACGCTCCGCCGAGGAACAGGTAGAGCGGCACGTCCGGGGTCTTCCACACCGGCGCCTTGATGATCGGGCGCCCGTAGTACGAGGTGAACTCGGCGTCGTCGACCATCGCGACCTCGCCGACGGCCCGCCGTCCGCTGCGCCGGCCGTTCTTCTTCCGCTTCGGCGCAGTCCAGCCGTCCGCCCGGCGCCAGCCTGCGCCAGGGGTCATGAGGCCTTCCGTCATGCCGTCACCGCCTCCGCGACCCGAGGACGGCGGTCAGCGCCACCCCGACGATCATCGCGGCGCCCTGGGCGGCCGCCTTCCACATCGCGGGCATGTCCCGGGCGGGAACGATCGGGTCCGGCGGCAGGCCGTAGACCTCCGGCTCGTCGAGCAGCAGGAAGAACGCGCCGTTGCCCCCCACGCCGTCGTTCTCGTCCCGCCCGTAGAGCCGCGCCGTCTCCACGCCCTGCGACTTCAGCGTCGCGAGCCGGGCGTCCGCCCGTGCCTGCAGCTCGTCGAGGTCGCCGAACTGGATCGACTGCGTGGGGCACGCCGTCGCGCAGGCCGGCTGCAGCCCGTCGGTCAGGCGGTCGTAGCACATCGTGCACTTGAAGACCCGGCCGTCGTCCTTGCGCTGGTCGATGACCCCGTACGGGCAGGACGGCACGCAGTAGCCGCAGCCGTTGCAGATGTCGCCCTGCACGACCACCGTGCCGAACTCGGTGCGGAACAGCGCCCCCGTCGGGCAGGCGTCCAGGCAACCGGCGTGCGTGCAGTGCTTGCACACGTCCGAGCTCATCAGCCAACGGATCTCCCGATCCCCCGACTGCGATGTCTGCGGGTCGAACTCGCTCAGCGCCTCGGCGTTGAGCACGCTGGCCTGTGCCTTGGCCAGGCTGTCGTCCTCCCGCACGTCGACGGCGGGGTCCAGGGTGTCCTGGCGGGCGGCGGGCAGCCCGACGGCCGGCATGGGCAGGTCGACCGTGCGCACCTGCTCGATGAAGGCCACGTGCCGCCAGGTGTTGGCCCCGAGCTGACCGGTGTTGTCGTACGACATCCCGGACAACCCGATCGCGTCGCGCTTGCCGTGCGAGTCGTCCATCGGGAGCGTGTTCCACTCCTTGCAGGCGACCTCGCACGACTTGCAGCCGATGCAGACCGACGTGTCGGTGAAGAAGCCCACCCGCGGCGGGTGCTCCGGCTCGTAGCCGTCCACCGCCTGGACGTCGGGCAGCGGCCCGAACAGCCGGTTGTTCGGGTCGTTCTCTTTGAGACCAGGGCTCGCCGAGCTCACGGTGGTCATGCCAGCTCCCCTGCCGTCGTCGGCTCCGGTTCGACGGGTGCCCGGCCGCCCACCGGGATGGCGCCGGACTGCATCCCGGCCCGCCGGCGGTACTCCTCGAGGAACTCCAGGAGCTCGGGGCCGCGCGGGCGGCGTCCCGGTCGGATGTCGCAGGTCGACACCTTGCTCTCCTGGATGTGGGTGTTCGGATCCAGGACGATGCCCAGCAGGTCGTTGCCCGAGTCGCCGGTCGAGACTCCCCGCGGGCCCCGAGCTCCTGGAGTTCCTCGAGGAGTACCGCCGGCGGGCCGGGATGCAGTCCGGCGCCATCCCGGTGGGCGGCCGGGCACCCGTCGAACCGGAGCCGACGACGGCAGGGGAGCTGGCATGACCACCGTGAGCTCGGCGAGCCCTGGTCTCAAAGAGAACGACCCGAACAACCGGCTGTTCGGGCCGCTGCCCGACGTCCAGGCGGTGGACGGCTACGAGCCGGAGCACCCGCCGCGGGTGGGCTTCTTCACCGACACGTCGGTCTGCATCGGCTGCAAGTCGTGCGAGGTCGCCTGCAAGGAGTGGAACACGCTCCCGATGGACGACTCGCACGGCAAGCGCGACGCGATCGGGTTGTCCGGGATGTCGTACGACAACACCGGTCAGCTCGGGGCCAACACCTGGCGGCACGTGGCCTTCATCGAGCAGGTGCGCACGGTCGACCTGCCCATGCCGGCCGTCGGGCTGCCCGCCGCCCGCCAGGACACCCTGGACCCCGCCGTCGACGTGCGGGAGGACGACAGCCTGGCCAAGGCACAGGCCAGCGTGCTCAACGCCGAGGCGCTGAGCGAGTTCGACCCGCAGACATCGCAGTCGGGGGATCGGGAGATCCGTTGGCTGATGAGCTCGGACGTGTGCAAGCACTGCACGCACGCCGGTTGCCTGGACGCCTGCCCGACGGGGGCGCTGTTCCGCACCGAGTTCGGCACGGTGGTCGTGCAGGGCGACATCTGCAACGGCTGCGGCTACTGCGTGCCGTCCTGCCCGTACGGGGTCATCGACCAGCGCAAGGACGACGGCCGGGTCTTCAAGTGCACGATGTGCTACGACCGCCTGACCGACGGGCTGCAGCCGGCCTGCGCGACGGCGTGCCCCACGCAGTCGATCCAGTTCGGCGACCTCGACGAGCTGCAGGCACGGGCGGACGCCCGGCTCGCGACGCTGAAGTCGCAGGGCGTGGAGACGGCGCGGCTCTACGGGCGGGACGAGAACGACGGCGTGGGGGGCAACGGCGCGTTCTTCCTGCTGCTCGACGAGCCGGAGGTCTACGGCCTGCCGCCGGACCCGATCGTTCCCGCCCGGGACATGCCCGCGATGTGGAAGGCGGCCGCCCAGGGCGCCGCGATGATCGTCGGGGTGGCGCTGACCGCCGTCCTCGGGTCGCGGAGGCGGTGACGGCATGACGGAAGGCCTCATGACCCCTGGCGCAGGCTGGCGCCGGGCGGACGGCTGGACTGCGCCGAAGCGGAAGAAGAACGGCCGGCGCAGCGGACGGCGGGCCGTCGGCGAGGTCGCGATGGTCGACGACGCCGAGTTCACCTCGTACTACGGGCGCCCGATCATCAAGGCGCCGGTGTGGAAGACCCCGGACGTGCCGCTCTACCTGTTCCTCGGCGGAGCGTCGGGTACTTCTGCGATCCTCGCCGCGATGGCTGACCTCAGCGGACGCCCGAGGCTCACCCGTGCCGGCCGGCTCATCGCGGGTGGGGGCTCGCTCGCATCGGTCTTCTTCCTCGTGCACGACCTCGGGCGGCCCGAGCGGTTCCTGCACATGCTGCGGGTGTTCAAGCCGACGTCCGCGCTGTCGATGGGCACCTACATCCTGTCGCCGTTCAGCGCGGCCACGGCTGCGACCGCCGCGGTCGAGCTGCTCGGCTGGTTCCCGCGGCTCAAGCGCTTCGGCGGCATCGTCGGCGCGATGTTCGGTGGCCCGATGGCGACCTACACCGCGGTGCTGCTGGCGAACACCGCGGTGCCGTCGTGGCGCGACTTCCACACCAAGCTGCCGTTCGTCTTCGCCGGCTCGGCGCTGGCCGCGGGCGGGGGCCTGAACATGGTGTTCACTCCGGTGGCCGAGGCCGGCCCGGCGCGGAAGATGGCGGTCGCGGGGGCTCTGGTCGAGCTGGCCGTGGTGCACCAGGTCGAGAACGACGAGAGCATCGTGGCCGAGCCGTACCACGAGGGCCGGGCCGGGACCTTCATGCGAGCGGCGAAGGCGTGCACCGCTGCTGGCGCCGGCTTGACCGTCGTGGCCGGGCGCACCCGGCTGGGGGCCGTTGCGTCTGGAACGCTTTTGGCGGCCGGCTCCCTGCTCACCCGGTTCGGCGTCTTCGACGCCGGCATGGCCAGCGCCCGCGACCCGAAATACACCGTCGTCCCCCAACGGGAGCGACTGGCAGCCGGGAGCAGCGAGGCTCGCTCGGTCACCCGGTGAGCGTTGAGCGCAGGGTGCATGACTCCAAACGGACGACTGCGTTCCGTAGTGCCCCCATCACGGTGCATGAGATCGGGACCGCGGCACTCACTGGACCGGGTTGATTGCGTCACTTTCAAGCATCTGAGGGGTGCCGCCCAATGGGTGCTGGCGGGTACCGTTGCATGCCGTTCGATACTCAAACATCTGAGCTCGACGGGGCGACGCGGGTCTCCAACGGGGGTAGGCCTGTTCATTGGGAGCGGGGGCTCAGTTGGATCTGAAGGACGTGCTCAACGTGGTGCGTTCTGGCTGGTGGCTCCTCGTCAGCGGGACCCTCCTGGGCCTGGTCATCGCGGGCGCGCTCAGCTGGGCAGCGACGCCGCTGTACTCGTCGTCGACGCGGTTGTTCGTCTCGGTCGCCGGCACGACGGACACCTCAGCCGCCTACCAGGGCAACCTCTTCTCCCAGCAGCGCGTCACCTCCTATGCCGAGCTCCTGACCGGTGAGCAGCTGGCCGCCCAGGTCGTCGACGACCTCGGTCTGGACCTCAGCCCGGACGCAGTTGCGGCGAAGGTCGCTGCGCGTGCGCTGCCCGACACCGTCATCCTCGAAGTCACGGTCACCGACACCTCGGCAGAGCGGGCCCGCGACATCGCCGCGTCGCTGAGCGAGCAGTTCACGGAGCAGGTGACCGAGTTGGAGACGCCCGAGGGCGCCGACGCGTCCACGGTCAAGGTCACCATCGTCCAAGCCGCAGAGCTTCGACCAGCTGCAGTCAGCCCGAGCGTCACTCGCAATCTCGCGCTGGGTGCGGTTCTTGGTCTACTCATCGGCCTGGGACTGGCGCTGCTCCGAAGCCGGCTGGACAACACGGTCAAGTCGAACGACGACGTCCAGGCGCTGACCGGGATGGGGGTCATCGGCACCGTCCTCGAGGACCCGCGCCTGGACGAGAAGCACGTCGTCACGGCTGCGGACGAGCACTCGCCGACGGCGGAGTCCTTCCGTGCCATCCGGACGAACCTGCAGTTCCTCGACGTCGACAACCCGCCCAAGGTGATCGTCGTCGCCAGCTCGGTGCCCGGCGAGGGCAAATCGACGCTCGCAGTCAACCTGTCCACGGCGCTGGCGCAGTCGGGCAGCCGTGTGGTCCTGCTCGAGGCCGACCTGCGTCGGCCGCGGGTCACCCGCTACATGGGGCTCGTCGGCGGCGCCGGCCTGACGAACGTCCTGGCCGGGACGGCGGAGCTGCACGAGGTGCTGCAGCCCTGGGGGGACGGCAAGCTCTCGGTGCTGGCGGCTGGGCCGATGCCGCCGAACCCCAGCGAGATGCTGGGCTCCGCCCACATGCGCGGCGTGCTCGCGACGCTGCGCGAGGAGTACGACTTCGTCGTCATCGACACCCCGCCGCTCCTGCCGGTCACCGACGCAGCCGTGCTCAGCGTGGCAGCGGACGGCTGTGTCATCACGACCCGATACGGCTCGACCCGTCGCGAGCAGCTGGAAGAGGCAGCCGCCGTACTGGCCCGGATCGACGCGAAGCTGCTGGGTGTCGTCCTCAACCGGGTGCCGCAGGCCGCGTCCATCGCACGCGGCTACGGCTACGGATACGGATACGGGGCGGACCCGGGTCGCGCGCCCATCCCGGAGCCGAAGCGTGGCCGCCCCGGCCGGCGCACCGGCCGGCGGCGCCACTCCCCGCTCGACTCCCCACTGACGAGCCCCGACGGGGGTGCGCCGTTCTGAGCGACGTCATCATCGCCGTCACCTTTGGCGGACCCATCCGTTCTACATGCGTCCGCCGTTCCAACCTTCAGCGCTTCGGCGTTGGTCTGCGCCCCGGTGGGAGGTCGGCCCCGTGATCTCGAGGTCCGGAGCGTTCTGGAAGCTCGCTCGCCTCGCCATGGTCATGGCCGACCTGCTCTCCGTACTCGTCGGCTTCACCCTCCTCGCGTCGGCACGCTACGACGGTGACCTCGACCGCGTGAGCCTCGCGGGACTGCTCACCGTCACCGCGGTGGCCGGCGCCGCGTTCCTGGCCGTCTCGGTGGTCCTCCGGCTGCACCAGGGCCGCTATGCGGTAGGGAGTGCGGAGGAGTTCAAGGCCCTCGCGGCAGCGACGGCTACTGCTGCCATGGCGGCCTTCGCCGCTGACCTCTTCGCCGGCATGCCTCGGTTGCTGCCGCTGTCCGTCCCGCTCATCGGCGCCATCGTTGCGTTCGTGCTGATGCTGACCTACCGGCTCGCCATCCGTAGTCAGCGCGAGGGGGCGGTGCGTCCGCGCCAGGGTCAGCCGACGCTGGTCTTCGGCGCCGGCAACGCCGGGCACCAGCTGGTCCGTTCGATGCTCGCCGATCCAGCGAGCCCGTATGTACCCGTGGGTCTGTTGGACGACGACCCGGCGAAGCGCCATGTCCGCGTCCGGGGCGTTCGGATGCTCGGCGGCCGGGAGCACATCGGGCCGGCGGCGGTTGCGACCGATGCCGAGGTGCTCGTGCTCGCGCTCCCGTCGGCAGATTCGGCGCTCGTGCGGGACATCTCCCAGCGCGCCACCGAAGCAGGCCTCACGGTCAAGGTACTGCCGTCACTGTCGGACCTGCTCAGCCGGCGCATCGGCATCCGCGATGTCCGCGACATCGACATCGCCGACCTGCTGGGCCGCCACCAGATCGACACGAACATCAGCGAGATCGCGGGCTTTCTCAAGGGCAAGCGGGTGCTGGTCACCGGCGCCGGCGGCTCGATCGGCTCCGAACTCTGCCGGCAGATCCACCAGTTCGGGCCGGCCGAGCTCATGATGCTCGACCGCGACGAGTCGGCCCTGCACGCGGTGAGCCTGAGCATCCACGGCGAGGCGCAGCTGCACCTGCCGGAAGCGATCCTCGCCGACATCCGCGACGGGGAAGCGCTGCGGGAGCTGTTCCTGCGCCGGATGCCCGACGTCGTCTTCCACGCAGCCGCGCTGAAGCACGTCAACATGCTCGAGCAGTACCCGAGCGAGGGCTGGAAGACCAACGTCCTCGGCACCCGCAACGTGCTCGACGCGGCGACCGCGGTCGGGGTGAGCCATTTCATCAATGTCTCGACCGACAAGGCCGCCGACCCGGTCAACGTGCTGGGGCGCACGAAGCGGATGGCCGAGCGGCTGACGGCCACCTACGCGCAGCGCAACGAGGGCCGGTTCCTCTCGGTGCGGTTCGGGAACGTGCTGGGTAGCCGTGGCTCCGTGCTGGAGACCTTCGCCGCGCAGATCGCGCGCGGCGGCCCGGTGACGGTGACGCACCCCGACGTGACGCGCTTCTTCATGACCATCCCCGAGGCGGTGGAGCTGGTCATCCAGGCCGGCGCCGTGGGCGCCGGCGGTGAGGCGCTCGTGCTGGACATGGGCGAGCCGGTGCGGATCGCGGATGTCGCCGCTCAGCTCATCGCCATGGAGGGCCGTCCGATCCAGATCCGCTTCACCGGCCTGCGGCCGGGCGAAAAGCTGCACGAGGAGCTGTTCGGCAGGGAGGAGCGGGACAGCCGCCCCGTGCACCCGCTGATCAGCCACGTTCCGGTTCCGCCTGTCGAGGGCGACCTGGAGTCGTGGCTCGCCCGGCCGTTCCCGCCGCTCGAGGCGGTCCTGCAGGTGGATGCCATCGAAACGCGCCTGGCTCAGGCGGGGCAGCAGTGATCGGCACTCCCGACGCACGCACGCGCGTCCTGCTCTCTCCTCCGGACGTCGGCGAGCGCGAGGAGGAGATGGTCGTCGCGGCGGTCCGCTCCGGCTGGATCGCGCCGCTCGGCCCGATGGTGGACGCGTTCGAGGCCGCCATCGCCGAGCGGTGCGGCCGGCAGCATGCGGTAGCCCTCTCCTCGGGAACGGCGGCGCTGCACCTGGCGCTGCTGGAGCTCGGCGCGAAGCCGGGGACCGTGGTCATCGTCCCGACTCTGACGTTCGCGGCGACGGCGAACGCGGTGGTCTACACCGGGGCCGACCCGTTCTTCGTCGACTGCGACGACAGCGGCAACCTCGACCTAGCCCTCTTGGAGCAGGCGCTCACCCAGTTGCAGTCGGAGGGCGCGACGGTTGCTGGTGTCATACCGGTCGACCTGCTGGGCCGCTGCGCCGACTACACGCGGATCGACCCGCTGTGCGAGCGGTTCGGCGTACCGGTGCTCTCCGATGCCGCCGAGTCGCTCTGCGCATCCCATGCCGGCCGCCCGGCCGGGTCGTTCGGCGTGATGGCCGCGCTGTCATTTAACGGCAACAAGATCATGACGACCAGCGGCGGCGGGATGTTGCTCACCGACGACGCTGTGACGGCAGACCGGATCCGCTACCTCAGTACGCAGGCGCGGCAGCCGGCGGTGCACTACGAGCACACCGAGATCGGCTACAACTACCGGCTCAGCAACGTGCTGGCCGCGCTCGGTCTCGCGCAGTTGGAGCGGCTGGACGAGATGATCGGCCGGCGCCGCGCGCTGCGCGCGATGTACATCGAGGCATTCGCCGGCGTGCCCGGAGTGACCGTCTTCCAGCGCGCGAACGACGAGCAGGACAACTGCTGGCTGACCGCCGTGCTCGTCGACGAGACCGAGGCAGGGTGGTCCACCGAGGATCTCCGCAAGGCCCTGGACGCCGCGAACATCGAGTCTCGCCCCCTCTGGAAGCCCATGCACCGCCAGCCGGTGTTCGCGCAGGCTCGGTCGCTGGTCACCGGGGCTGCCGACCAGTTGTTCAAGCGTGGGCTCACCCTGCCCAGCGGCTCGGCGCTCGGCCCCGAGCAGGTGGATCGCGTTCTGGCGGCCGTCACGGAGTTCCTGGAGTGCGCGTGAGCCCTTGTCCCTCGGCCTACCTCCCCGTCAAACGAGTCATCGACCTAGTCGTGGCGAGCGTGGGGTTGCTGATTGGCGCTCCAGTCATGGCAGCCATCGCAGTCGCGGTGCGTCGTGACGTTGGTTCACCAGTGCTGTTCCGGCAGGAGCGGCCCGGGCGCAACGGCGAGCCGTTCCAACTCGTGAAGTTCCGGACGATGCGAGAACCCCGGGGAATCGAAAGCGACGTCGAGCGCATGACACCGCTGGGTCGGACCCTCAGAAGCACCAGCCTCGACGAACTCCCCACTTTATGGAATGTGTTCCGTGGGGAGATGAGCCTCGTCGGGCCACGACCGCTGCTTATGCGATACCTGGAGCGGTACTCGCCGACGCAGATGAGACGCCATGAGGTCAGGCCGGGCATTACTGGGCTTGCGCAGGTGAGGGGGCGAAACGCCCTCACATGGGAGGAGAAATTCGCGGCCGATGTGGAGTACGTGGAACGGCTAAGCCTCCGACTCGACCTTCAGATCCTGGGAGCGACCATCAGCGCCGTCCTCACACGCCACGGCATCTCAGCCAGTGATACGGAGACAATGCCAGAATTCGCGGGACAGGGCGCTGCGATGGAGTCGACACGGAAGCATCCGACCATTCGATCGCTAGAGAAGGACGCGTGACTGCCATCCCTGTCGCAATCATTGGGGCCGGTGGTTTCGGGCGAGAGGTACATGACGTCATCGAGGCCGTCAACGACGCCGGCGGCCAGGACGGGCAACTGTTCGAGCCTGTGGGCTTCCTCGACGACGGCCCAGCCGACGAAACTCTCATCGCGGAACGTGGCCTTCGTCTTTGGGGTGGTGTCGAGAAGCTCGATCAGCTCGCAGTGGACGTCCAGTACATCATAGCGATCGGCTCCGGTGAGGTCCGGCGAAAAATCGATACCTGGGCGCGGTCCGCAGGTCGGCTCTCTCCGGTGCTCGTCCACCCCGCGGCCACCCTCGGCAAGCACTTAGTCTCGTTGGGGCCAGGAGTTGTCATCTGTGCCGGTGCTGCTGTCACGACGAACGTTCGACTCGGACGGCATGTCCACCTCAACCTCGGCGTCACCGTCGGGCACGATGCCGTGCTTCAAGACTATGTAACGGTCAATCCGAACGCCTCCATCTCGGGAAGCGTCTTGCTGGAGCAGTCGGTGAATCTGGGAACATGCTCGTGCGTTATCCAAGGGAAACGCGTGGGTGCTCGAACAACAGTCGGGGCAGGTGCGGTCGTGGCGCGAGATTTGCCGTCCGATGTTACGGCTGTTGGCATTCCCGCAAAGCCACTAAACGGGTCTGGCGCGGCGTGACTCCGCGACCACTTGAGGGGATCGTCATGAAGAACAAAAAGCTCGTCGTCATCGGACAGGGGTACGTGGGCCTGCCGCTTGCCATGCGGGCGGTGGAGGTCGGCTACGACGTCATCGGGCTGGAAGTCGACGTCAGTCGCATGGATCGGCTGGCGGCCGGCGACTCCTACGTCGAGGACATTCCGTCGCAGCAGCTCCAGTCGGCCCTGGCGACAGGTCGCTACCGGCCCAGCCACGACTACGGGGCAGCGAAGGACTTCGACGTCGCGGTCATCACGGTCCCGACGCCGCTGCGTGAGGGCAACCCCGACCTGTCCTACATCGAGCGGTCCGGTCGGACGCTCGCCCCGATGCTGAAGGCGGGTGCGACGGTCGTCCTCGAGTCGACGACGTACCCCGGGACCACCGAGGAACTGCTGGCCCCCATCCTTGAAGCGGGGTCCGGCCTGGTGGCTGGACGCGACTTCAGCCTCGGTTACAGCCCCGAGCGCATCGACCCCGGCAACCCCGTGTTCGGGCTGGTCAACACCCCCAAGGTGGTCTCCGGGATCGACGGCCCGTCGTCAGCGGCGGTGAAGGCCTTCTACGACGACATCGTGGAGCAGACGGTTCCCGTCCGGTCCCCGAAGGAGGCAGAGCTGACCAAGCTGCTCGAGAACACCTTCCGCCACGTCAACATCGCGCTGGTGAACGAGCTGGCGGTCTTCGCCCACGGCCTCGGCATCGATGTGTGGGAGGCCATCGACGCCGCGTCCACCAAGCCGTTCGGGTACATGAGATTCACGCCGGGCCCCGGGGTCGGCGGTCACTGCCTGCCAATCGATCCCTCGTACCTGTCCTGGCAGGTGAAGCGCACGCTGGGCCAGCCGTTCCGCTTCGTGGAGCTCGCCAACGACGTCAACGACCACATGCCCGACTACGTGGTCCAGCGCGTGACCGAGCTGCTCAACCGGGAGCGCAAGGCCGTGAACGGATCGACCGTGCTCCTGGTCGGTCTGGCCTACAAGAAGAACACCAGCGACGCCCGCGAGTCACCTTCGGTCCGGGTGGCTCAGCTGCTCGCCGCTCTCGGGGCCGACGTCCGCTTCGCTGATCCGCTCGTCGATCTCGAGGTCGTGCAGCTGCACGAGCCCCTTCCGGCGCAACAGGTGGACCTGGACGCGGCTCAGGTGGGCGCCGCCGACGTCGTCGTCCTGTTGGTCGACCACGACGTACTGAAGCTCGACCTGCTGAGCGAGGCCCTCGTCCTCGACACGCGACGGACGCAGCGTGACCCGCGCTGGAGCGTGCTGTGAGCGGCGAGTCGGTCCTGGTCACGGGCGGGGCCGGCTTCATCGGAGCGAACCTCTGCCGCCGGCTCTGCGAGGACCCCGACATCGCAGAGGTCCGCGTGCTGGACGACCTCTCCTCAGGTTCCCTGAGCAACCTGGACGGACTGCCGGTCCGAGTGCACCGGGGGTCCATCCTGGACACCGATGCGCTGGACGCCGCGACGGCCGGCTGCAGCCACATAGTCCACCTGGCAGCCGTCCCCTCCGTGCCCAGGAGCATCGTCGACCCGGTGCGCAGCCACGAGGCGAACGCCACCGGCACCCTCCGAGTCCTGGAGGCTGCCCGCAGGCACGGCGGGCTCCACGTGTCCCTCGCGAGCTCCTCGAGCGTGTACGGATCGAATCCGGCCATTCCGAAGTCGGAGGACCTCCAGGCACGTCCCATGAGTCCGTACGCCGTCTCCAAGCTCGCCGCAGAGCAGTACGCGGTGGCGTACGCCGAGTGTTACCAGCTGCCAGTGCTGCCGTTCCGCTTCTTCAACGTCTTCGGCCCGCTCCAGGCGGCTGGGCACGCGTACGCGGCTGTGGTGCCCGCCTTCGTCAGCGCGGCGCTGGCAGGGAAACCGCTCCAGGTGTTCGGAGACGGCCACCAGACGCGTGACTTCACCTTCGTGGGCACCGTCGTGGAAGTCCTCCGCGCAGCCGTCGTCGGTTCCGTCACCGCAGGGCCCACCAACTTGGCGTTCGGCACGCGGACATCCCTGCTGACCGTGATCGAGCTGCTCGAGGCGGAGCTGGGTCGGAAGCTCACCGTGGACCACCTCGAGCCGCGTGTCGGCGACGTCCGGGACAGTCAGGCGAGCAGCAGCCAGGTGCAGTCGCTGTTCCCGGACGTCGACGCCGTCCCGCTGAAGGACGGCCTGCACCAGACGGTAGAATGGTTCCGGACGCTGTGAGCGCCCAGGCGTTCGAGCACCGGAGGCTCGCGCTTCCGGAAGGACATCGATGAGGATTGCCGTGCTGGTGCCCACGATGGGCGGCGGCGGCGCGGAACGCCAGATCCAGCTGCTCACCGAGCACCTGCCCGCCTTCGGCCATGACGTCTGCGTCATCACGATGCGCTCGCTGGGGCAGGGGAGCGTCGAGCACCCCTTGCCGACCGGCACCCAGCGGATCCGGCTCGACTTCACGGGCCGCCAACTCCTGTCCAGCCCCGCGAAACTGCGCCGCTTCCTGCGCACCTGGCGGGCTGACGCGCTTCTCGCCTTCAACGGACCAGCGGTGCTCGCTGCTCGCGTCACGACCGTCGGCACTCGCCTCCCGCTGATCTCCTGCGTCGGGACCTCCGCCCTGCCCAGTGGACCGCGTCGTCTCCTGATGCGGATCAGCCGGCGGGCGGATGCCATGACGGTGTTCAACGCCTCCCAGTCGCTGGAGAAGTACGCCGCGGCGGGCCTCAGCGATCCGCAGCGGTCGCAAGTGATCCACAACGCCCTCGCAGACACCGTCCCGGCGACGGTCAGGCCGAGGCAGGCGGCTAGCCCCTTCCGATGGATCGCGGTGGGCCGGCTGACGGACGCCAAGGGCTACGACCTGCTGGTCGAGTCGATGTCCCAGCTGATCCAGGCCGGTCATCTCGCCACCCTGGACATCTTCGGCGAGGGCCCGGGCGCCCAGGCACTGGAGCGCCTGATCGAAGACCGGCAATTGGGCCACGCGATCCACCTGCGCGGTTTCACCTTCGACTGGCACAGCTCCCTCGACGACTACGACGGCTTCGTCCTCAGCTCGCGGTGGGAGGGCTCCCCCAACGCTGCTCTGGAAGCCCTGGCGTGCGGCATGCCCATGGTCGCCAGCGACGTCGGGGACCTGGCCGAGCTCCTGCCCGAGGGCCGGTTGGCGCCACCGGGAGACAGCGCCGCGTTGGCTGAGCGCATGCGCGCCCTTATGGGCACCGACGCGGCGCTGCGCACCGAGGAGGCACTCGCGGCGCAGCAGGCGACATGCGCGCGCCACGACCTCACTCCGGTGATGCAGCGATGGCACGAGGCGCTGCAGCGCCTCGTCGAGGAGAAGTCGCGCGGGACGCTCCGCTGATGGAGCGGAACCGGCGAGAACCAGTTGCCGGACGGCCCGCCGCCTCGAAGCTGCTCCAGGCGACAAGACGCGCCGGGTTCACGATGGGCGCCGGGCGGCTTGTGGTCGCCGCGTTGGGCCTCGCCGCGACCCCGCTGCTCACGCGCCTTCTTAGCCCGGTGGAGTACGGGACGTTCGTCCTCGTGATCACCGCCGTATCGATCGGCTCGACCGTGCCGTCGCAGTGGCTCGACGCGGCGGTGCTCCGCTTCGCGCCAGCGGAGGATCCCAGTCGGCTGCACCGGGCGACGGTCACCGCCTGGTTGCGCAACGCTCCCGTCGTGGCGTTGCTGACAGGTGCCATCGCTGCCGTCACGCTTGGCAGCGCATGGCTGACCGTCGCCTTCTGCGTCGCCTACGCGCTCGCGGAATCCGCCTTCACCACCAGGTGGATCCTCCTGAGAGCCCGCATCCTCCCGCGAGCGTTCATCGTCGCAGGCGTGCTGCGGAACGGGGCGTTCGTCCTCATCGTCGCCCTGACGGGTGCACTCGCCGATGACGTCCAGCTCAGCTGGATCCTGGGCGGGATCCTGGCCTCGAGCCTGTTGGCGACGGCGTCGACGTGGCGGGCCGTGTCGGGGCCCCACTCCCGGCGCGCGGACCTGCAGCCCTGGTGGCAGTACGGCCGCCCGCTCATCCTCAACTACGGGCTCAGCCTCTCGATGCTCTACGTCGACCGGTTCATCCTGCTGGCGTTGCGCGGCAAGGAGGAGGTTGCCCTCTACGCCCCGACGTTCGACATCCTGTGCGGCGTCATCACCCTGGTGACGGGTCTGGTGGGCCTGGTCGCCGTCCCCAGGCTCTTCGCCCAGCTGGAGTCCCAAGATCGGCAGGCGCATCTGCGCTTGCTCCGCCGCCGGGCGGCCCTGTCGAGTGCGGCCGTGTGCGTGCTGCTGTTCGCAGCCTGGCCGGCGCTCTCCGTGGTGATGATCGGAGAGGACCTCCGTCTGGGTGACCCGCTGACGGTCGGGCTGCTCATCGGGGCGTTCGGCTTGACGGCCTATCGCTACCAGTACGTCAACATCGTGGCTCAGCTGCACCACAACACGAACGTGCAGACACGCGTCACGGCCCTCGCCCTGGCAACGAGCGTGGCCGCCAACAGCGTCTTGATTCCGTCCTTCGGTCTGCGTGGTGCCGCTGCCTCGGCGGCCCTGTCCGCTTCGGTGGCCGTGCTCGTCGGGGTCTGGGCGAACGCCCGGTCGCGCCCGCAGCACGCGCAGAGACGTGATGAGCCACACCCCACGTCGAGGTGAGAGGCTGCCTCGCATGGTGAGTAACACGTGGGAGGGGCGGCTGGAAGCCGGGCAGCTGTCTACGCCGAGTCCCTGGCCCGCGCTCTCGGCTGGCAGTGGCGGCACATCGAGCTGACACCCGCCCTGCTGCGACGGAACCTCCTGCTCATGGCGGACGCTGGCGCCGAGGTTTCGCCCCTGCACCTGCACGGTCTGCCTGACGTCGCTCAGATGGATGACCTGCACCTGGTCGTCGCGGGCACCTACGGGGACTCCATCGGCCGGGTTGAGTACTCCGGGAGGCACATCTCGGCCCTGCCAGCGACCAAGCCGCGGGTCGTGGATCCCTTCGGAGTCTTTCCAGCCCTCAACACCCGGTCGCTGCGCACGGCCCTGCGCGGCGAGTCGACCGCGTGGCGACCGTCAGCCGGGACTCGAGAGGAGTGGCAGCCCCGGGAGCTGGAGCAGCAACGGCACTACTTGCGCCGGCTGCTGCAGGTCACCATGTCGTCCGCGCTCCATCCCCTTTTCGCTGTACCAGGCGTTCACCGCCCCTCCGGTGTACTCGGCCATGTGGCAGCTGCCGCCGCAGCAGCGCGGTGACGTGCACTACCGCACGCTGCTCGCCGAGCTGCACCCTGCCTTGAGGGACGTCCCGTGGTCCCGCACAGGCACGCGGTACGACGGAGTCCGGGACACAAGTGCTGATCGCCTGCGCTCGAGGCAACACAAGTACGGCGAGTGGCTGCGCGGCGAGACCGGCTCGACCGTCGAGTCACTGGTCGTGGACTCTCCCCTGGGCAGGCACAGCGCATACGCGCGCCCACTCCGGGCGGGACTTCGCAACTGGCGGAGGACGAAGACCTCCGACTACACGCGTCTCGATCTACTCTTCGCGTGGCTCGGTTCGCTCGGCAGCATGTCGAACCGCTACGCGCTCGACGTGCCGGGCGCGTCCTCTGGGAGAGTGTCAGCCTACCCCGTAGGTCGCGCATACCAGACGGCCTATCGACTCGCCAAGGACGCTCGGCCACATGAGGCAGCGCCGGCACCGGCGCGCGACCCCTCAGACGGCCTGACCGCGCCGTCAGCTCAGCCTCGGGCCCTGTGGCAACGGTCGTCCCTCGAGCAACGACAGCCGGAGACCGGAGCGGCGTCCACAGACGTTTCGCGATGACCTCGGGCTACGGTGCCGGGATGACAGGGCAGCGGATCTTCTTGGCCGGGGTGTTCCTCACGCCGTTCATGCGGGTGCTCGTTCTGCCCGGTGTGGGGTTCAGCGTCGGGGACGCTCTTCTTATCGCCGGTGCGCTTGTGGTCCTGTTCAAGCGGGTGCCCAGGCGACCGCCACGGCGCCGCAGCGGCGTGTGGTTCACGGTCTTCGCGATCCCTGGCGCCTTGCTGGTCGTTGGGACGCTCGCCTCCGCCCTGTTCAACCAAATGGCGTCGTCGGCAGCCACAATCGCTCTGACCAGCCAGTACGCGGTCGGCTTCTGGCTGTTGCCGGCAGTGCTCACCCAGCAGAGCGAGCGGGAGATCGTCAGCGCTGCGAAGGCGTTCCTCTACGGCCTCGCGGCGTCGGTCATGCTCGGCCTGGGCATCCTGGTGTTCTTGCCTTCGCTCGCTGCCACCCTTACCGAGCAAGGCTGGCTGATTTCGACGTACGCGGGACGGCAGGGCTTGTTCTCGGGCATCGGGGAGTTGTCCAGGATGGCCGCGGCGGCTGTGCCGATCGTCTACTACCTCACAGTCCGGCGGCACATCACGATCCGGAAGGCCATGCTGCTGCTGGGAACCGTTGGGGTGGCGCTCATCATCACGCGCTCGGGCTCCGGGAGCCTGATAGCGATCGCCGCTGTCGCCGTCGTCGCAGTCCTCCACCTGCTGTCTCTGCCGCTCCTTCGCGACCAACTGCAGCGCGGAGTCACGGTTCGAGTGGCGTCGGCCCTCGTCGCGGGCCTGGCGCTGATGTACGGGGTGGTTAGCGAGGTGGACCGTCGCACAGCCAGCACGTATGGACAGGCGTTCACGGAGCGGGTGACGTCTCCGTTGCGCCAAGGCGGTGTCGACTCAGTGGGGAGTGCCGAGATCCGGCTCGACCTGATCGATGAGGGTTGGCGGGTCGTTGGCGACCACATGCTGACGGGCATCGGTCCCGGCCTGTTCATACCAGAGTCGATCTACGCCCAAGGTGTGCACGTGGTGCCACTGCTGCTGTGGGCCGAGACCGGGATCCTGCCCCTTCTGGGCTGGATCGTCTTCATCGTTGCAGTTGCGGCGGTGGCCCTGGCGAGTCGCAGGAAGGCCCCTGTCGCGGCGGTGTGTGCCCTCGGCGTGCTGACCGCGTTCGTCGGCATCAACTTGACCACCACTTACATGTACCCCCGGGGCTTCCTGCTGCCGCTCATGCTGGCCATCTTCTTGCTCCGCGACCGGGAGTTGGCGGTGGTCGACTCCGAGGACTTGCCGCCGAAACTCGCCGCACGACCCGCTGGACCGGGTGGGTCTGCTGCACCGAGCCGGCGCCTGTCCGACCGCTCGCGGTCATCCGTCGGTACTGGGTCGGGCGTTCGGCGGTCGGAAGCGTCGCGGTCGCGACATGGCAACTCGAAGATCGATAGATCAGACGGGTCCTCGTGAACGTCCAGAGCGCTGGGAACGGCGCGGCCTCGCGAGCTGCGGCGAAGGCGAGGTTGACGTGGTGCTAGTCGTCGAGAATCCGCCCAAGGTAGGCGCCGGACCGAGCCTGCGCTGTAGTGGCCGGTCCCACGCGTTCGTGCCTCAGCGCCGAGGACGATCTCACCCTCGAAGGTGACGAGACGCGGCCGTTGCAACTTCGTCGTGAGCGCATCGAGCCACTCCGAGTCCCTCCGGCTCCGCTCGAGCAGCGTCGCCCAGAGCAGGCGTCAGGCGTTAGCCGCTCGACTGGTGGTGAGCGGGGGCTCGGGGGCCGGGAGTCGCACCCGCTAGCGTGCCCGTGTGCGGATACTCCACGCTGTCACGGCGCCGGTGACAGCGAAGGCCTTCCTCGCCGGCCAGCTCTCCGATCTCGTCGACAAGGGCCATGACGTCCACCTGGTGTGCTCGCCAGGGGAGGCGCTGGCCTCCATCGACCCACGGGTGACGATCCACGCCGTGGCCATGCGCCGCGAGCCGCAGGCGTGGCGCGATGCGCTGGCGCTCGTGCGCCTCGTGCGCCTCCTGCGCCGTGTTCGCCCCGAGGTCACCGTCGTCAGCACGCCCAAGGCCGGCCTCCTGGTCGGCCTCGCTGCCGCCCTCGCTGGAGTCCCGCGCAGGTTCTACCTCCAGCGCGGACTGCGACTGGAAGGAGCCACCGGCGCGACACGGCTCCTGCTCACTGCGCTGGAGGTCGTGAGCTGCCGAGCCGCACACCACGTCGTCGCCGTCAGCCCGAGCCTCGCCGGCGAGCTGCGAGAGCTGCGGGCGGTGTCGAGCGAGCGGGTATCCGTGCTGGGGTCCGGGAGCAGCAACGGCGTGGACTGCGAGCGCTTCCGCCCGCCCACTCAGGAGGCGAGAACTGCCGCGCGGGAGAGCGTCGGCGCGCCACCGGACACCGTGGTCATCGGTTTCGTCGGCAGGCTCGCCCCGGACAAGGGCCTCGAGGACCTGCTCGCCGTAGCCGGAGGTGTCGGCCGGCGGGCAGACGTCACGCTGGTCGTCGTCGGGGACTTCGAAGACATCAGCCTGAGGCAGCAGCACGAGGCTCGACTGGCGGCGAGCAGCGTCCACGTGACGGGGTTCGTGAGCGACACGCGCCCGTGGTACGAAGCCATGGACGTCCTCGTGCTGCCGACCCGCAGGGAGGGCTTCCCCAACGTGGTCCTCGAGGCTGCAGCGAGCGGCTTGCCAGTCGTCACGACAGACGCCACCGGCGCGCGGGACAGCGTGATCGACGGCATCACCGGTCTCGTGGTGCCCCGAGGCGACGCTGAAGCGCTCGACGCGGCGCTGCATCGCCTCGTGGACGATCCCGGGCTCCGGGCCGACATGGGCGCCGCAGCGCGGGCCCGCGTGGTGCATGAGTTCAACCAGCGCGTCGTCTGGGACCGCTACGCGCGACTCTGGACCACTGGCTGAGCTCGCCGGAGGGCCGCAGCGACGCCCGCGGACGCCCGCATCATTGGGACCGGCGGCCATGGGCACGAGATGCTCGACATCGTCACGGCAACGACAGCATCACACCGACATGGACGTTCGTCGGGTTCCTGGACGACGTCCGCCCGGACCCGTCACTCCTGCCGCAGCGGGCGGCGACGTCTGGGACCGGTCTCGGCGCTGGCTGACATGGACGTCCGCTGCGTCGTCGGCATCGGCGACTCGACTGGGCGAGCCGAAGTGACCGCCTGACCAGCGGTTGGGGGGGTGAACCGGCGACCCTCGTCCACCCGCGTGCCTCTCCATGGAGTCCACGACCTACCCCGGCACGACCAAGGAGTTCTTCCAGCCGTTGATCGAGGTCGGCGGCCTCCGGGTGGGCGCGGTGCTGAACCTGGCCTTCTCGCCCGAGCGCGTCGACCCCGGCAACAAGGTCTACGGCATCAAGAACACCCCGAAGGTCGTCGGCGGCGTCACGCCCGACTGCACGCGGCGCGCTGTCGACTTCTACGCCAGTTTCATCGACACCGTGGTCCCGGCCAAGGGCACTCGCGAGGCCGAGATGGCCAAACTGCTGGAGAACACCTACCGGCACATCAACATCGCGCTGGTGAACGAGATGGCCCGGTTCTCCCACGAGCTCGGCATCGACCTGTGGAACGTCATCGAGTGCGCCAAGACCAAGCCGTTCGGTTTCCAGGCGTTCTACCCGGGGCCGGGGGTGGGTGGCCATTGCATCCCGATCGACCCGAACTACCTGTCGCACACCGTTCAGGCACGACTGCACTACCCGTTCCGGTTCGTGGAGCTGGCACAGGAGGTCAACGCGGGCATGCCGGCCTACGTGGCCCGCCGCATCCAGGACCGGCTCAACGACGACGGCAAAGCCGTCCGAGGGTCGACCGTCCTGCTCCTCGGGGTCACCTACAAGACCAACATCGCCGACGAGCGCGAGTCGCCCGCGGTGCCGCTTGCCATGAAGCTCTTGGACAGGGGCGCCGACCTGCGGTTCCACGACCCGTACGTAACCGTCAGGAATGCCGCGGAGCACGGTGACCCGGAGCGGCTGCTCAAGGGGGAGTCGGATCTGCGGCAGGCGATGCGGGACGCCGACATCGTCGTTCTGCTGCAGGCCCACGACGAGTGCATCGCTGGTGCACTCGACGGCGTCGCAGTCTTCGATACCCGAGGGGTCCTGCGCGGCGAGAGCGTCGACCGACTCTGACGGTCGACTGAGATGCTTCGATGCCCCGCCGAGCGACGAGGGCGTGGTGGATCTCGCGGGCGATGTGGCGCTTGAGGCAGACGCGGTCAGCCGCGCTGGCGTTGCTGAGCAGCAACTGCCGCCAGGAGCTCTGCGGGAATGAAGTCGGGGATGCGGCTCTGCAGCCGCACGGCGTCGCGGCGGTCGGCGACCCGCATGCCGCGACCGAGCAGCAGGCCGAATGGCAGCGCCAGCGCCGTCCAGGCGAGCGCGACGAGCAGCAGCCAGGTCATGTCGGTAGTTCTACGGAGCGAGGCAGCCGTCCCACCGTTCGCCACGCAGGCAGAACCTGCCGAACGGAACGGCTCGTCACTGGTCACCCTGCGGGGTAGGCCGACCGGACGGTGAGTCGAGCACTCGCCCACACTGGTCAGGTGCCAGCCGCCCATCAGGACCCGTTCAGGATCCTGCTCGTCTGCACCGGCAACATCTGCCGGTCGGCGTTCGCCGAGCGGCTGGGGCGCGCGTGGCTGGAGGAGACGCTAGGGCAGGACGTCGGCATCCTCCACGTCGCCAGCGCAGGGACTCGGGCGGTCGTCGGATCGGCCATGCATCCCGACAGCGCTCTGGTGCTGCGTGGCTTCGGCGTCGAGGCCGGGGACTTCCGAGCCCGGCAGCTCAGGGCGGAGCATGTGGATCGGGCCGATCTCGTGCTGACCATGACCCGCGCGCATCGGAATGCCGTGCTCACCCTCGCCCCTCGGGCGATGGCTCGAACCTTTGCGCTACGTGAGGCCGCCGCGCTGCTCTCACGATCGGAGGAGGCCGATGTCCCAGAGGTCGAGTTCTCAGGGGCGCCATCGGGTGAGCGTGCCCGACAGGTTGTGCAACGGTTGACGACCGCCCGACGGCACCGGGCTAGCGACGAAGGCGACGACATTCGTGATCCGATCGGGCAACCCGTCGAAGTTCATGAGGAAGTGGCTGAACTGATCGTGGCGGCGCTGCTGCCGTTGCTCCGACGGTTAGGGGGTCAGGAGTCGGTGCTGGGCGACAGGTCATCGGCCAAAGCGGACGTGGACAACGCGGACGGCATCTGACCGCTCACGGGCGGTATCTGCTGGTTACCTGCAGGCCGGCGGATCTGGCTCTCGTCGAAATCAGCGGAGCGACCGGAACCCCATAGGCACCATTTGTCCCATAGCCTCTCCCGCCATGAGACCACGGGGGCGAAGCGGCGCACCGCGTTGGGCCGTGGCGCTGATCGGCACCTCCCTGGCGATCTTTCTCGCGCTTCTTCCCCTCGCGCTGAACCGTGGTGTGCTCGGCGATCACCCGCTCGGTGGATACGGAGCGCTGGACGACCTTGCGTCGAGCGCCGCAGGGGGCACAGCAGCGGCGCTCACACCGGGTGGTGCATCGAGGGCCCCTGATCCGGCCGGTGCGACGATCGATGTCAGACAGCCAGACGGCCCCGCAGCCCCTGGGCGCAGCGCGCTCTTCGCTGGCGCAAGCACGGCGGCTTCGACGTCGACGGCGGCCCCGTCGGGTCTTCCGGGAACTCCCCGAGCGACCGGAACCAGCGCCCCAACGGCTGCCACGACTACGGGGGCTCCCGCACCTTCAGGCGAGACGACGACGCAGACCGCTACCGAGACGGTCACTCAGACAGCCACCGAAACTGTCACCACGACGCCGCCCGCTCAGACGACGACGCCGCCCGCCGAGACCACGACGCCGCCGGCTGAGACGACCACGCCGCCTGTGGAGACGAGCACCCCCGTCACCACGACGCCGCCGGCGGAGACAAGCACTCCGACGGAGACGGCCGCTCCAACGGAGACTTCGACGCCGACCGAGACGTCCACGCCGACCGAGGCCACTGCGGCCGAGACGACGGCCACGGAGACTACGACTCCGACGGAGACACCCGCTCCCGTCGGCTGAGCCCACCTCCGTCTTGGCGTCCGGACAAACACCGGTCGGCGAGGACGGTCGCGCGCGACGCTTGGGATCCGTGAGGTTTCCAGTGCCCACGACCCACGACCGGCCGCGCGTGTCGAGGTTCGGCGGAACGGTTGTCAGGACATCGTGACGGTGTGTTCACGTTCGCCGCTCCGCCTGCCGATGGAGCACCTGTGTGGTGGGTCTGGGTCCTGGGTGGCCTCGCGGTGTGGATGGTCGTCGCCGTCGTCTTCGGTGTGCTGATCGGTCGTGGGATCCGGCGGGCCGACATGCTCGAGGGACGGACGGAACCGCTCTCCGGTCTCATCGCCGGTAAGCGTTCGACTGCACCGCAGCCGGCTCCCGTATTACGCCGTCGGGCCATTCCCGTGCCGACGTTCGGGCTCGCCTTGTTCGGCCTCGCCGTCGTCCTGGAGACCGGCGGCTACGTCGTCCGCCTGACCGGCGCGGAGAACTCTCTCCGCGCCTTGTCGATGGACGCGCCCTTCTCACTGCCGCGGATGTACGTCGCGGCCCTCTTCGCCGCCGCCGCAATGGCCGCGGTCGCCGGCGCGGGAGTGCATCCTGGCCGCCGCACGTGGTGGACCACGGTCGCGCTGGTCGGCGGCGGGATCGCCGCGGTCAAGGCCGGTGGAACTGTGCACGCCGACGCCTTCAGCGCTCTCTCCGGCGCGGTCGGGGGGCGGGGCGCCCTCCTCGTGAGCGTCCTCCTCGCCGGCGCCGTCCTCGCGGTTCTCGGCTTCCTCAGCCGGACCGAGCGCCGTGACCGGCGCCGGGTCCTCGGAGTACTCGCCTTCTATGGCATCGCGTCCGTCGGACTCTCGGCGCTCTCCGGCGTCGCCGCCGGTGCCGCCGGGGTCGCCAGTAGCTGGGCAGTGGGAGCGACGTTCATCGAGGAATCCGGCGAGGCGCTCGCCGGGGTCGCCTTCCTCCTCGCGGTTCTTGCGGGTGTGGCGCCGCGCCTCGTGCTTCCGGGAGCCTGGGCCCTGCGCCGGTCCGCCGACGTGCTCACCCTTGAACTGCCGGAGCGCGTCCCGGGCGGGTCAGCGCCTGAGATTCGCTGACGTCGCACTGCAACAGTCACTGACGACCCAGGACGTCGCAGACACACCTCGGCTATCGATCCGTTGACACTCTGTTGAGGCATCCTGACCGTATGTGGCGTCGAGCGCAGATCGGGACGAGTGACCAGCCGTGCGGCCTGTGTGCCAGCGACCACGTCGTCGTCATGGAATCGACGCAGTTGCGGACCGGACTCGACCGACTCAACCCGCGGTGGCGTCCCGTTGTTCGCAGCTACCACCGGTGCCAAGCGTGCGGCGCGAAGGCGAACGCTCAGGTTTTCCAGCCCGCGTAACGCCGTCGGTGCTGCGCACGGCAGCGCCGCTCAGCGAGGCACGTCGGGAAGCGCCTGGTTTCCGAACTCGGCCGCGTTCGCCGCGAGCGAGTCGGTGCGCAGGTAGGTCCACATGCGCTCAGCGGTGACCATGTCGAGGTAGACCACGCTGGCCGGACCCTCCATGCCGGTGCCCAGCACCGGCGCGGTGAAGAACTCGACGTTCTCCGGCGTCACGTTCCGCATCGAATAGGCGAGGGCGAGCAGGTCGCCGTTGCCGAGGGTGTCGTCGATGCTCACGGCGCTGGTGACGGCGATCATCGCCGAGTCCAGCCGACCCGGGTCGGTGAACGTGTCGGCGCTGAACAGCTTGCTGAACATCGAGCGCAGGTACTGCTGCTGGCGCTTCACCCGGTCGAAGTCGCCGCCCTCCAGGCCGTAGCGCTGCCCGAGGTACCAGCGCGCCTGGTCACCGTTGAGGTGGTTCATGCCAGCAGGAAAGGTGTACGGACCGTGCGTCGTCGTCTCCGCGACCATCACGTCGACGCCGCCGAGGTCGTCGGTCACCTGGGTGATGCCGTCGAAGTCGATCGCCACGTAGTGGTCGATGCGCACCTGGGTGAGCTGCTCGATGGTCTGGATCAACAAGGTGGGGCCACCGAACGCGTACGCGGCATTGATCTTGTTGCGGCCGTGGCCGGGGATGTCGACCCACGAGTCCCGAGGGATGGACACCAGCTGCGCGTGCTGCCGGTCGCCGCTGAAGCGGGCCAGCATGATCGCGTCCGATCGGCCGTCCGGATCCTCACCGGCCAGCGTCTCCCCACGCGTGTCCGAGCCGATGAGCAAGAACGTCACCGGCTCCTCGGCCACCGGGGCCGCGGGAGTCGCCGGCGCGGGGCGGGCCTCCTCGTCCAGGTCCTCGAAGACGTTCGCGATGCGGTCGATGTTCCCGACGTACCGCTCGCTGAGGAACCACAGCCCACCGCCGATGGCGACGGCCAGGACGAGACTCAGGACGCCGAGGCTGATGAGGGCCCTGCGCAGGACATGGCGGCGGCGAGAGCGCTCCGGCGCATTCGTGTCGGGCAGGTCGTCCGGCCCGGGGCGCGCGGAAACCCCCGCGTCGTCGCTGCGCATGGCCGGACCCCCGTCTGCCGAACTGTCGGTTCGAGGGTACGTGTGTGCAGCTCAGGCGGCGGGTGGCTGCCACCCGCCCGGGTGAGGCTCGCTCAGCGTCCCGGCAGCCGGTTCAGGACCGTCCGTGCTTCCGGGCGCTCGCCGGCTGCCCCACCAGGGGGACGCGCTGTTGCGTGGGCCTCGTGCGCCGAGTGGGCGGAAGGCCGGCCCCGCCGTGACCATGGGCGGTCTCGTGGATGCCGCCTCGGGGACGTTCCGCCGGCGGTCGCGGTGGCTGCACCGGTTCGCCCGCGGTGACGGCTTCAGGCCGCGACAGGAACTCCTCGTCCGCCGCGGTGAGGGCCGCGCCGGCCTCAGAGGCCGCGGCGGCTCTGGCGTCCGCCAGGCGGACGGAGCGACCGATGATCAGGGCGACGACGGCGCCGACGACCACCCAGCTCACCGCTGCGACCACGACCCAGGTCATCTGCCCGATCCTCGTGACTGCCCGGCACCTGTCGGTCCCGGGGGATGCGAAGTAGGTGGTTGTTCCGTTAACGGCCCGTTATGCCCCGGAGTGCCGTTGTTCACTCCTGGTCTTTGGAAAAATTTCGGCGGGATCTGGATGCAACTGTGCTGCGGTGCAGCGGCGCTCGTTGACCTGCGGAGGACATTCGAGCGTGATCCACTCGTAGCGAGGCCTCGGAAGCCGTGGGGGAGGTGGGTATGCGCATCTCAGTCGTCGGTTGCGGATACCTCGGCGCCGTCCACGCCGCCTCACTCGTCGAGCTGGGGCACGAGGTCGTCGGCGTCGATGTCGACGAGCGCAAGGTGCAGGCGCTCTCGCGCGGTCGATCACCCTTCTACGAGCCCGGCTTCCAGGACCTGTTGGAGCACAGCCTGGCCTCGGGCAGTCTCAGCTTCAGCACGGACATCAACGCGGCCGCCGGTGCGCGCGTGCACTTCGTCTGCGTCGGGACCCCACAGAAGCACGGGGAGTACGGAGCCGACCTGCGGTTCGTGCAGACTGCCGCCGAGTCCCTGCTCGAGGTCCTGGAGCCGGGAGAGCTCGTCGCCGGCAAGTCCACCGTGCCCGTCGGCACGGCCGCGCGGCTGGCGGCGATGTTCCAGGAGAAGGTGCCCGGGTCGTTGCTCGCCTGGAACCCTGAGTTCCTGCGCGAGGGCTTCGCCGTCCGGGACACCCTGCACCCCGACCGGCTGGTCTACGGACTTCCCGCCGGGAGGGACGCCGGAGCCGCCCAGGCGCTGCTGGACGAGGTGTACGCCCCGATCGTCGCGAGGGGGGTGCCGAAGGTCGAGACGGACTACGCGACGGCGGAGATGGTCAAGACGGCCGCCAATTCCTTCCTCGCCACCAAGATCTCCTTCATCAACGCGATGGCCGAGCTCTGCGAGGCGACCGGTGCCGACGTGAAGCAGCTCGCCGACGCCATCGGCTACGACGACCGGATCGGGCGGAAGTTCCTCAATGCCGGCCTCGGCTTCGGCGGCGGCTGCCTGCCCAAGGACATCCGCGCCTTCATGGCACGCGCGGGGGAGCTGGGCGCGGACCAGGCGCTGACGTTCCTGCGCGAGGTCGACAACATCAACATGCGCCGACGCATCCGCATGGTCGAACTGGCCCGCGAGGTCTGCGACGGATCCTTGCTGGGCAAGCGGGTCGCCGTCCTCGGTGCCGCCTTCAAGCCCGACAGCGACGACATCCGCGACTCTCCGGCGCTCAACGTGGCCGCACAGCTGCAGTTGCAAGGTGCGGTTGTCCGCGTGACCGATCCCGCCGCCGTGGAGAACAGCCGGAGGCAGTGGCCGCAGCTCGACTACGCGGACACCGCCGAGGAAGCCGCCGAGCGTGCCGACGCCGTTCTCGTGCTCACCGAGTGGCGGGAGTACCGGGAACTGGACCCCGTCGCCTTCGGCACGGTCGTGGCGCAGAAGCGGGTGCTCGACGGGCGAAACGCGCTCGACCGCGAGGCGTGGCTGGCCGCCGGCTGGTCCTACCGCGCCCTGGGGCGTCGCGCGGGGTGACCCGTGCAGGGGAACTAACCTCGAGCTCTCACCCGACAGCGGAGGTTGCAACGACGATGCGCATGCTCGTCACCGGAGGCGCCGGGTTCATCGGCGCGAACTTCGTCCACTACACGCGCCGCCACCACCCCGAGCACGAGATCACCGTCCTGGACGCGCTGACCTACGCGGGCAACGAGGCGTCGCTGGCACCGGTGCGGGAGGGGATCGAGTTCGTGCACGGATCGGTCGCCGACGCGCCGCTCGTCGACGAGCTGGTGAGCCGTTCCGACGTCGTCGTGCACTTCGCGGCCGAGAGCCACAACGACAACTCCCTCGCCGACCCCTCGCCGTTCCTGCAGACCAACATCATCGGCACGTACACGATCCTCGAGGCGGTCCGGAAGCACGGCGTCCGGCTGCACCACATCTCCACCGACGAGGTCTACGGCGACCTCGAGCTCCACGACCCGAAGAAGTTCACGCCCGAGACGCCGTACAACCCGTCGAGCCCGTACTCCTCGACCAAGGCCGGCTCGGATCTGCTCGTTCGGGCCTGGGTGCGCTCCTTCGGCATCCACGCCACCATTTCGAACTGCTCCAACAACTACGGGCCGTACCAGCACGTGGAGAAGTTCATCCCGCGGCAGATCACCAACGTGCTGTCCGGGCTGCGGCCCAAGCTGTACGGCAAGGGCGAGAACGTCCGCGACTGGATCCACGTCGACGACCACAACTCCGCCGTCCACGCGATCCTCGAGCGCGGCCGCAGCGGCGAGACCTACCTGATCGGCGCCGACGGCGAGAAGAACAACCTCGAGGTGCTCACGCTGATCCTGCGACTGCTGGGCCAGCCGGCCGACGCGTTCGACCACGTCACCGACCGCGCCGGTCACGACCTGCGCTACGCCATCGACGCCACCAAGCTGCGCGACGAGCTGGGCTGGAAGCCGCAGTACACCGACTTCCGCGACGGCCTGGCCGCCACGATCGACTGGTACCGCGAGAACGAGGCCTGGTGGGGCCCGCTCAAGGAGCAGGTCGAGGCGAAATACGCAGCCCGCGGCCAGTGACCACCGTCATCGTCGGGGCGGACGGCCAGCTCGGCCGGGCCCTGCAGCAGCAGTTCCCCGACGCGGTTGCGCTCGACCGCTCGAAGCTCGACGTCACCGACGCGCGTGCTGTTCGCGATTACCGGTGGGCCGACGTCGACGTCGTCCTCAACGCCGCGGCTTGGACGGCGGTGGATGCAGCCGAGGACCCCGCCAACCTCGACGCCGTCCGCGCGGCCAACGTCGACGCCGTCGGGTACCTCGCGCGCGCCGTCCGGACCTGCGGCGCCACCCTCGTGCACATCTCCAGCGAGTACGTCTTCGACGGAAGGCACGAGGGCCCGCACCCGGAGGACTGGCCGCCCAACCCGCTGTCCGTCTACGGCCGGACCAAGGCCGATGGCGACGCCCAGGCCTCGTACGTGACCAAGCACTACCTCGTGCGCACGACGTGGGTCGTCGGGGACGGCGGCAACTTCGTGCGCACCATGGCGGACCTGGCCGACCGCGGTGTCTCACCCACGGTCGTCGACGACCAGATCGGGCGGCCGACCTTCACCCGCGACCTCGCTGCCGGAATTGCCCATCTGCTGGAAACGCGGGCCCCCTACGGCACGTACAACCTGACCAACGACGGCGACCCCGGGTCCTGGGCTGACGTCGCAGCCGCGGTCTTCGAGGCGCGGGGACGCTCCGCGTCGGACGTGAGCCGCACGAGCACCGAGACGTACTTCGCCGACAAGCCGCAGGCCGCCGCGCGTCCGCTCAACAGCGTCCTGGACCTGGCGAGGATCAAGGCCGCCGGCTTCCTACCGCGCGACTGGCGGATCGCGCTCGCCGACTACCTCCGCTGAGGTGTCGGCAGAAGGCTCCGACTCTGGAGAGGACCGACCACCGGTAGGGCGCGGCTACTCAGGGCGTCGAGCCGAATCAGTGCGATGTGGTCCAGGCTCGACATGGAAACCACCGTGCGAGAACGGCTTCCTCGTTCCAGCGATCGGCCCTACGGTCGCGGCACGGCACTGAGGAATTGGATTACAGGCTGGCCGATGTCCTCAAGCCCACGGAGTCAGTCGCATTGCGGAGGACTGCTGAGATTGGCAGCGCCATGGGGGGCGTATGGACCGCGCTGTGCTGTTGATCGGCGTGCAGAAGTCCGGTCTTCCGGAGCTTCCTGCTGTGCCCGATGGCATCAAGGCCATGCAGGAATGGGCCAGGACGCAGAGTCTTCCGGACGAGCTCGTCATCACGTTGACCGACACGGACGGGGAGCCGGTAAGAACCGTCGACGTCTACAACGCTGTGGACAAGCTGACGCGCCTGCTGACCGTCAGGCAGTTGATCGTCTACTTCTGCGGACACGGCGTCTACAACGACGGCGACATGTGGCTCCTGTCCGGCGCCCCGCAGAACCCCAACGAGGCAGTCAACCTCGAGAAGAGCAGGCGGCTGGCTGAGCGCGGCACGATTCCGCACGTCGTATTCATCTCCGATGCGTGTCGTTCCGCCACGACGACCGTGCAGATGAGCGACATGGATGGCTCGGTGATCTTCCCCAGTCCTCTCAACGTGGGTCGTCGCAATGAGGTCGACTTCATGTATGCGTGCCGACTGGCTGAAGTAGCCAGGCAGATTGCTCCCTCGACGGACCCGACCGGGTTCCGCCCGGTCTATTCGGAGGTGGTGGCAGAGGCACTCGCCGGGGACTACGCGGACCTCCTGGAACGCGTCGACATGGGGCAAGAGTCGTACGACGTCGTGCGAGCGCGGACCCTGAGCCGGGCACTTCCCGCCCTCGTCGCCTCCCGGATGGACGAGCTGGGCACAGCGGACGCGGTCATACAGGTTCCCGACGCGGCCATCGTGTCCGATCCCGACCGGTGGGTGTCACGGCTCGAGGCGCCGCCGGAGTCCCCCGGTCGCCGTGGCCCGGCAGTTGTGGACTGGATCATGCGCCTCCGGAGGGTCGTGGCCCCAGCGGAGAGCGCGGCAGCGAAGGCCGAAGGGCGTCTCGTGCAGATGCGCCCACCGCCGGAGGTTGAGATCTCGGCGGCCCTGCACGTCGTCGGTGACGACCTCGTCAGCGTCTACAGCGCGGGCATTCTCTGGGAAGCGGAAGGCGGCGGCGTCCAGGTGCTCCTGCCCGACGATGCCCAGGCCGGCTCGATGCTGTTGTCCTTCTCCACGGGCCGATGCGCCGTCCTCCCCGTCTTCCGTGGGCGAACCGCAACGCTGACTCTGGAGGAGGGCGTGCTGGTGGACGTCCGCTACAGACCGGTGTCGTCGAGCGCGGAACCGGCGACGCAGCCAATGGGCGATGCATTCGATGCGGTCCGGGCGCGAATAGCGGGGACCACCCGGTTCGGTGTCCCTTGGTGGCAGGAGTATCCACCGGCCGGCGCCCTGGGCACTTGGCGGCCGGCTGTTCGAGACGATCCTGCCTTTGCGGTCTACGTCGCGTATGGCCTGGTCGACAGCGGTCGGCGGGATCTCTTGCCGCAACTGCTCGCCATGACCGAGGACGGCGAGACGCCTTTCGACGTGGCGCTGCTTGCCGAGGACCTCACCGCCCCGCCAGTCCCCCCACTGCCGCTCCTCTCCCGCGGGTGGGCGCTGCTGGGGGCGGATGGCATCGCCGACCGGCCTGCTGTTCCGCGGCGGGTGCAATCTCCATGGACCTTGTTCGGTCCGGGGAGCTTCGAGCAACTCCGGGAGTACATCGACACGGAAGGAAGCCTCTGATGCGAACCCTGGTGTTCGTCCACGGCCGTTCCCAGCAGGGACGGAGGGACGAGCAGCTCAAGTTGCAGTGGCTGGACGCCCTCCAGGAGGGATTCCGCCGTGCAGACCTCGAGTTGAAGGTCCTCGAGGACTCGGTCCGTTTCCCCTTCTACGGCGACGCCTTGAGAGATCTGTCGGCAGACCCGGAGGCGGTCTCGGCCCAGGTCGTCATCCAGAGCGCGGGGGACGCGGACGCCGCGGAGAAGGCCTTCCTCGGAGCGGTCGTGGAGGACGCTGTCGCGACATACAACATCAGCGACGAGGACATCAGAGCGCACATGCCGGACGGCGAGCTTGTGGAGATGGGACCGCAGAACTGGCCCTGGGTCCTTGCTGCCCTGCGGGTCATCGAGAAGGTTCCCGGCGCCGGCGCAGCAACCTTGGCCTTGGCCACCCGCGACGTCTACGACTATCTCAACAGCCCTGGAATCCAGACCCGGATCGAGCAGGGTGTGCTGGAGGCCTTCGCGGACGCCGAAGAGTGCGTGGTCGTCGGTCACTCCCTCGGTTCGGTCATCGCCTACAACGTGCTGCAGCGGAGGGCCGCCGCCGAGAAGTGGACCGTACCGAGCCTCATCACGGTGGGGTCCCCGTTGGGCGTCCGTCCGGTCGTGGAAGCGTTGGCTCCCGTAAGCAGGCCGGAGGGTGTCATCGACTGGTTCAACGCCTACGACGAGCACGATGTCGTGGCGCTGCACCCGCTCGACCCTGGGCATTTCCCGGTCCAGCCAGAGGTGGAGAACTACGGCGGAGTCGACAACGGCACCCCGAACCAGCACGGCATCTCCGGCTATCTCTCCGATCGCGTGGTGGCTAAGAGGATCCACGACGCTCTGCTCGGATGAGTGCGCCACTGGCGCTCTCGCATCCTGACCTGTGCGTAGCGCGCGACGTCACTACGTGGCACGACCTGCCCATGCTGCTCTCGCTCTCAGGCGCCGCGGCCGGCCTCCAGGCGTGGGCCACGCTCGACGAGTCCTCGGGTGACGTGGCTGGCGCCGACGCACACCGGAGTCTCGCCGAGGCGCTGTCGTCGGCTGCGGCGCGTGGCGTCGAGCAGGCGTTCGCGACCCACGCCCGAGCGCTTCGCGAGGCCGCGCCCGCTGACCTCGCGCCAGGACTGGCCGGCATCGACACAGCGTTCGCCGGATGGCTGGGAGGCGACGCCGAGGCGTTGTTCCAGGCCGAGGAGGCGTGGATCACCGAGGCGATGTCCGACCGGCTCGAGCGCTTGCCGACCGCACTGCGGCTCAGCCTACTGAGCGACGGTGTGGCGCTGCACGATGCGGCGCTCGTCGAGCGGCCGGATCCGCAGACCTTGGATCACCTGATCGGTCTGCTCGAGCAGGTCTTCGCGGCCTTCCGTAGCGACGACGCCCGGCCGACGCACTGCCGCCTGCATCTCGATCCTCGCCTGTCCCGGTTCGCCGGGCGGCTCGCCGTAGCGCTCAGGCAGCGCTACGACGTCTTCGGCCAGCCCGCTGATCTCCAACGAGCCAAGACCCTGTTGGACGGCACGCTAGGCCTCACCCATCCGTCGGCTCCGGACTTCCCGGCCTGGAAACTCGAGGCCGCGGTCCTCATGGGGTACGAGGGCCCTGACTCGCTCGAGCAGGTAGCGACTCAGCTCAGCGAGGTCGCGGCGGCCGAGCCGCCGGGGACGAGCCTCCGGGTACGGGCTCTCGAGCTGCGAGGTCGGGCTGCCTGGACCGGCCATCTGGCGTCCCTGCAGGCACCGTCACCCTCCTGGCTGGACGTCGCCACCGAGGCCTTCCAGCGAGCGCTGGCGGAGGCGGAGCCCGTGCCGCCGGAGGTCCGCGCCGGGCTGGCCACCGCCCTGCTGGCCCGCTACATCGAGCGGGGGAGCCTCGACGACGTCGTCTCGGCGACGAACACCATGATCGAGCCGGGGGCCGGTTCCGTGGCTGCCCGGCTGCTGGACGCGCTCGAGCCGGAGGTGAGCCGCCGCGCCTCGGATCTTGTCGATCTCGGGGTCGAGGCACTGCGCCGGCTCACTGGTGACCCCGAGGCCCGCGCAGTGGCGGAGCGGCTCCACGGGCTGGCCGGTGCCGTGGTCGAGCCCGCGTCCGGTCTGGAGCCCGACCGGCGACTCGATGTGCGCATCTCGCTCCTGCGCGCCGCGGTTGCTCTGGACGACGGACCAGCGCTCAGCAGGCGCAGCAACGAACTCGCTGTGGCCCTGTACGAGCGCTTCGTCGCGCGAGGGAACAGGACGGATCTCGATGTCGCTCTCGATGCGGCACGGACGGCCGTGAACCAGCCAGGCATCGACAAGCTCGACCGAGCGACCGCGTGGAGTTCGGTGGGTGCACTCCTGTTGCTCTACTACGAGACGTACGGAGATCTCGAGGCGCTCAGTGCCGCGGTTGCGGCGTCGCTGGACGCGGTCGGCGAGTCCGGCGAGGCGCCCCCCGAGCAGCGCGTGCGCACGCTGAGCAACTCCATCGCCGCACTCCGCATGCGAGCGCAGCGCCTTCCTGACGGCGAAGATCTCGCCACCGCCCGACGCATGGCAGAGGAGGCGGTTTCCCTCGCCGTCGGAACCGATCCCGAGACGCTGGCTGCGGCACTGAGCATCCGGGCCTCGGTCCGCGACGATCTCTGGAAAAGGTCCTCAGACCTCGCAGATCTCGAGGCGGCGATGTTGGACTGGCGCCAGGTGCTCGCGCTCGATGCGCCGATTCAGCGGGGTGTGGCGTCCCTCAACCTCGGGATGGCCCTGCTGCGTCTCGGGGACGACGGGGAGGCCATCGAGGAGTCGATCCGCCTGCTGTGCGTCGCCGTCCGCCATCTCGAACGCACCCTTCCCAACCGGGTCTATGCAGCGAACCAGCTCGCGGCCGCCGTTCAACGCCGCGCCCTGCGGCGGGGATCGGAGTCCGTCAGGTCGTCCGAGCTCCGTCGGGCGGCCCGCTGGAGTGCACGCGCCGTCAGGTGGGCCTCGAACTCGTCCCCGGAAGCCCAGCTGCGCGTTGCCTGGGACTGGGGACATCGGGCGGCGGCGGTCGAGGACTGGGAGTCCGCCGCCACCGCGTACGGCGCCGCGATCGGGGCCCTGCGCGACCTGGTCGAGGGAAACCGGGCCGTCTCCGCGAAGGAGAACTGGCTGGCCGAAGGCTTTGGCGTCGCGACCCGAGCCGCGCAAGCGCTGACCCGGTGTGGCCGCGCCGAGGAGGCCGTCATGGCTCTGGAGCGGGCGCGCGGGCTGCTCCTGCTCGATTCTCTGAGCAGGGGGTCGCAGAGTGCGGCACTGGCCGGGGTCGGGTTCGAGGTCGTCGCATCGGCGATGACGCAGCCCCTGCTCTACCTCGTGCCGGCTCCGGGTGACGGGCTCGGTCTGCTCATCGACCCGGCCGGGCGCAACGTGACGACAGTGGAACTGGCAGGCCTGAGCGAGGAGGCGGTCGGAGGGCGGGCGCGGGCGCTCCACATGGCGGCCACCGGGGCGTCGGCGAACCCCAAGGCGTGGCAGCGCACGCTGGACCGCATCGGTGCATGGCTCGGTGAGGCGATCTCGCCAGCCGTGGCCGCTCTGCCTCCCGGCCGATTGACCGTCGTTCCCACGGGCGCGCTGGCGTTTCTCCCGGTGCACGCCGCACGCACGGTCGCGGGGGAGTGGAGCTTCGTCGGCAAGCATGTGGTGGAGTACGCCCCCACCGCGCTGTCCGTCGTCACCGCCCGACGGCAACCGACCCCTGCCGGGCCCAGCACGGTTCTCGCAATCGTCGACCCCCATCCCACCAGCGAGCCGGCGCTGCCGTTCGCGGCTGCGGAGGCGGCGGTGGCGGTGGCCGCGGCGGGGGCAGACGGTGCCCTGCTACTTCCCGGCACTCAGGCCACGCTCGACGCAGTGCTCGAGGCGCTGCCGACGCACCGCACGGTGCACATCGCCTGTCATGGCCGCGCCGACCTCTTTCGACCGAGCGCGAGTGGAGTCGTGCTTCGCGATGACGCCATGCTCACCGTCGAACGGCTCGCCGGCATGGACCTCAGCGCCGTGCGTCTAGCTGTCCTGTCTGCGTGCGAGACCGGTGTCCCCGGCGCCGGGGCGCCCGACGAAGTCATCGCCCTGGGCTCGACGTTCTTCGCCGCCGGAGTAGATGGCGTCATCTCGTCCTTGTGGCAGGTTCCGGATCTGTCGACCTTGATTCTCGTCACCCTGCTCTACGGTCAGCCGACACTCGGCCAGGACCCGGCTGCGGCACTCGCCGACGCCCAGGATCAGATGCGCGACGCCACGAATGTGGAGCTGCGCAACCGACTGCGGCGGATGCGCGCGGACGGGCGGGTGCCGGATGCAGCCCACCGCCTCCTGGACGCAGAGCTGAGCGCTCTGGAGCCCGACGGCCGCGACTTCGGGGGAACGGACGCGTGGGCCGGATTCGTGTTCACCGGTCACACGAGCACGGCCCTCTGACCGGCGGGCCGCGTGGCGTGAGTGTCGGTCAACCTGCCGGAGATGCAGGCGCCGCCGGGTCGCCCAGCAGCGACCTCTCCAGCTGCGGAGCCAGCTTCCGGGAGTACTGCGGGGTCAGGTGCACACCCTCGCTGAACACCGGGGTGCTCCCCACGACCGCCGGGCAGGTGTTCCGGAAGCAGAACCACGGCGTCGGGTCCACGTACGTGGCTCCGGCGGCCTCGGCTCCCGCCTTCTCCACGCGGATGTGGCGGCGCGACTCCTCCGAGGGCGGGCCGTTGCAGTCGCTGGGGTCGCTGATGGCGGTGACGCACTCCTGCAGGCTCTTGCCACTGGGCGGCATGCCCAGGACGACGACCTTGGCCCCCGTGGCCGTGATCTGCCCGGCGACCTCTTCCAGGCCGTCGCCCCAGGTGGAGTAGACGTCGGCGTCCTCGTCGAGGAGCTGGGCGCCGTAGGAGTTGCTCAGGATCACCATGTCGGGCCGGAGCTCGGCGATCCGCTGCAGCGCCCACGTCCGGTGCTCGGTGCACTCCGGATAGGCCGAGCTGCTCGTGCCGTGCTTCACCTCGGCGGCGATGTTCGGGCACTCCTCGAACGTGAGCGGCTGGATAGACCACCCCTTCGGCTCCATCGCCTCCCGGAGTCCGGGCAGCCAGCTGATCGCGACGGAGTCGCCGAGCAGCACGGCGGTGCTCGCGGCGTCCGCCGGACCGTAGCGGCACTCGTCCTCGCGCGAGGGCGTGACGTTCAGGCACTCGTCGTCGACCCACTCCGGCGCCCGGGCGCCGGACAGCCGCTCGAGCGGCGGGTCGAGGGTCGGCCAGGTGGCCGCCCCGATCGACTGGCGGATCTCGGTGATCAGCGGGTCCTCGGCCGGTTCGTCGCTCGAGTCGCCGGCGGGCGAGACCTCGACGGCGAGCTCGGCGGCGGCGACCTGCTGGGGGCTGAGCTGACCCGGGGGGAACAGCACGCCGAGGGCGATCGCCGGCACGCCGACGGCCAGCAGCGTCCCGAAGGCCACCGCCCGGGCCCGGCGGAACACCCGATCCGAACCTCGGATCGGCGTGTCACGTTCCTTGCCGAGCAGCCATCCCGAGTGCAGGACCGGCTGCTCGATGACGTAGTAGGAGACGCTCGCCAGGAACAGGGCGCCGCCGATCGCCGCCGGGTAGTAGAGGGCCGGGGAGTCGGCGAAGAGGTCCCGGAGGATCACCACGACCGGCCAGTGCCACAGGTACAGCGAGTAGGAGATGCGGCCGAGGTACCGCATCACGCCGCTGCCGAGGGCCCACGTCGTCCCCGGGCCCTGTCGCACGTGGCCGAAGGCGATGATCAGGGCGGTGGACAGGACGGGGAGCGCGGCCGCCCAGCCCGGGAACGGCGTGGCCACGTCGATGACGAATGCCGAGGCGATGACACCGGCCAGCCCGACCCAGGCCCCGACCACCTGCAGTGCGTGCGGGAGCCGGTGCAGCCGGGCCGCGGCCAGGGCCACGGCCGCGCCCACGGCGAGCTCCCACGCCCGGGCGAACGTGGAGAAGTACGCCGTGGTGGCGGAGACGTCCGTGGCGTACACCGACCAGGCGAACGAGGCCGCGGCCGCGACGAGCACCACCCCGCCCAGCAGCCGCACCGCCGATCGCCGACGTCGGGCGGCCACGGCGAACACGGCGAGGATGAGCAGCGGCCAGACGAGGTAGAACTGCTCCTCGACCGCCAGCGACCAGAAGTGCTGGACCGGAGAGGGCGGTGACGTGGTCTGGAAGTAGTCGGTGCCCACCTGCGCGAAGCGGATGTTCGCCCCGAACAGCAGGGCCCAGATCGAGTCCTTGGTGGCCTGGAGCGCGCGGAAGTCCAGGAACAGCGTCCACATCGCCAGGTTCGTGACGACCAGGGTGGCGACGGCCGCCGGCATCAGGCGTCGGGCGCGGCGCCGGTAGAAGTCGCGGAAGGAGATCCCGCCGGTCTTGCGTCGCTCGCGCACGAGCAGACCGGTGATCAGGAAGCCGGAGATGACGAAGAAGACGTCGACGCCGATGAAGCCCCCGGCGGGCCAGCCGAGCACGTGGTCGAGGAGCACCAGGCCGACCGCGACAGCCCGCAGACCCTCGATGTCGCGCCGGAAGTGGCTCGGCCGCCGGGTGGCGGCAGCGTCCTGAGGACGCGCCTGCGAGTCGGCGGCAGTCTTGGTTGTCACGCTTCTCCCCGTAGATGACCTCGCGCTCGCCCGGACCAGACCGGTCCGTCAGCTGCGCGTCAGCGGGGCGGCCGTAGACGACTCGGTGCCGATACTGGGTCGTTCCTGCTGTGAGCAGGGATCTTCGTCGTCGGACGACGTCCTTGTCGTCACTCGTAGGGGGGTGGGCCGGCCCGACGGCGGCGCGGAGGCCGGTGCAGCCGAGCGGGACAGCTACGCGCGGGTCCAGGCGAGCAGATCGTCGGCGGTCCGGCTGTTGACGACCCGCTCGACCGGCACCCCGGTCTCGATCGCACGCTCGACGCCGTTGTACTGCCAGTCCAGCTGACCGGGGGCGTGCGCGTCGGTGTCGATGGCGAACTCGCAGCCGAGGTCGACGGCGAGGGACAGCAGCCGCTTCGGCGGATCGAGGCGCTCGGGGCGGGAGTTGATCTCGACGGCGGTGCCGAACTCGATGCAGGCGCTGAACACGGCCTCGGCGTCGAACTGACTCTCCGGCCGGGGCTTCTGCGTGCCGTCGCGCTGCCGCCGTCCGATGACCAGCCGGCCGGTGCAGTGCCCGAGGACGTCGGTGTGCGGGTTCGCGACCGCGGTGAGCATCCGCGCGGTCATGCTCTTCGCGTCCGCGCGCAGGTCGGAGTGCACGCTCGCGACGACGACGTCCAGGCGGCCGAGCAGCTCGTCGGTCTGGTCGAGGCTGCCGTCGACGTTGATGTCGACCTCGATGCCGGTGAGGATCCGGAACGGGGCGAGCTCCTCGTTGAGGGCGGCCACGACGTCGAGCTGCTTCTCCAGCCGCTCGGGGGAGAGCCCGTTCGCGACGGTCAGCCGCGGGGAGTGGTCGGTGAGCGCCAGGTACTCGTGACCCAGCGCCATCGCGGCCTCGGCCATCTCGCGGATCGGGCTGCCGCCGTCGGACCAGTCCGAGTGCGTGTGCAGGTCGCCGCGCAGGGCGGCCCGGAACTCCGCGACGTCGTCCGCCATCGGGACGAGTTCGGCGTGCGCCTCCTCCAGCTTCGCGAGGTACTCGGGCACCTGGCCCTTGTGCGCCTGGACGACGACGGCCGCCGTCTTCGGGCCGACGCCCTTGAGGTCTTTGAGCGTGTTCGTGCGGATCTTCAGGTCGAGCTGGTCGTCGCTCATGCCGTCGACCACCGCGGCGGCCGTGCGGAACGCCGAGACGCGGTAGCTGGGCTCGCGGGCGCGCTCCAGGAGGAAGGCGATCCTCCGGAGCGCGGCCGCGGGCGGGAGCGGAGTGCTCAGCTCTTGGCCTTCTTCGCCCGCTTCTGGGCCTTCTTCTGGGCCTTGGCTGCGCGCTGCTGCGCCTTCTCGAAGCTCTTCTCGGTCGAGCTGGCCGCCTTCTTGGCCGCCCGGCGGGCGCGATAGCCGACCGACGGCTTGCCCTCGGTGTCGACGGCGGCGAGCAGCAGACCACCGAGCAGGCCGGCGTTCTTCAGGAAGTTCGAGATCTGCCCGAAGCGCTCGGTCGGGTCGGTGTGCTCCCAGAAGCGGTGCCCGGCGAGCGTCGTCGGCACGACCGAGGCCGACAGGACCAGCGCGGTCAGCCGGGGCAGCTTGCCGAGCCCGAAGAGGGCGCCGGCGGCGACCTTGACGGCGGCGTCGGCCTGCACCCACTGCTGGACGTCGCGGGGCACCTGGACGGGCAGCTGCTTGTCGGCCGTCTCGGCGATCTTCTCCACGACCGGGCGCGCGCCCGGGACGCGGTCCTGCGGCTTGCGCAGGGTGCTGATCCCGCCGTAGACGAAGGGGGCGGCGAGCAACGGCCGGGCGATCCGGCGGACCAGCATGGTGACCTCTTTCCCTCGATGACCTGGCGTGCATCGGACGTGCACTGCCCGGACGACCGCCCGGGCAATCCCTGCGACGACCGTAGCCACCTGCGCGGACGCTCGCCCGGCAGAGTCAGTAGGCGCCCTCCCCGCGGAGCACGGCGCCCACGGTCCGCCACAGGATCATCAGGTCGAGGAGCAGCGACCAGTTCTCCACGTAGTGGACGTCGAGACGGACCGACTCGTCCCAGGAGAGGTTCGAGCGGCCGCTCACCTGCCACAGGCCGGTCAGGCCCGGCTTGACGAGGAGGCGCCGGCGCATGTCGACGCCGTAGCTCGCCACCTCCGTCGGCAGGGGCGGACGAGGGCCGACCAGCGACATGTCGCCCTTCAGCACGTTGAACAGCTGCGGCAGCTCGTCCAGGGAGTAGCGCCGGAGGATCTTGCCGGCGCGGGTCACCCGCGGGTCGCGGACCAGCTTGAACAGCACCCCGTTGCCGTCGCTCATCGGCGCCAGCCGGTCGAGCACGCGATCGGCACCGACCTCCATGCTGCGGAACTTCACCATCGGGAAGAGCCGCCCGTCGCGGCCCACTCGCTGCTGCTTGAAGAAGACCGGTCCCGGGCTCTCGAGCTTCACGGCCAGGGCGCTCGCGACCAGGACCGGGGCCAGCAGGAGGAGCAGCACCGCCGCGCCCGTGCGGTCGAACGTCGACTTGACCAGGCGGCGGGCTCCCCGCAGCTCGGGCCGTTCCATCTGCAGCAGGGACAACCCGCAAACCGGCCGGATCCGGAACCGCGGTCCGACCAGCTCGGTCGCCGCGGGGGCGAGCAGGAGATTGGCCCGGTCCTTCTCCAGCTCCCAGCCCAGGTGGCGCAGCGCCGCGCCGTCCAGTTCGGGGGAGGGCTGGACCGCCACCGTGTCCACGCCGAACCGCCGGACGACGTCGGCGACGTCGTCCGGCCCTCCCAGTACCGGGAGTCCGTCGAACGACCGACTGCCCGCCCCCGTGGCGGGCAGGCAGCAGCCGACGACCCGGTAGCCGTAGTGGGACTCACGCCGCAGTTGCTCGTGCAGCGCCGCGATGCCCTCGGGCCGGCCGACGAGGAGCGTGGTCTGCAGGAACCGCCCCTTCGCCCGCTGCCGGCGCAGTCGTTCCCGCTGCAGCCCGCGGTGCACCAGGGTCAGCGCGGTCGCCAGCGGCAGCGCGACGAGGACGAAGCCGCGGGACAGCTCGAGGACCGCAGCCCACGAGACCAGGGCGATGCCGCCCAGGAGCAGGAGGGCCGCGACGATGACCCGGCGGAACTCCTCCATCCCCTCCCACAGGAACTTCTCCTCGTAGCAGCGCAGGAGGAGCAGGGCGAGGAGCCAGACACCCGGGAGCGCGACGGTGAGGATGAGGGTCGCGGGCGCCGTCCAGGCCTCCGGTGGCCCGAAGCGGACCAGGTAGGCCGCCGCGATGGCCACCAAGGCGCAGCCGAGGTCGAAGAGGACGAGGCGGCTCACGTAGGCGTCGCGCCACGCGTGCCGTTCGAGTGCCCCGGCACCGCGCGCCGCGCGGCTGACGGCGGACGTGGCGTCCGCCACCGCTCTCAGCGGGAGCAGGCTGTCCTGCGAGAAGTTGGCTGAACTCATCTGAGTGTTCCTCGACGTGCATGCGCTGGGGGTCCGCGAGCGCGGGGGTGCAAGGGGAGAAGGACGCCGTGGTGAGGCGGCCCGTGGCCGAGGGGAGCGGCAGGGGATGCCGACGCGCGAGGGCGCCGGTCACCGCCGTCAGTCGGGGCGCACTCCCGGGTCGTCGGAGCCGCCGACGACCGCTCCTGCGACACCCTTGCTCGTGCCGACGGATGCCTGCGCATCCGCGATCACGGATCCGCCGTCCACGACGGCGTAGGTGACGTCGACGTGCTCGCTGTGGCCGTTGCCGCACCCGGTCGTGCCCGCGGACGCCGAGGCCGAGGCGGCGGACGCCGGTGCCGGGGCGGGTGCCGGCAGGTTCACCGGGGACAGCGGGACGGAGGACCCGACCGGTGTGCCGCTGGGCGCGACGGTCGCCACGGGCTCGACGGTCCCGGTGCTGGTCGAGGTGCTCCCGGCGGCCGAGGCTGTCGGGGAGACCGATGCTCTCGTCAGGAGGCCGACGAATTCCTCGGCGGCCGGCTGCCCGATGTTGCACACGTCGGACGGGGACGGCATCTCCGGTCCGACGACCGGGACCGCGGGCGGGGTGGACACCGCTGGCACCGTCGGGGCGACCGTCTCCGCGGGGGTCGCCGTCTCCGCGGGGGCTGCCGTCTCCGCGGGGGTTGCCGTCTCGGCGACCGCAGCAGCCCCCGCCACTGCTGGGGCGGCCTGCTCCGTGACCGCCGCGTCGGCTGTCGGATCGACAGTGGGTGTGCTCCCGGTGACGGTGCCCGCAGGGGGAGTGACCGTGTCCGCTGCGGGGGCGATCACGCCGGTTCCGTCGTCCTCCGCGGGGGGGTCCGCCGGCTTCTTCTGGCCTGCGGGCACCGCCGGGGGGTCCGTCGTTCCGCCGGTCTCGGGCGCGGGCTGCGGTGCCGGAGGCAGCGCAGGCGGCGGTGGCTGCTCCGGGGCCTCGACCGGGACCTCGGGAGGTGCGACCGGCTCGGTGTCGTTCGGGGCCGGGTCGGACAGGGGCGGCTGGGGCCGGGGCTCGGGCTGCGGCTGGGGCTGGTCGGGTGTGCCGCACTGCGGGGCGGGCTTCCCCGGGGGCCCGTCCACGGGGGGAGATCCGTGCCCGGGCGCCGGGTCGGCGGCGGGCGGTTGGTCGAACGGCGGTGGGGTGTGGCTGTCGCAGGCCTGCGCGACCGGCTCGTCGGCGTGGGCCGGTGCGTCCCAGGTGGCGAGCAGTGCCCACACGCCGAGCAGCAGGGCGGCGACGAGCAGGGCCCGCCGGTGCCAGGTGGGAGAAGTACCGGGGCCCCAGCCAGCGAGAGGCGTGACCGGCCGGGTTGCTCGACCGGGCGCCTGCTCCGTGCTGGCGTGGACGGACACGTTCCCCCCGAGGGCTTCAGGAAGTCGGACCCTGACCGTCGCGGAGGCCATCGACAAGACCTGTTGTCCCTGCCAACCGACCGCCACGACGCAGCGCGGCAAGGCCTCACCGTCCGTGACCTGAACGGTCGATTGCGTGCCGAAATCCCACCCGTGTGGCAGGCGGCGTTCAGTCGGTCCGGCAGCAGTAGACGGTCAGCCGGGTGCGCTTCCGGAAGCTGAACTCCGTTGCCTTCTCACCCATCTCGCCGTCGAAAGCCACGACCTGGGGCCCGGAGCGCGAGACGATCCGCACCTCCTCGGCGGTGAAGTGGCCGTAGCTGCGGGTGTGCTCGCTGACCCCGAGCAGCGTGGCCAGGACCGCGCGGGTGCGGCCGAACCTCAGGTCCGCGCGCAGGTACTGGACGTCGAGCAGCCCGTCCTCCAGCCGCGGCCGCCAGGCAGGGGAGAGCCCGCGGGGTGTGTAGAGGCAGTTGCCGATGAAGATGATCCACACCTTCAGCGGCCGGCCGTTCACCTGAAGGGACACCGGTGCCTGGGTGCGCAGCACCTGTGCCGCCGCGACGGTCAGCGCCAGCCACTTGCCCATGCGGCCCGACAACCGGTCACGGCGGTCGACCATGTCGGGGTAGGCGCCGATGCTCGAGGTGTTGAGGAACGGCGTGCCGTTGACGTCGGCGACGTCCACGCTGACCGCCTGCCCCGAGACCACGGCGTCCGCGGTGTCCTGCGGGGTCTCCAGGCCGACGTCCCGGGCGAAGTGGTTGAGGGTCCCCGCCGCGATGACCGCCAGCGGGAGCCCGTGCTCCAGGGCCACCGTGGCGGCCGACGCGACGCTGCCGTCGCCGCCGGCGACCCCGAGCGCCTTCGCCCGGCCGGACTCCGCTGCCTCGCGGAGCAGTTCGTCGACGCCGACGTCCGGCGTCGTCTCGAGCACCTCCGCCCGCGGCAGGATCCGCTCGATGTCGGCCTTCGGGTCGTAGTCGTCGGGACCCGAGCGCGGATTGACCGCGACGACGAGCCCCTCGCCCTCCGGCAGAGCGGGTGCCTCGTGGGCGTTGCGCACCCGCGCGGGGTCCTTCGGCCGTACCCGCCACCAGTGCTGGGTCGCGACCGCCACGGCGCCGCCCACGGCGAGCCCGGCGACCACGTCGCCCGGGTAGTGCACGCCCACGTGCACGCGGGAGTAGCCGACGCCCAGAGCCACGGGCGCCAGCGCAGCGCCGGCGAGCGGGCTCTCCATCGCCAGGCCGGTGACGAACGCCGCCGCCGACGACGAGTGCCCGCTGGGGAAGGAGAGGCTGCCCGGCTCCCGGCGGAGCCGGCGGTGGGTCTGCAGGTTCTCCAGGTCCGGCCGCACCCGGCCGAAGAACCGCTTGAGGACGGCGTTGACGACGAAGCTCGAGAACGCCATCGAGCCCAGCCCGCGCACCGCACCCCGCCGCAACGGGCCCTTCCGTGCACCCAGGAGGACGCCGAGGACGATCCAGAGCCGGCCGTGGTTCGCGGCGGTGGAGAGGCGCCGGAGCCAGTGGTCGGCCCGTGTCATGGGCAGACGGCCGATGAACGCGTGCAGGCGCGCATCCCAGAGCCGGGGGTTCGACACCCGCCGGACGTTAGTGCTCGCTGCGGGTGCCCGCTGATGATCAGGTCACCTGATCGTGGGGGGTCCTGGCTCAGTGTCGATGGTGAGCCAGGAGCCCTGATGATCAGGTCACCTGATCATCAGGCGGCCCGTCAGGCCTTCTGGCGGGCGCGGTAGGCGGCGACCGTCGACCGGCTGGCGCAGGTGTTGGAGCAGTACCTACGGCTGGCGTTGCGCGAGGTGTCCACGTAGACGTCGTCGCAGTTCTCCGCCGAGCAGACGCCGAGGCGCTGCCAGCCGTGCTGGACGACGACCTGCGAGAGGCCCATCGCGACCGTCGTCGTGAGCTGCTCGAGCACCGGGGCGTCGGGACGCGCGTAGTGCAGGTGCAGCTCGCCGTCGTGGTCGGTCGCGTAAGGCCGCGGCCGGGCGAGGGCCAGCAGTTCGTTGAGCCGCTCGAGGACCTCGTCCTGGGTCCGTGCCAGGGCGACGGCGCGCACCAACTGGGCCGTGGTCGCCGCCCGGTGCGTCTCGCCGGGGGAGAGGTCGAAGTTCGTCCCGGGCGTGAACCAGTCGTCGTGGGAGCTGAGGAAGGCACGTGCCCACTCCGGATCCGTGCGCTCGACGTTGGCCAGTTCGATGGCCAGCTCGATCGCGCTCGACCCGTAGGTGTCGTAATCCATGTGACTCCCTACCGATGGGTGATAGCCTCGGGACTGCGTAGGGGGTCAACTGTGTTACACCCCCTACGAATTCCTTTCCCTGCAAGGTGAGACGAGTACTGACGTGCGTGCGTACCTGACCGTGTGGCGGCTTCCCTCCGCCCCGGTGCTCCTGCTGTCCGGCTTCGCCGGGCGGCTCCCTTCTGCCATGGTGCCGCTGGCGCTGCTCCTCATGGTGCAGCAGCAGACCGGCTCCTACGCCGTCGCCGGGCTCGCGTCAGCCACATTGGGGATCGCGTCGGCGGTCATGGCCCCGGTCCTGGGGCGGCTGGCCGACCGCCGCGGCCCCCGCACCATCCTGCTCGCCCAGGCCGCGGCCTACCCGCTCCTGCTCGCGCTGCTCGTCGCCGTCGTCCTCGGCGGGGCGCCGACCCTCGCGGTGATCGCCGCGTCCGGTCTGGCCGGCACCGCCACGCCGCTGGTGTCGGGCACGGTGCGGGCGCTGTGGTCGCGGGTCGACGTCCGGGTGCGGCCGACGGCCTTCGCCCTCGACGCCACCGCGACCGAGCTCGTCTTCGTCGTCGGGCCGTCGCTGGTCGCCGTCCTCGCGGTGCTCGCCACCCCGGCGCTGGCGCTGGGCCTGGCCGCGGCGCTCGGCGTCGGTGGCGCCCTGGGAATCGCGACGTCGCGAACCACCCGCGCCTACGTGCCGGTCGCCGGGCCGCGGAGCGGCCTGTTCTCGACGGTCCTCTCACCCGGCATGCCGCGGCTGCTGCTCAGCGGGTCGGCCCTGATGCTGGGGTTCGGTGCCCTCGAGGTCGCGATCCCGGCGTTCGCGGACGAGACCGGGTCGCCGGGCATGTCCGGCGTCCTCCTCGCGGTGTGGTCGCTGGGCTCGGTCGTGGGCGGACTGTGGTTCGGGGCGCGCGTGCTGAGCATCTCCCTGCCCCGGCAGTACCGGCTGCTGTTGCTCGGGGTGACGATCGGCCTCGCGCCGCTGGCGTGGATCTCCAGCCCGTGGGCGCTGGGCGTGCTGCTGTTCCTCGGTGGGACGGCGATCGCCCCGACGCTGACCGTGCAGAACACGCTGGTCGGGGCAATGGCGCCCGAGCACGCCACGACGGAGGCGTTCACCTGGCTGTCGACGATCGCGGTCGGCGCCTCGGCGATCGGCGCGGCGGTCGGCGGCGGACTCATCGAGGGTCCGTTCGGCGTGAGCGGCAGCCTGGCGCTCGCTGCGGCGGGTGCGGCCGGCGCGGTCGCGATCACGCTGGTCCCCGGCCGTCGTCGTGACGTGCCGGCCCGGGGTCCGCGACAGCCGATCGCCGCCTGACGCAGCTCGCGGGAGCTCGGACCCGGGCTCGGAGGGGGCTCCGGGCCGCTGGTAGTCTTTCTCCTCGGTGGTTACGAGGCGACTCGGACCCCGGGAGGCTTCGCCTAGTCCGGTCTATGGCGCCGCACTGCTAATGCGGTTTGGGTTAATCCCCATCCCGGGTTCAAATCCCGGAGCCTCCGCGCACGACAACTAAACACAGGCACCCGTAGCTCAACGGATAGAGCATCTGACTACGGATCAGAAGGTTAGGGGTTCGAATCCCTTCGGGTGCACGTCTGGTTGAGACACCGAGCGGCCCCGCACTTCGACGGAAGTGCGGGGCCGCTTCGTCGTCCGGACGCGGAGTGCTTCGGGGGTGTTGTTCGCGCTTCGGGGGTCCCGCAGCACCCGTAGAGCACGAACGACGCCCGCGATGCGGGCGTCGGGAGAGATTGTGGGGGCGGGAGGCCGGGCCTGACGGTCTGGCCGCGTTGGTCGGTCTATCCAGCAGTGGATAGCCACTCTGTTGCCGGCTCTCCCGCCCCTCCGAACTGTGACCCCGGCCACACCGTCGCGTCAACCCGGACCGGTGTGTCGATCCTCCCCGGGCGTGTCACCCCAGGTCGGCCGGGCTCAGCCGACGCGGCGCAGGATCTCCGGTGACAGCTGGTCGACGGCGGTGTGCCCGGTCAGCCCCAGCGTCAGGTCGAACTCGCCCATGACGTCGGAGATCACCTGCCGCACGCCCTCCTCGCCCGCCAGCGCCAGTCCCCACGCGAACGGCCGGCCCAGCAGCACCGCGCGCGCCCCGAGCGCCACCGCGGTGAAGACGTCGGCGCCGGTGCGGACGCCGCTGTCGAGCAGCACCGGCGCCCGCTCGTCGATGGCCGCCACCACGTCGGGCAGGGCGTCCAGCGCCGAGATCGAGCGGTCGACCTGCCGGCCGCCGTGCGTGCTCACCACGACGCCGTCCACGCCCTCGTCGAGCGCCCGCCGCGCGTCGTCCGGGTGCAGGACGCCCTTGAGCAGGATCGGCAGCCGCGTCCTCGACCGCAGCCACGCCAGGTCCGCCCAGGTGATCGACGGCCGGGAGTAGATCCCCAGGAACGTCTCCACCGCGGCCCGGGGCAGCGGCGACCGCAGGTTGTCGCGGAACGAGCCCGGCCAGGCCTTCGCCATGCCGATCAGCGCCCGCACCGCCGCCGGCGTCGGGCGGGGCTGCGGCTCCCGCGCACCTGCCGACGCAGCCCGCTGCTCGACGAGCCCACGGAACACCGGGTCCGACGTGTACTGCGCGATGCCCTTCCCCAGCGCGAACGGCAGGTGCCCGAGGTCGAGGTCGCGCGGCCGCCAGCCGAGCATCGTCGTGTCCAGCGTGACGACGAGCGCCTCGCAGCCTGCCGCCTCGGCCCGTCCCACCAGGCTCTCGACCAGCTCGTCGGACGTCGACCAGTAGAGCTGGAACCAGCGCGGGGCGTCGCCCATCGCGGCCGCGCACTCCTCCATCGAGACCGACGCCTGGTTGGAGAAGACCGTGGGCACGCCGACGGAGGCCGCGGCCCGCGCGACGGCGAGGTCGGCCTCGTCGTGCACCAGCTCGAGCGCCCCGACGGGGCCGAGCAGCAGCGGCGCGGGGAGACGGCGTCCGAAGAGCTCGACGGATGTGTCGCGGCGGCTCACGTCCCGCAGCACACGGGGGACGACGGCCCACCGGTCGAACGCCGCCTCGTTGGCCCGCTGCGTCACCTCGTCGCCGGCACCACCCGCGACGTAGGAGTATGCGCGCGCGTTCAGCGCCTTCTTCGCCGCCCGCTGAAGCTTCCGCGCGGCGACCGGGACCCGCGGGAGGTGGCCGTACACGCCCGCGCTGTAGACCTCGTTCTGCCGACGCCGGCCCGCTCCTGGTTCGGTCACCCGGACACCGTAGTGAGACCCGTGGCGGGGAGCATGTCCGGTCCGCAGGGGACAATTTCGCGACACGCCGGACGACACGCCCGCCACACCTGTAACGGGCTAGCAACGATGCGTCACTTCCGTCATCCTGTGCGCACAGCAGTACTGCGGTCCGGGGGAGCAAGCATCAGCACCATCCAGCGCGGCGCCGTCCAGACCCGGGCGGTGTCGGCCAGAACGTCTCGGATGACCGTCTCCGGCGTCATCGTCGGCAACTTCGTCCTCCTTCTCTTCGGCGCCGCGGTCGTCACCGCCGCGCCCGCCGCCGCGATCGACGACCCCTCCCGGCCCGACGCGCGCGTCACCCACGGGCCCAGCTGCCGCCCGGGCGGGCTGGTCGTCGAGGTCGTCGCCGGCACCGCGCCGTACGCCGTCCGCCTCGCGACCACGCGGAACCCTTCGGGGGAGGACGAGGCCGTTCTCGCGCCCGGGGAGACGGTGGTCCTGCGCACGGACGACGTCGACTGGGGCGAGACCATCGACGGCCGCCTCGAGTACAGCGCCCGCGACGGCTCCGGGTTCAGCTACGTCGACGAGCTCGAGGAGTACAGCTTCACCCGGCCCACCTTCGAGGACTGCGAGGCCGTCGCGGCGCCGACGAACCCCGAGCCGACGCCGTCGGGGACCGTCGCCCCGCCCACCCCGACCGGCAGCGCAGGGGGCCAGACCCCTTCGGCTCCGTCGACGACGCCCCAGCCCTCCGGAAGCCCCTCCGGCACGGCGGTCCCCGGACCGGCCGACGGCGGCGGAACGGGTGCGGGGACCCGCGAGGTGAGCCCCGGCGGAACCTTCACGGTCGAGATGGCGGGCTTTCTGCCCGGCGAGCTGGTGACCTTCCAGCTGCACGGCAGCGACGACGTCCTGGGGACGGCGACCGCCGGAGCCGACGGCACCGTGCAGGCGGAGGTCCGCATCCCCGCCCGGACGTCGTCCGGCGCGGCGACGCTCGACCTGGTCGGCAACGAGTCGGAGGTCGTCGCTCCCCTCCAGCTGCAGGTGGCGGGCTCCGAGACGCCGGTGACGGACGACGGAATCGGCGACCTGGTGCCCCTGACCGCGGCCGCCGTGGCGCTCGTCGCGACCATGGCCGGGCTGGTCTCCGTCGCCGGCCGGCAGCGGTCGACGGTGCGCGGTTCCCGGCCCTTCCGGCACGCCTGAATCCCGGTTTCGGCCGCTCGGGAAGCGGGGACCACGGTTCCGTGCAGCCGATCGAGGACGCGCTCGCGCGCGGCGTCCCCAGGGACGCCGGCGACCTTCCCGGAGTCGCTCCCCGCGCCGCCGAGACGTGGCTGCGGATCGTGGAGGTGCACGACCGCATCACGCGGCGTGTCGACTCGGCGCTCCATCGCGAGCACTCTCTCTCGCTCACCGGCTTCGAGGCGCTGCGCCGCATCGCGGAGTCGCCGGGGGAGCGCGCCTCCATGAGTGAGGTCGCCGACGCGGTCGGGCTGTCGCGGGCCGGGGTCACCAGCACGGTGGACCGCCTGGTGGCCGACGGACTCGTCCTGCGGGAGCGCGGCGGGGGCGACCGCCGATTGCTGCACGCCCGCCTCACACCGGCGGGGCGGCAGAAGGTGGGCCAGGCCGCGCGGACGCACGACGACCTCGTCGCCCACCTGCTCTCCCGGCTCGGGGACGACGCCCCGGTGGTCACCGACGCCCTGGCGCGGGTGTCGTCAGCCACCCGCTCGCGCCCCTGACGGTCGGTTCCCCCACCTGGCTCACCTGGTGGGGTCCTGGGTCACCGTCGACACTGAGCCAGGACCCCTGATGATCAGGTGACCTGATCATCATCCGGCCGCCCGCGGGGAACGCTTCGAGCCCGTAGTGTTTCCGCCGGAACAGCTGCGGGCACGAGTTGATCGTGCTGGGGGCGCTCCCGAGGAGCAGCATCGTCGTGCCGACCGTCGGCCGGCCATCACTCCATGCCCTGCTCGACGTGCTGGCCGCCGCCTCCGGGCCCCGCCCGGCCGAGCTGATCCTGGTCGACGACCGCCCGTCCGGTGAGCCACTGCGCCCCGAGCGCCCGGGTCTGCCGCCCGTCCGCGTCGTCCGTACCGGCGGTGGTGGACCGGCGGGGGCGCGCAACCTCGGCTGGCGCACGGCCCGCACCGAGTGGATCGCCTTCCTCGACGACGACGTCGTCCCCGACCCCGACTGGTACGAGCAGCTCGAGCGCGACCTCGCCGACCTCCCGGCCGACGTCGCCGGCAGCCAGGGCCGGGTGCGGGTTCCCCTGCCGGAGGACCGCCGGCCCACCGACTGGGAACGCGGCACCGCGGGGCTGGCCACCAGCAGCTGGATCACCGCCGACCTCGCCTACCGACGGGCGGCCCTGTCGGCCGTCGGCGGCTTCGACGAGCGCTTCCCCCGCGCCTTCCGCGAGGACTCCGACCTGGCGCTGCGCGTGATGGACACGGGGGCGCGACTGGTCCGCGGGCAGCGCTGGATCACCCACCCGGTGCGGCCCACCGACCGCTGGGTGAGCGTGCGGGTGCAGGCGGGCAACGCCGACGACGTCCTGATGCGCCGGCTGCACGGACCCGACTGGCGGAAGCGGGCCGATGCCGCGCTCGGCCGCCGTCCGCAGCACACCGCGGTCACCGCCGCGGCGCTGGCGGCGGTGGGCCTGCGCGGGTTCGAAGACGTGCCTTGCCACACCCTGTCGGCCGGCCAGCAGCGCCGCGTGGCCCTGGCCCGCTTGCACCTGGCCGGGCCGCCGCTGTGGATTCTCGATGAGCCGTTCACCGCCCTCGACAAGCAAGGCGTGGCGCAACTGGAAGCACACCTGGCG
>NZ_SPQM01000049.1 GCF_004570345.1 Blastococcus sp. CT_GayMR20 | reverse complement strand
ACATCCGAAACCGCACGCCGAGCGGCTCTGTCAGGCTGGCTCCACCACTACAACAACCACCGGCCCCACACCGCCCTGGGCAACCTCCCGCCCATCAACCGTTGCACCAACGTCTCCGGGCAGTACAACTAGGGCCTCCCGGATGGTGACGATGCCCCGGTCGAGGTCGATATCGGACCAGCGCAGACCACACGCCTCGCCCCTTCGGAGTCCGGTGAAGGCCAACACCTCGAAGATGGCGCCGAGCCGGTGCCCGGCCGCGTGGTCGAGGAAGTCGGCCAGCTCGTCGGCCGACCAGGGAGCAGGCACCGCCCGGTTCACCGTCGGCAACTCGACGTCGATCGCCGCGTTGGTCGTCACGAGGCGCTTCCGCTTGGCGTCGGCGAGGGCGCTGCGCAGAGTTGCGTGGACGCGCCGGACCACCGTCGCACCCCGCCCCTTGGCGGTGAGGTCGGTGAGGAACTGCTCGACGTGCTCGGGCCGGAGGTCACCGAGCCGCACATGGCCGAGCTTCGGGACGATGTCTTGGTCGATGTGGCTTCGGTAGCCCGTGGCCGTAGACCGCCGGAGGAGTCCGTTCGCTTCCTTGGCAGCCAGCCAGGAGGTCAGGTAGGCCCCGAGGGTCAGCCGGCCGTCGTGGCGGTGCTCCCCGGTGCTGACCGAGTACAGGACGGCGGCCAGCGCGGCGTCTGCATCGGCCTTCGTGGCGAACCCGCCCTTGCGCTGCTCCCGACGCTTGCCGGTGCCGTCCCGGCCCACATCGGCCCGGTAGTACCACGAGCCGTGCCCTCGCTTGCTCAGGTCGGGACACGCCTTCAGCGGGCGCCCGGCCTCGTCACGGCAACCGCACCGCCGGAACGTCGAACCCTTCATCGCTGCTCTCCAGTGGCCTTCGGGGCGGGGCGGCGGACGTAGCGGGTCAGGGACCGGCGGATTGCGTCGCTGACCGTCTCCCCGCGCTCGGCGGCCCGGCGCTGCGCTGCCTGCCAGAGGTCATCAGGTATCCGCACGGCCCGGATGGGTGTGCGGTCGTGATCTCCGGCCGTGTCGGTGCGAACCATGCTCGGTCCCCTTCGATGAGTCCTCCTGCGGGCCGGTACAGCGTACCGCGTGTACATACACGTGTCTATACGTGGCTGAGTCAGGAATCATGAACGATGTTCACATAAGTGCAGCTCAGACCGCTGATGTTCAGTACCAGTAGAGGTCATCGCGTGCTATTCTGGTCACTAGTCGGGTGAGGCGCGATGCCCCCGACAGGAACGGCCGCCGCGAGGGCGACACCCCCCGAATCCACTTCGGAGGTCCGTGTCGCGGCTCGACTCGTCGGCGAGGGCCTCCACGTTCCAACGGAGGCCCTCGTGGCTGCTGCACCGAACATCACTGTCAACCTGGCCGACCTGCCGCCGGTCATTGACCTGTACCCGGACGCCGCCGGCGTGCTCGGCATCGGCCGGACCACCGCGTACGAGATGGCCCGGCAGGGAGAGTTCCCGGTCCGCATCATCAAGATCGGTGCGCGCTACAAGGTCGCGACGGCGGACCTGCGCGCACTGCTGGGCGTGCCCTCGTGAGCGACGAAAGCCGCCCCACCAGTGGTGAGGCGGCCTCCGACATCGGTGGGCCTGGCAGCTCCGATACCAAGGTTACCGCTCTGGACCGCCTGGTGGCGGCGCTGGCGGACCATGGCCGAGAAGTCGCGGACTACCCGGAGCCTCGTCGTCACGGCGAGGTCTACCTGGCGCAATGCCCGGCTCACGACGACGGCAACCCGTCGCTGGTCGTCTACGACCACGGCAGTCATATCGGGCTGTCCTGCCGAACCGGTTGCGATCGGCCCGAGATCGTGAAGGCGGTCGGGCTGAAGATGTCCGACCTCTTCAGCGCTGACTACCGCTACGAGGACGGCCGTGTCGTGCACCGGGAGTACGACGCGCACGGCAAGAAGAAGTTCCCGCAGTCCGGCAATCGGCAGGGCGGCGGTGTGCTCTACCGGCTCTCCGAGGTCGTGGAGGCCGTCGCCGCCGGCACCGAGGTTCACCTGTGCGAAGGCGAGAAGGACGCCGACACGCTGGCCTCCCTGGGCCTGGTGGCGACGACTGCACCTGGCGGGGCGGGTGGTCTCGCCCGGGTGGACGTGACGCCGCTGAAGGGCGCCCGGGTGATCGCCCACCCCGACCGGGACGCGGCCGGGGAGAAGTGGACGGTCACTGCCATGGAGTGCCTGGGCGACGGCCACGCGGCGTCCCTGAAGTTCCTCGGGCCGAAGGTCGGCAAGGATGTGACCGACCACATCGAGGCCGGTTACGGGCTGGACGAGTTCGTGCCGCTGATCCCGGCTCGGCACCCCCGGACGCAGGCGGTGCTCGACGCCGCGCTCGACGCTTCGGAGCTGGACGGTCTGCCCGAGCCGACGCCGCTGCTGACCGGGGCGCTCAACGCCTCGGAGTACGTCCTGCTGTCGGGGAAGTTCGCCACCTACAAGAGCTTCGTGGCGCTGGCGTGGGCCTTCGCGGTGGCGACCGGGAAGGCCTGGTCCGACCACTACACGGTGCCCGTGACCCGGCCGGTCGTCTACGTGGCCGCCGAGGGTGTGTCCGGCATCCGTAAGCGCCTCAGGGCGCTGGAGCGGCTGCACGGCGTCACCCCCGCGCCGGGCATGTTCACGGTCATCAGGCGGCCGGTGCGGCTGGCCATCCCCGAGGAGGTCGAGGCGCTGCGGCTGGTCGTCGCGGACAAGCGGCCGGCACTGGTCGTGCTCGACACCTGGCACCGGATGACGCCGGGCATCGAGGAGAACAGCGCGACGGAGACCGCTGTACCGCTCGACGTGGCGCTCCAACTACGGGACGACTTCGCCACGACCGTGCTGGTCGTCCACCACACCGGGCACAAGCAGCAGCACGCCCGGGGGTCGTCGGCGCTGGAGGACGACGCCGACGCCTCTTGGATGGTCCGGCTCGGTGACAGCGAGGACGCCGAGGACCGGGGGCCACAGACGCCCCGCACGCTGGTCCACCGCAAGAGCAAGGACGGCGAGACGGCCCAACCCGCCCGGCTGGTGCTCACCGTGGACGACGACGGCGAGGCGACCGTGGCAGTGGATCCGTTCGCGGCTCCGGTCCAGCAGGGACGGCGCGGGCGGCCTTCCAAGGCCGGCCAGCGCGAGGCGCAAGTGGCCGAACTGGTCGCGGCGCTGGACGACGCGGGGGTCGGCACGGACACCGGTTACCGGCAGGTGTGGGAGTGGGCCGCCGAGCGGGAAATGATCGTCACAGAGGCGGTCGCCCGCGAGGCGGTGAAGCGGCGACGGGAACGGCAGAACGGGACTACGGCGGCAGGTGCGGTAACTGCGGTGCCCCTTAAGGGGCAGGGCACCGCACTACCCGGAACCCTGCGGTGACAATGCGGTGGAAAATCGAACACCGCCCTCACCTGCGGAAACGCCACCCGCGGTGACTGTGGCAGAAAAGGACGGGGAAGTTTCCACCGCAGTTCCCGGTCACCCTGCGGTGGAAACCATTTCCACCGCAGCCGACCCCGCCGACTGGCAGCGCGAGCAGAACGCCCGGCGGCTGGTCTGTCCGGTCTGCGGCCAGGGCCGTCACCTCCCCGGAGGACTGGTCTGCGGCGGTGCCCGATGAGTAACCGACGGCGCCTGCCCCGTCCCCGGGTCGAGTGTCCGGACTGTTCGTCCGAGCTGCTGGCGCTACCCGACGGTCGGCCGTTCCTCATGCACTCGGACACCTGCCCTGCCTGGCGGGCACGAACAGCGGCACTGCGGGGGGTGGTCGGCGAGGACGTGCCGATCGTCGGCTACAGGTGGGTCCAGCCGTGACCGGCCAGCGCCCGCCGGTCGGGGCGGTCGCTCTGTTGGAACGGGTGTTGTGGCGGCACCGGAGCCTGCCGGACGCCGCCTGTCGGGGAGCGGCCCCCTGTTCGACCGGGACCAGCTCGACGGCGAGGACGAGGACGACCACGCCGACCGCCTCCGGCGCGCCGCTGCGGTCTGCCGAGGCTGCCCGGAGTGGCAGCGGTGCCCTGACCGCATCCAGCGGGTACCGGCCGATCCGGCGACAAGAAACGGTTGACAGCTCCCGGCCGCCGGTCCCCTCAACAGGGGGAACCGGCGACCGGGAGCCGGTACCTCGCGCTCAGGTAGGGGGCGATCCGCTGCCGCCACCGAGCCACGCGAGCAGCAGTAGCAGCGTCGGCCCCACGACGACGACGGCATTCGCCGATCGGGTCACGATCACCGCGATCACCAGGACAACGGCGGCCAAGGCGACAGCAATCAGTTTCTGGCTCGGACTGGGTGGCTTACTGGTTTGGTCGTCCCTGCTCGGTATGGTCAATGCGCCCTCCATGGTCATCAGCGTGGCCTGGGGACAAGACGACCCGCTGTTCCCGCAGCGGGTCGTTCTGCGTCTGGTGCAGTACGACCGCTGGTGTCTCGTCTCCACTTCGAACGCTAGTTCGGCTGTGCGACAACTTGGTGTCTTCTCGCCCGTTCAGCTCCGGCGTGTCCCGCTCCATGAGTGCCATGCGTCCCAAGCGCACCAGGCACACCCAGCACGCCTGGCTCATCAGTCACACATCGGGAAGCGGCGCCCAGAGCATCGGCGGCCGGGCGGGTGGAGGAACCCGCCTCGCGCGTGCGCGCGTGAGGGCACCGCATCCCCGGACCAAGATCATGCGCCCACGCCGCGCCCATCAGCGCGCTGACCTGCACGTTCATGCCCTCTACCTGATACGGAGTCAGGTGACGGCGCCCGCGACCGCGTGGAGATCGCCGCCCTACGTCCCGACCAGAAAGCTGCCCGGTACCGACCATAACCCTCTACTTGACAGTTACACTCGGATATGCCCCGCGCCGGTACCTACGCCAGCCGCCGGGACAGGCTGGCCGAGGTCATGGAGCTGAACGCCTCCGGCCTGTCGGTCACCTCGATAGCGGCCCGTCTCGGCATCCGGTCCGACTACGCCGCACGGCTGCTGAGCGAGGGGATCAACGCGCTGCCGACCGCCTCGGTCGAGGACTTGCGCACGGCGACGGAGCTGCGGCTCGACCGGATCGCCGGGGTCTGGTCGGAGCTGCTGTCCGACCCCGATCCAAAGGTCCGGGCGCAGGCGGCCGAAGGGCTGCGACGGACCGAGGCCGACCGCTCCCGCCTGCTCGGATTGTGGGTCCGACCACCGAAGGACGAGGACTGACGACCATGACGACCATCAGCCGACCCCGCGTCGATCTGCCCCACCCGGCTCTGGACACGGCGCCGCAGCCCGTCCGGGTGCCGTCGCCACGCTGGTCCGGCTGGACGGTGAGCGCAGCCGGGCGTGGGGGGCCGTCCGCAACCCCGAGCTGGCCATGCACAACGCCGGCCGCCAGGAGTCCGACGAGCTGGCCGCCGCGCTGGTCGACGGCGGCACTGTGAAGACGCGGACGAAGCCCGCCAAGCAGCGTGCGCAGGAGAACCTGGACGCCGCGACGGCGACCAGGGACGCCTACGAGAAGGCGTGCGCGATCGCCCACGCCCGCCTCGTCGCCGCGACCAGCGAGCACCGCGACGAGTGGGCCGCCGTCCTCGGGGAGCGCCAGCGCGACGCCGCTGACCGGTTGGCCGCCGCCGCTGCTGAGTTCACGGCTGCCGGTACCGACGTCGTCGCCGCCTCGGGACTGCTCGGGATGCTGGAGGCGGAAGACGGCCGGGTCGTCGCCCGTCCGTGGGCGCCGGCCGCCCACCTCTCCAACCTCGCCGCCCCGCTGGCCGAGGCCGTGGACGTCGTCCGTGCCGCCGTCGCTCTCGCCCCCGATCCGGCCGAGGCTCCCGCCGACTCCGACGACGACGACGACGAAGAAGTCGGCGTCTGATGACCGCCGCAGAAGCTCCCGCCGGGCGGTGTCCTTCGGGTCTGACCACCGTCCGGCGGGGCCGTACCGCTGGAGGTACATCGTGCCGCTGACCCGGCGGAAGGGCACCGTCTGCACCGAGCACGGCGAGAACTGCAAGCTGGCCGGCGGCTCGGACTTCACCTCCGCCCGCTGCGCCCGGAAAGTGGCCGACGCCTTCGGCCGTCCGGTTGCCGCCCCCGGGCCGGATACCGAGCTGGAGGAGCTGAGCCTCCTCGCCGCTGCGCAGCGGGACGGGTTGACGGTCGAGGAGGCCCGCGCACACCGCGACGCCGCGCGGGAGACGCGCACCCAGTGGTGGAACCGGCTGTCCCCCTTCAGCCGAGCGCAGGACATGGACGGCGCCGACGAGAAGATGTCCGCTGCCGTCCGGGAGGTGAAGGCGAAGCAGGCCGCCGAGCGGGCAGCCGAGGCGGAACGGGTAGCGGCCGAGGAGGCAGCCCGGCCGGTCGGCATCGAGCCAGCCGCCCCTTCAGCACGAGCGACCGGCCAGCGCCGACGCCTTCAGCGTCCCCAGGAGCCGACCGGCGTCGGGGTGGGGTCACCGGTACCCCCGGCGCCGGTCGCCGAGCAGCCACCGGCCAGACGACGGCGACGCCGGGGGCCGCAGTTCAGCTCGATCAACACCTGGCGCGATCCCGACGAGGACGAGGGCGACGACTACTGATGGCCGCCGGATCGAAGACGTTCACGACCCCGCGCCGGGACTGTAGCGAGGGTGCCGACCAGGCCGCCGTGCACGAGCGCAACCGCGCGCTGGTCGCACGCGCGATCCGCCGGCCGCTGGCCGACGTCGTCCTCGTCGGCGTGACCGACCACCCGGACGGCGCGTCCGTGAACCTCGAATACGGCTGGAGCTGAGATGACGACCCGACGGCCGTTCACCGCATCGGCACGGCAGGCCCAGACCATCCGGGAGCGCTGCGCCGAGGAGCACCCGACGGACCGCGATTGGATCGCCAACCCGCAGACCGGTGCGGAGCGGCAGGCGGCTGCCCTGCTGGCGGGGCCGGACGACGGCGACCCCGACGACCAGCGGAGTGCCACAGAGAAGCAGGCCGCCGCGATGCTGAACAGCCGGGCGGCTCATCGCCAGTTGCAGAAGGACCAGCGCTAGACCTCGACGGCCGGGTGGCTCCAGTCCCTGACTGGGCCGTCCGGACTATTCCGCCATCTCACGGTCACGGTGTCGTCTGCGCTGTCCATGGTTACCGCGATGCCAACCAGCATGGAGGAGTTGGGGCCGATGACTTCCTTCTCGTAGGGGTGGTCCTGCACCTTGATGTCGTCCGCCACCTGGACCTGCACGTCATAGGCGGTGCCGTCACCAACGTTTGTCAGGCGGTTCGGGCGGTACCTGCCTGTGCTGGTCAACTGCCAGCGCACGGCTCGTTCCTCAGCCTCCTGCGCCTGACGCTTCTCCTCGCGCTCTGCCACAGCGGCCGACCGATCGGCTGCCTTGGCTGATGCTTCGGCCGCTCGCGTCGCACGGCGGCTGTAAACGAACGCAGCAACCGAGAGCAGGAAGGCCAGGACGGCGACGCCGGCGGTGATCCAGTCGCTCGCTGTCGTCACGGCTGCGGTGGTGGCTGTCATCGCTCGGCAGGCTATCCGGTCCTCCCATGCCGCCCTATCGTCCGTAGATGGACTTAACGCAGGTGGTGCCAGGGGCGATCTACAACACGGGTCAGGTCTTTATTGCTGAGCCATTGGCTGAATGGCCGATCGGCTACCAGTCCTGCCGAGTCCGTTTCGAGCAAGGATGGTGCTATATCGAACTGAACGAGGCCGACGGCGAGGGAAGTGTGCACGTCTATCCGACGAGCCAGATTCTGGCAGTCATCAACCTCTATCCGCCTGTGACGGGACCCCCTGACCCCGATAAGGCGGTTCCGGCGGGACAGCACCAGATCGAGCGGACAGGTCACGTGACAGCACCCCAGCAAGCGGGACCTCCGTGGGCGCAGGGTGGGCGCGAACCGTCCGAGAATCCCCGGCACAGCTCAACATTGCCCGACAGTGGGTCGAGCGTTTGACCAGCGCGAATAGCACGAGGCCGCACTGCCTAACACCGGCCGATACGCGCCTAGGCTGACTTAGGATCTGGTGCCTTCGGGCGTGGGGGTTCGACTCCCCCCTCCCGCACGCGTCGCCCACCTCGGGCCGGTCTCGTCCGGGTAGTGGTCCATCGAGTCGTCGTCGAACGAGATCAGGTACCGCGGCACTGGTGACTGACCGTCCCGGCGCCTTCTACCGCCCCTCGTGCCGGACCGAGGATAGGTGTCGTCGGCCGCGCGCGACTGTCAGCGCCTCCCCCCGGACCCGGCGGAGAGCAAGGTCTCGATCGTCAGAACGACGCCTTGATCGCCGCCTCGAACTCCGGCGATGCGTCCAGGACCTGCTGCACCTGCTCCGCGTACTCCTCGCCTCCGAGGTAGTCGACGGGTCGCTGCTGCGACTCCATCTCGGCGAGCAGTTCCTCGTCGGAGAGCGCGCATTCGAACGCCTCCCGCGCCTCCGCCAGCCGGTCTTCCGGCATTCCGGGAGGTCCGGCGACCGAGCGGCCGGTCGCTCCGAGGGCGATGAGGCTCTCGAGGAGTGCCTGCCCGTCCTCACCGGCGGGCTCGAAGTCGGCGGACGGCGGAGCGTCCGGCATCCATTCGTGGCCCTCTTCCGCGACCAGGAGCACCGGACGGACCTCTCCGGCCTCGACCGCACCCAGCAGGCTGTCGAAGGCGAGAGCCATGCTGTCGGCGTTGCCGGCCACCAGGGCGTTCCGCGCTTCTCCTGAGCCCGCGAAGCCCGTGATCACCTCGTGCGGGAAGTCGTACGCCTCGGCGAGCCCCGTGGCGAACACGTAGCCGTCGCTGCCCGGCCCGGTGGCCACGAACCTGACCGGCTCCGTGGCTTCGATGATGTCGTCGAAGCTCTGGATGTCGCTGTCCGCGCCGACGGCCACGGCCATGGGCGGACTCGAGATGCGTCCCACGTGGGACAGTTCGTTCAGGTCGAATGCGACGCCTTCGGCTCCGGCGATCTGCGCCGCTGCGAAACCGATCGTGTTCAGCAGCTGCAGCCGGTTCTCGTCGGGACTGGCCACCGCGGTGGCGTTCGTGGCGAGCAGTCCCCCCGCACCCGGTTCGTTCCGGACCACGACTTCTGCCCCGAGGCAGTCCGCGAAATAGGGGGCGATGGCCCGCGCGTAGACGTCGAAACCCCCACCCGGGTCGTAGGGCACGACGAAATCGACGGTTTGTCCCTCGTAGTACGACGCGTCTTCGCCGGACGCCTCACCGTTCGGCGCGGTGTCTGCACCATCGTCGTCCCCGCAGGCGGCGAGCGTCGCGAGCAGCAGGACGGCACCCGCCAGGGTCGAGCCTCGCCGGTGACTCCGCATCATGCGTCCTCTCCCGTCCCCGAAGGGGCGGCGGCAGTCGCCTCGACTGCCATCACTCAACGCCGTGGTTACTGATCGATCGTTAAGACCCTAGCGCGATGCTGCGAGGGTGCAAGGGCCTTGCGCACCGCGAAGCCGACGTCGGGCGGCTCCTGCACCTGCTGGAGCGCATTCGTGGATCACTTCCCGAGGGCTGCGCGTAGCTCCTCAGGCCAGGACGGCGCGCAGGTCGAGCTCGGCGGACGGGGCGTCCGGGTCGTCGTCGTCCACGACCGCCAACAGGTGCACCCCGCCGTCGCGGACCTCGCGCAGTGCCAGACCCTCGACCTTGTGCACGTGGCCGGCCACCTCCGGGATGGGCACAACCGCCAGCACCGTCGTCCCGTCGAGGAGGGCGAGCGCGGTCGCGACCACGGGGCCGTCGTCCACCGCGTTGGGCGTGTCCTCAGCCGCGGCGCTCATCAGCACCCGGCCGTCGGGCAGCGCGACGGCGTCGGTGACCGCGAGGCCGACGCCCTCGACCTCGCCGAGGTCGTAGACCTGCGGCCGCTCCACCGGCACGTCGCCGGCGGGGAAGCGGCCGAGGACTGCTGCGACCAGCCCCTCGAGCGGCACGTCGACGCTGCCCGAGCGCACTCCGGCGGCGAGGTTCCCGCGGTTGAACCAGCGCACCACGTCGCCGTGCCGGCTGGCGCCCTCCAGGTTGAGGTGCTCCATCGGGAGACCGAGACGGTCGGCGACCTGCTCGTACAGCGGGGCGAGGTCGCCGGCCCGGGCCACCGGATCCCCGTCGTCCAGGTGGACGACGACGCCGCGCATCCGGCGCGCGGTCGAGCCCGAGCCGAGCAGGAGGGCCGCGGTCGAGCCGTCCACCTCCGCCGGGCACGCCACTTCCAGATCGGGCTTGAGGTGCTTGGTGCCGTGCGCCTCGCGGAAGGTGTCGAGGCCGTCCACGGGCGGCAGGACCCGCACGCGGGTCACGCCCCCGGCCCGCCGCCAGCCGGCGAAGGTCGCGTCGTCCTGCGCGATCAGCCAGCCGTCGCCGAGCGGCGCGATCCCCGAGGCCGCGGTGACCGGCGTCCCGTCGTCGAACCGCAGCGCCCGGACGTCGTCGACGAACACCTGCACCGGTCCACTGTGCGTGCAGCGGCGGCGGACCGCTTGTCGGGTGCGGACCCGGGGAGGACCCTGCGCCGATGGGCCTCTACAGCCACCACCTGCGTCCCCGCCTGCACAACCTGGCGCTGGGCGGAAAGGCGGCCGGCGAGGTCCGCGACCGTGTCTGCGCGGGCCTCGCCGGGGACGTCCTGGAGATCGGCTACGGGACCGGGCACAACCAGCCCCATCTCCCTCCGGAGGTCGCCGGGATCTGGGCCGTCGAGCCGTCGACCACGGCCCTCCGGCTGTCGGAGGCCCGCCGGTCGGCGTCGTCCGTGCCCGTGGTGGTGGGAGGGGACGACGCGCAGTCGCTGCCGTTCCCGGACGACCGCTTCGACGCGGCGCTGTGCACCTGGGTCCTCTGCGGCATCCCCGACGCGAGCCGCGCGCTCGCCGAGGTGGCTCGGGTGCTCAAGCCGGGCGCGACGCTGCATTTCGTCGAGCACGGCCTGGCGCCCGAGCCGGAGGTGGTGCGCTGGCAGCGGCGCGGCAACCGGATCAACCAGGCCATCGCCGGGTGCGCGCTGGACAACGATGTGGCGTCGCTGTTCGAGGCGTCGCCGTTGACGGTGAGCGAGCTGTCGACCTGGTACGAGAAGGCCGCCCCCAAGCCGGCGGGGTACATGTACGAGGGCCGCGCGACGGCCTGACCGACCTCGGGCGCACGCCGTCTCACCCCTCCGGGTGGGGCGGGCCGCCGAGGACTGGGGCCGACGGCTCCGTCGTCCGAAATCCCGGGTATGAGCAGCACTGCTTCGCGCGCCACCTGGCTGCCGGCCGCCATCGCCCGCGCCGCGGTGGTCAACACGCCCAACGTCCGCACCAGTCCCGCCGGCCCGCGCCACCTCGCGGTCGAGAGCCCCGAGGCGATGCGCATCGCGACGCCCGAGGACTTCACCCGCACCGGCCGGCACGCCGAGCCGGAGTGGAGCCGTGAGCTGCACGACCCCACGCGCGACGAGGTCGACTCGTTCTCCTGGCTGGGCTTCGCGCCGCGCCGCTGAGCTCAGCGCCCGCCGAGGACCTCGGCGAGCACCGGCACCAGCGCGGCGAACGCCTGGCCGCGGTGGCTGCGCGCGTCCTTCTCGGCGGGCTCCAGCTCGGCCGAGGTCACGTCGAGCCCCTCGGGGACGAAGACGGGGTCGTAGCCGAAGCCGTTGCTGCCCCGCTTCTCCCTGACCAGCCGCCCGCGCCACTGCCGCTCGAGCACGCGCTCGGTCCCGTCCGGGGTCACGAGCGCGGCGGCGCAGACGAACGCGGCGCCGCGCCGCTCGTCGGGGACGTCGGCGACCTGCCCGAGGAGCAGGGCGGTGATCGCGTCGTCGTCCCCGTGCCGGCCCGACCAGCGCGCCGACAGGACGCCGGGCATGCCGTTGAGGGCGTCCACCGTGAGCCCCGAGTCGTCGGCCACGGCCGGCAGCCCCGTGTACCGCACCGCCTCACGTGCCTTGAGCAGCGCGTTCTCCTCGAACGTCGCACCCGTCTCGGGGGCCTCCGGGTACTCGTCGACGTCGCTCAGACCGACGACCTCGACACCCGGGACGGCGGACTCGAGCAGCCGCCGCAGCTCGGCGAGCTTGCCGGCATTGCGGGTGGCCAGCAGCAGCCGCGTGCTCACCGCTGCGCCGCAGGTGCGGACAGGGCGTCCTGCTGGAGGCGGGTCAGCTCCCCGCAGCCCTTGACCGCGAGGTCGAGCAGCGCGTCGAGCGTCGGCCGGTCGAACACCGCGCCCTCCGCCGTCCCCTGGACCTCGACGAAACTGCCGTCGCCGGTGCACACGACGTTCATGTCGGTGCCGGCCCGGACGTCCTCCTCGTAGGCGAGGTCCAGCCGCGGCTCGCCGTCGATGACGCCCACGCTGACCGCCGACACGGACTGGGCGATCGCGGTCGGCCTCGCCAGCTTCCTGCGGTCGCCGAGCCAGGACACCGCGTCGGCCAGCGCCACGTAGGCGCCGGTGATCGCCGCCGTCCGCGTGCCGCCGTCGGCCTGGAGGACGTCGCAGTCGATCGCGATGCTGTTCTCCCCGAGCGCGGCCAGGTCGATCGAGGCGCGCAGGGAACGGCCGATCAGGCGGCTGATCTCGTGGGTGCGCCCGCCGATGCGGCCCTTCACCGACTCGCGGTCGCCGCGGGTGTGGGTCGCGCGCGGCAGCATCGCGTATTCGGCGGTGACCCAGCCCAGGCCCGATCCCTTGCGCCAGCGCGGCACGCCCTCGGTGACGCTCGCGGCGCAGAGCACGCGGGTGCGGCCGAACTCGACGAGCACCGAGCCCTCCGCGTGGTCGAGCCAGGAGCGGGTGATGGTCACGGGGCGGAGCTGGTCGGCGGTACGGCCGTCGGGGCGAGTCACGTGGCAAGAGGGTAGTGCGAGTCGCCCGAAGGGGCGTTCCGCGAGTGGGGGCCGGAGGCCTCGCCGAGCCGATGGGAGGAGCTCCACGGAGGGCCGGGCACGGCACGTGGCGGCGGTGCGGCCCGGAGGCGCGGGATGTAATAGCGCATGCGATCCGAACTGCGTGCCGTCCGCACCGGCGGCGTCCCCTCGGTGGTCGACCTCACCGACGAGTGCGCCGACTTCGTCAAGCAGGAGAACGACGGGCTGCTGCACGTCTTCGTGCCGCACGCCACCGCCGGGATCGCGATCCTGGAGACGGGCTCGGGCAGCGATGACGACCTGCTCGCCCACCTCGACGAGCTGCTGCCCCGCGACGACCGCTGGCGGCACCGCCACGGCAGCGCCGGGCACGGCCGGGACCACGTCCTGCCGGCGTTCCTGCCCCCGCACGCAGCCGTGCCCGTGCTGGAGGGGCTGATGCAGCTCGGCACCTGGCAGCGCATCTGCCTGGTCGACACCAACATCGACAACCACACACGGCAGGTCCGGTTCTCGTTCCTCGCGGGCTGACTCCCCCACTGCCGCGCGATCGCGAGGACACGGCAGGATGCCGGTCATGAGCCAGACCGACAGCGGGATCGGGACGGCACCCGTCCGCCTCTCCCCCGGTGACCCCGCGCCGGACTTCACGCTGCCCGACGCCGACGGCAACCCCGTCTCCCTCTCGGACTACCGCGGGCGCCGCGTGATCGTCTACTGCTACCCGGCTGCCCTGACCCCCGGCTGCACCACGCAGGCCGTCGACTTCACCGCGGCGGCCGGCGACCTCGCCCAGGCGGGGCTGGACATCATCGGCATCTCCCCCGACGAGCCCGGCAAGCTCATCAAGTTCCGCGAGAAGGAGCAGCTCGGCATCACGCTGGTCTCCGACCCGGAGAAGAAGGTGCTCCAGGCCTACGGCGCCTACGGGCCGAAGAAGCTGTACGGCAAGGAGGTCGTGGGGGTCATCCGGTCGACCTTCATCGTCGACGCCGAGGGCAAGATCGAGCGCGCCTCCTACAACGTCAAGGCGACGGGGCACGTCGCCAAGCTGCGCCGCGAGCTCGGCCTCGACTGACCGCCGGCACGACCGCCCGTCAGTGGTGGTGGATCTCGGCCCGCACCCTCGCCCGGGCGTCGGCATAACGGACCACCTCGAAGACGATGAGCGCGACCAGGACGGCCGCGAGCACGGCGAGAGCGGCCAGCGCCGGCAGCCGGGCGGTCGCCAGGGGCGCCACCAGGACGACGAGGGCCACCACCGCCCGCGGTCGGTTGATCGAGCCGACGTTGCGGAGGCGGAACGCGAGGTGGGCGATGAGGTAGGCGGCCACACCGCCGTACATCGCCCACAGGGCCGTCGTCGGCAGTGGGTCGGTGAGGGCGTGGTGGGACGCGTCGCCGACGTACTCGGCGACCTTCTTCAGGCCGAGGGCCAGGTAGATGACACCGGCCACCATCGGGAAGTGCAGGTACGTGTACGAATCCCGCGCCAGGCGGACCCGCTCCACGCCCTCACGGCGGCTGAGCTCCCGCTCGGCGACCGGTGCGACGACGTCGAAGTAGAGCCACCACAGCGCGACGCTCGCGGCCAGCCCGAGAAGCGCCGCCCCGGCGATGGGCACCGTCAGCGGCAGGTCGAGGACCCCGACGCCGACGGCGATGATCGACTCCCCCAGGGCGATGATCACGATGAGGCCGTGCCGCTCGGCGAAGTGCACCGGTGACGGCAGCCGCCAGCCGTTGCCCGAGGCGTACACGCCCGAATAGTCGATGACGAGCGCGAGGGCCCAGAGCACCGTCTGGGCAGGACCGCCGAGGACCGCCCCGACGACGAGCAGCACGACAGCCACGGTGACCGGACCGGCCGTGCGGAGCAGTTGCCGGCGCAGGACGGCGTCCCCGAGCGCGGCCACGGCATACACCCCCAGGTGCAGGAGCCGCACGAGGGCGAGTGCGGCGGCCAGCACCACCGGCGCGCTCAGCCCGCCGCCCTCGTCCTGCCACGCTTCCGGGATGGCGAGAGCGACGAGGAACATCGCCGCCATCGCGGAGATCATGGCCGCCCGCACCACCCCCTCGTCGGCGTGGGCCTGGTTGCCGAGCCAGGCATAGCTGCACCACACGAACCACAGCAGCGCGAGGAGGACGAGTCCGCGCAGGACGCCGCGCAGCCCGAGATCCTCGGCCATGAACGCGGTCACCTGGGTGATGGCGAAGACGAAGACCAGGTCGAAGAAGAGCTCCAGGGTGGTGACGGTGTGCCCCTGCGCGGTGGGCACGATCCGCGCCCGGAAGCGCTGCCGACCGGTCGCGCGGTCCGGCGGCTGCGCGTCGGTCTGCTGCGTCACGTCGCCCCCTCCCGCCGCTCGACTGCCGGGCGACCGGCACATCATGGACGGTCCCCGTGACCATGGACAGGTGGCGGGTTCCGGGCTCGTGTCAGGCCCGCCACGTCCCCGGCCGGGGCTGACACTCCGGGCCGCACGGGTAGCCGTCGTCCCAGGGGAAGCTCCCGTCGGCGTGGGCCCACGTGAGCTGGTACGCGGGCACCGACACCTCGGCCGGGCGCTGGTAGTAGCGGTTCGCGCCGAGCACCACGTCTCCGGGGTTGGGCAGGTCCTCCACGATCACCGGCTGACCGCGGTCCCACCGGAGCTCCTCGCCGGCGACGAGGTCACGGCCACCCGCCACGAGCCGGGCCACGTGGTCGAGCAGATCGTGGGTCCCTTCGGCCCCCAGGCCCACCGCGACCAGCTCCGGGTGGCCGAGACCGAACAGCCCGATCGTGTAGCCGAAGGCCGGCTCGTCGTCCCCGTCGCCCTCGCCCACGTACTGGACGGCGAAGCGGTGGGCACGGATCAACTGGGCGAGGCGGGCGTCCTCCTGGTCCAGCCAGGCGATGGTCTGGGGGTCCTGCGTCATGGGCACAGCCTGCGCGGCAGGACCGACAGAACGGCCGGGCCGGCCGCGGTCCGTGGACAGCGCCCGGCCGGTGGATCAGCCTTCGCCGGTCGCCTCGCGCTCGGCGGCGCGCTTCCGTCGCTTGCCCTCGTGCATCGCCGCCACCCGGGCGATCGGGATCGTGTGGCCTTCGGCCACCAGGTCGGCGGGGAGCTCCTGCGGCTCGGGCAGCAGGTCCGCCCACGCCGCCGGGAACCGGTCCGCGGCCGACGTCACGGTGAAGTCCCCGGGCGAGACGTCGTCCAGCGCGTCCCAGCCCACCGGCGCGGACACCGGGAGTCCGGGGCGGATGCGGGGGCTGTAGGCGGCCACGATCGTGCTCTGGCCCGACCGGGTCGAGTCGACGAAGACCCGCCCGTGCCGGTCCTCCTTGATGTACGCCGTGGTGGCCAGCTCCGGGTCCAGGCGTTCGGTACGCGCGGCGAGTGCGCGGGTGGCGGCGGCCACGTCCTCGAACGACGCGCCCCCCACCGGGACGACGACGTGCACGCCCTTCGAGCCGCTGGTCTTCACCGCTCCGGCCAGTCCCGCGTCCTCGAGCGCCCGCTGGACGAGCCGCGCGGCGCGGACGACGACGGCGAAGTCCGCGCCCTCGGGCGGATCCAGGTCGAGCACCAGCCCCGTCGGCCCGGCGTCCCCGACCCGGAAGAAGGGCACGTGGAACTCGACGGCGCGCTGGTTGGCCAGCCACAGCAGCGTGCGCCGGTCGTCGCACAGCACCTGGGCGATCTCGCGGTGCGAGCCCTCCGACCAGACCGGCACCGTCCGAACCCAGTCCGGCGCGCCCTTGGACACGTTGCGCTGCATGAACGGCGGGGAGCCGGGCCGACGGGGCTGGTGCTCGACCTGGATCCGCCCGAGGGCGCGGACTTCGCCGTCGTCGTCCGCGCCGCGCGGCTCGTCCAGCGGGCGCTCGAGGACGCGGGACTGGCCGGAGCGGTGAAGACCAGCGGCTCGAAGGGCGTGCACGTCGTCGTCCCGGTGGGGGGCGCGTCGTTCGAGGACGTGGCCGCCGCCACCCGCGCACTCGCCGCGCGTACCGAACGCCTGGACCCGGAGCTGGCCACCACGGCGTACATCAAGGAGGACCGGCACGGGCGGGTCTTCGTCGACTCGACCCGGTCGGGCCAGAGCACGATCGTGGCCGCCTACAGCCCCCGCATCCGCCCCGGACTCCCGGTGTCCGCGCCGGTGGGCTGGGACGCGCTGGACGACGTCTCGCCCGGGGACTTCACCGTGACGTCGGCCGCGGACCGGTTCCCGGCGGCGTGGGCGGACCTGCTGCCCGAGCCGCAGGAGCTCCCCGCCGACCTGGTGGCCGAAGGCCACACGATCCCGATCGCCCGGGTGGCGGCGATGCACGAGGGCAAGCGACGGAAGCGCGCCGCCGAGCGCGAGGCGACCGGCGAAGGCTGATCCACCGGCCGGGCGCTGTCCACGGACCGCGGCCGGCCCGGCCGTTCTGTCGGTCCTGCCGCGCAGGCTGTGCCCATGACGCAGGACCCCCAGACCATCGCCTGGCTGGACCAGGAGGACGCCCGCCTCGCCCAGTTGATCCGTGCCCACCGCTTCGCCGTCCAGTACGTGGGCGAGGGCGACGGGGACGACGAGCCGGCCTTCGGCTACACGATCGGGCTGTTCGGTCTCGGCCACCCGGAGCTGGTCGCGGTGGGCCTGGGGGCCGAAGGGACCCACGATCTGCTCGACCACGTGGCCCGGCTCGTGGCGGGTGGCCGTGACCTCGTCGCCGGCGAGGAGCTCCGGTGGGACCGCGGTCAGCCGGTGATCGTGGAGGACCTGCCCAACCCCGGAGACGTGGTGCTCGGCGCGAACCGCTACTACCAGCGCCCGGCCGAGGTGTCGGTGCCCGCGTACCAGCTCACGTGGGCCCACGCCGACGGGAGCTTCCCCTGGGACGACGGCTACCCGTGCGGCCCGGAGTGTCAGCCCCGGCCGGGGACGTGGCGGGCCTGACACGAGCCCGGAACCCGCCACCTGTCCATGGTCACGGGGACCGTCCATGATGTGCCGGTCGCCCGGCAGTCGAGCGGCGGGAGGGGGCGACGTGACGCAGCAGACCGACGCGCAGCCGCCGGACCGCGCGACCGGTCGGCAGCGCTTCCGGGCGCGGATCGTGCCCACCGCGCAGGGGCACACCGTCACCACCCTGGAGCTCTTCTTCGACCTGGTCTTCGTCTTCGCCATCACCCAGGTGACCGCGTTCATGGCCGAGGATCTCGGGCTGCGCGGCGTCCTGCGCGGACTCGTCCTCCTCGCGCTGCTGTGGTTCGTGTGGTGCAGCTATGCCTGGCTCGGCAACCAGGCCCACGCCGACGAGGGGGTGGTGCGGGCGGCCATGATCTCCGCGATGGCGGCGATGTTCCTCGTCGCTCTCGCCATCCCGGAAGCGTGGCAGGACGAGGGCGGCGGGCTGAGCGCGCCGGTGGTGCTGGCCGCCGCACTCGCCCTCGTGCGGCTCCTGCACCTGGGGGTGTATGCCGTGGCCGCGCTCGGGGACGCCGTCCTGCGCCGGCAACTGCTCCGCACGGCCGGTCCGGTCACCGTGGCTGTCGTGCTGCTCGTCGTCGGGGCGGTCCTCGGCGGTCCTGCCCAGACGGTGCTCTGGGCCCTCGCGCTCGTCATCGACTATTCGGGCGTGTACGCCTCGGGCAACGGCTGGCGGCTGCCGTCACCGGTGCACTTCGCCGAGCGGCACGGCCTCATCGTGATCATCGCCCTGGGGGAGTCGATCATCGCCGTCGGCGTCGGGGTCCTCGACCTGCCGCTGACGGTGCCCATCGCCGGGGCGGCGCTTCTCGGGCTGGCCGCGAGCGTCGCGCTGTGGTGGCTCTACTTCGACGTCGTCGCACCGGTCGCCGAGCGGGAGCTCAGCCGCCGTGAGGGCGTGGAGCGGGTCCGCCTGGCGCGGGATTCGTACACGTACCTGCACTTCCCGATGGTGGCCGGTGTCATCTACCTGGCCCTCGGCCTGAAGAAGGTCGCCGAGTACGTCGGCGACGCGTCCCACCACGCCCTCACCGACCCACTGCCGACGACGGCCCTGTGGGCGATGTACGGCGGTGTGGCCGCCTACCTCATCGCCCACCTCGCGTTCCGCCTCCGCAACGTCGGCTCGATCAACCGACCGCGGGCGGTGGTGGCCCTCGTCGTCCTGGTGGCGCCCCTGGCGACCGCCCGGCTGCCGGCGCTGGCCGCTCTCGCCGTGCTCGCGGCCGTCCTGGTCGCGCTCATCGTCTTCGAGGTGGTCCGTTATGCCGACGCCCGGGCGAGGGTGCGGGCCGAGATCCACCACCACTGACGGGCGGTCGTGCCGGCGGTCAGTCGAGGCCGAGCTCGCGGCGCAGCTTGGCGACGTGCCCCGTCGCCTTGACGTTGTAGGAGGCGCGCTCGATCTTGCCCTCGGCGTCGACGATGAAGGTCGACCGGATGACCCCCACGACCTCCTTGCCGTACAGCTTCTTCGGCCCGTAGGCGCCGTAGGCCTGGAGCACCTTCTTCTCCGGGTCGGAGACCAGCGTGATGCCGAGCTGCTCCTTCTCGCGGAACTTGATGAGCTTGCCGGGCTCGTCGGGGGAGATGCCGATGATGTCCAGCCCCGCCTGGGCGAGGTCGCCGGCCGCCGCGGTGAAGTCGACGGCCTGCGTGGTGCAGCCGGGGGTCAGGGCAGCCGGGTAGCAGTAGACGATCACGCGGCGCCCGCGGTAGTCCGAGAGGGAGACGGGGTTGCCGTCGGCGTCGGGCAGCGTGAAGTCCGGCGCGGGGTCACCGGGGGAGAGGCGGACGGGTGCCGTCCCGATCCCGCTGTCGGTCTGGCTCATGACCGGCATCCTGCCGTGTCCTCGCGATCGCGCGGCAGTGGGGGAGTCAGCCCGCGAGGAACGAGAACCGGACCTGCCGTGTGTGGTTGTCGATGTTGGTGTCGACCAGGCAGATGCGCTGCCAGGTGCCGAGCTGCATCAGCCCCTCCAGCACGGGCACGGCTGCGTGCGGGGGCAGGAACGCCGGCAGGACGTGGTCCCGGCCGTGCCCGGCGCTGCCGTGGCGGTGCCGCCAGCGGTCGTCGCGGGGCAGCAGCTCGTCGAGGTGGGCGAGCAGGTCGTCATCGCTGCCCGAGCCCGTCTCCAGGATCGCGATCCCGGCGGTGGCGTGCGGCACGAAGACGTGCAGCAGCCCGTCGTTCTCCTGCTTGACGAAGTCGGCGCACTCGTCGGTGAGGTCGACCACCGAGGGGACGCCGCCGGTGCGGACGGCACGCAGTTCGGATCGCATGCGCTATTACATCCCGCGCCTCCGGGCCGCACCGCCGCCACGTGCCGTGCCCGGCCCTCCGTGGAGCTCCTCCCATCGGCTCGGCGAGGCCTCCGGCCCCCACTCGCGGAACGCCCCTTCGGGCGACTCGCACTACCCTCTTGCCACGTGACTCGCCCCGACGGCCGTACCGCCGACCAGCTCCGCCCCGTGACCATCACCCGCTCCTGGCTCGACCACGCGGAGGGCTCGGTGCTCGTCGAGTTCGGCCGCACCCGCGTGCTCTGCGCCGCGAGCGTCACCGAGGGCGTGCCGCGCTGGCGCAAGGGATCGGGCCTGGGCTGGGTCACCGCCGAATACGCGATGCTGCCGCGCGCGACCCACACCCGCGGCGACCGCGAGTCGGTGAAGGGCCGCATCGGCGGGCGCACCCACGAGATCAGCCGCCTGATCGGCCGTTCCCTGCGCGCCTCGATCGACCTGGCCGCGCTCGGGGAGAACAGCATCGCGATCGACTGCGACGTCCTCCAGGCCGACGGCGGCACGCGGACGGCGGCGATCACCGGCGCCTACGTGGCGCTGGCCGACGCGGTGTCCTGGCTCGGCGACCGCAGGAAGCTGGCGAGGCCGACCGCGATCGCCCAGTCCGTGTCGGCGGTCAGCGTGGGCGTCATCGACGGCGAGCCGCGGCTGGACCTCGCCTACGAGGAGGACGTCCGGGCCGGCACCGACATGAACGTCGTGTGCACCGGCGACGGCAGTTTCGTCGAGGTCCAGGGGACGGCGGAGGGCGCGGTGTTCGACCGGCCGACGCTCGACGCGCTGCTCGACCTCGCGGTCAAGGGCTGCGGGGAGCTGACCCGCCTCCAGCAGGACGCCCTGTCCGCACCTGCGGCGCAGCGGTGAGCACGCGGCTGCTGCTGGCCACCCGCAATGCCGGCAAGCTCGCCGAGCTGCGGCGGCTGCTCGAGTCCGCCGTCCCGGGTGTCGAGGTCGTCGGTCTGAGCGACGTCGACGAGTACCCGGAGGCCCCCGAGACGGGTGCGACGTTCGAGGAGAACGCGCTGCTCAAGGCACGTGAGGCGGTGCGGTACACGGGGCTGCCGGCCGTGGCCGACGACTCGGGGCTCACGGTGGACGCCCTCAACGGCATGCCCGGCGTCCTGTCGGCGCGCTGGTCGGGCCGGCACGGGGACGACGACGCGATCACCGCCCTGCTCCTCGGGCAGGTCGCCGACGTCCCCGACGAGCGGCGCGGCGCCGCGTTCGTCTGCGCCGCCGCGCTCGTGACCCCGGACGGGACCGAGCGCGTGCTCGAGCGGCAGTGGCGCGGGCGGCTGGTCAGGGAGAAGCGGGGCAGCAACGGCTTCGGCTACGACCCCGTCTTCGTCCCCGAGGGGCTCGACGTGACCTCGGCCGAGCTGGAGCCCGCCGAGAAGGACGCGCGCAGCCACCGCGGCCAGGCGTTCGCCGCGCTGGTGCCGGTGCTCGCCGAGGTCCTCGGCGGGCGCTGAGCTCAGCGGCGCGGCGCGAAGCCCAGCCAGGAGAACGAGTCGACCTCGTCGCGCGTGGGGTCGTGCAGCTCACGGCTCCACTCCGGCTCGGCGTGCCGGCCGGTGCGGGTGAAGTCCTCGGGCGTCGCGATGCGCATCGCCTCGGGGCTCTCGACCGCGAGGTGGCGCGGGCCGGCGGGACTGGTGCGGACGTTGGGCGTGTTGACCACCGCGGCGCGGGCGATGGCGGCCGGCAGCCAGGTGGCGCGCGAAGCAGTGCTGCTCATACCCGGGATTTCGGACGACGGAGCCGTCGGCCCCAGTCCTCGGCGGCCCGCCCCACCCGGAGGGGTGAGACGGCGTGCGCCCGAGGTCGGTCAGGCCGTCGCGCGGCCCTCGTACATGTACCCCGCCGGCTTGGGGGCGGCCTTCTCGTACCAGGTCGACAGCTCGCTCACCGTCAACGGCGACGCCTCGAACAGCGACGCCACATCGTTGTCCAGCGCGCACCCGGCGATGGCCTGGTTGATCCGGTTGCCGCGCCGCTGCCAGCGCACCACCTCCGGCTCGGGCGCCAGGCCGTGCTCGACGAAATGCAGCGTCGCGCCCGGCTTGAGCACCCGAGCCACCTCGGCGAGCGCGCGGCTCGCGTCGGGGATGCCGCAGAGGACCCAGGTGCACAGCGCCGCGTCGAAGCGGTCGTCCGGGAACGGCAGCGACTGCGCGTCGTCCCCTCCCACCACCACGGGCACGGACGACGCCGACCGGCGGGCCTCCGACAGCCGGAGGGCCGTGGTCGACGGCTCGACGGCCCAGATCCCGGCGACCTCCGGAGGGAGATGGGGCTGGTTGTGCCCGGTCCCGTAGCCGATCTCCAGGACGTCCCCGGCGAGGCCCGCGCAGACACGGTCGCGGACCTCGCCGGCCGCCTTTCCGCCCAGCGCCAGGTTGTGCAGGCGGGGACGCAGGTGGTGGCTGTAGAGGCCCATCGGCGCAGGGTCCTCCCCGGGTCCGCACCCGACAAGCGGTCCGCCGCCGCTGCACGCACAGTGGACCGGTGCAGGTGTTCGTCGACGACGTCCGGGCGCTGCGGTTCGACGACGGGACGCCGGTCACCGCGGCCTCGGGGATCGCGCCGCTCGGCGACGGCTGGCTGATCGCGCAGGACGACGCGACCTTCGCCGGCTGGCGGCGGGCCGGGGGCGTGACCCGCGTGCGGGTCCTGCCGCCCGTGGACGGCCTCGACACCTTCCGCGAGGCGCACGGCACCAAGCACCTCAAGCCCGATCTGGAAGTGGCGTGCCCGGCGGAGGTGGACGGCTCGACCGCGGCCCTCCTGCTCGGCTCGGGCTCGACCGCGCGCCGGATGCGCGGCGTCGTCGTCCACCTGGACGACGGGGATCCGGTGGCCCGGGCCGGCGACCTCGCCCCGCTGTACGAGCAGGTCGCCGACCGTCTCGGTCTCCCGATGGAGCACCTCAACCTGGAGGGCGCCAGCCGGCACGGCGACGTGGTGCGCTGGTTCAACCGCGGGAACCTCGCCGCCGGAGTGCGCTCGGGCAGCGTCGACGTGCCGCTCGAGGGGCTGGTCGCAGCAGTCCTCGGCCGCTTCCCCGCCGGCGACGTGCCGGTGGAGCGGCCGCAGGTCTACGACCTCGGCGAGGTCGAGGGCGTCGGCCTCGCGGTCACCGACGCCGTCGCGCTGCCCGACGGCCGGGTGCTGATGAGCGCCGCGGCTGAGGACACGCCCAACGCGGTGGACGACGGCCCCGTGGTCGCGACCGCGCTCGCCCTCCTCGACGGGACGACGGTGCTGGCGGTTGTGCCCATCCCGGAGGTGGCCGGCCACGTGCACAAGGTCGAGGGTCTGGCACTGCGCGAGGTCCGCGACGGCGGGGTGCACCTGTTGGCGGTCGTGGACGACGACGACCCGGACGCCCCGTCCGCCGAGCTCGACCTGCGCGCCGTCCTGGCCTGAGGAGCTACGCGCAGCCCTCGGGAAGTGATCCACGAATGCGCTCCAGCAGGTGCAGGAGCCGCCCGACGTCGGCTTCGCGGTGCGCAAGGCCCTTGCACCCTCGCAGCATCGCGCTAGGGTCTTAACGATCGATCAGTAACCACGGCGTTGAGTGATGGCAGTCGAGGCGACTGCCGCCGCCCCTTCGGGGACGGGAGAGGACGCATGATGCGGAGTCACCGGCGAGGCTCGACCCTGGCGGGTGCCGTCCTGCTGCTCGCGACGCTCGCCGCCTGCGGGGACGACGATGGTGCAGACACCGCGCCGAACGGTGAGGCGTCCGGCGAAGACGCGTCGTACTACGAGGGACAAACCGTCGATTTCGTCGTGCCCTACGACCCGGGTGGGGGTTTCGACGTCTACGCGCGGGCCATCGCCCCCTATTTCGCGGACTGCCTCGGGGCAGAAGTCGTGGTCCGGAACGAACCGGGTGCGGGGGGACTGCTCGCCACGAACGCCACCGCGGTGGCCAGTCCCGACGAGAACCGGCTGCAGCTGCTGAACACGATCGGTTTCGCAGCGGCGCAGATCGCCGGAGCCGAAGGCGTCGCATTCGACCTGAACGAACTGTCCCACGTGGGACGCATCTCGAGTCCGCCCATGGCCGTGGCCGTCGGCGCGGACAGCGACATCCAGAGCTTCGACGACATCATCGAAGCCACGGAGCCGGTCAGGTTCGTGGCCACCGGGCCGGGCAGCGACGGCTACGTGTTCGCCACGGGGCTCGCCGAGGCGTACGACTTCCCGCACGAGGTGATCACGGGCTTCGCGGGCTCAGGAGAAGCGCGGAACGCCCTGGTGGCCGGCAACGCCGACAGCATGGCTCTCGCCTTCGACAGCCTGCTGGGTGCGGTCGAGGCCGGAGAGGTCCGTCCGGTGCTCCTGGTCGCGGAAGAGGGCCACGAATGGATGCCGGACGCTCCGCCGTCCGCCGACTTCGAGCCCGCCGGTGAGGACGGGCAGGCACTCCTCGAGAGCCTCATCGCCCTCGGAGCGACCGGCCGCTCGGTCGCCGGACCTCCCGGAATGCCGGAAGACCGGCTGGCGGAGGCGCGGGAGGCGTTCGAATGCGCGCTCTCCGACGAGGAACTGCTCGCCGAGATGGAGTCGCAGCAGCGACCCGTCGACTACCTCGGAGGCGAGGAGTACGCGGAGCAGGTGCAGCAGGTCCTGGACGCATCGCCGGAGTTCGAGGCGGCGATCAAGGCGTCGTTCTGACGATCGAGACCTTGCTCTCCGCCGGGTCCGGGGGGAGGCGCTGACAGTCGCGCGCGGCCGACGACACCTATCCTCGGTCCGGCACGAGGGGCGGTAGAAGGCGCCGGGACGGTCAGTCACCAGTGCCGCGGTACCTGATCTCGTTCGACGACGACTCGATGGACCACTACCCGGACGAGACCGGCCCGAGGTGGGCGACGCGTGCGGGAGGGGGGAGTCGAACCCCCACGCCCGAAGGCACCAGATCCTAAGTCAGCCTAGGCGCGTATCGGCCGGTGTTAGGCAGTGCGGCCTCGTGCTATTCGCGCTGGTCAAACGCTCGACCCACTGTCGGGCAATGTTGAGCTGTGCCGGGGATTCTCGGACGGTTCGCGCCCACCCTGCGCCCACGGAGGTCCCGCTTGCTGGGGTGCTGTCACGTGACCTGTCCGCTCGATCTGGTGCTGTCCCGCCGGAACCGCCTTATCGGGGTCAGGGGGTCCCGTCACAGGCGGATAGAGGTTGATGACTGCCAGAATCTGGCTCGTCGGATAGACGTGCACACTTCCCTCGCCGTCGGCCTCGTTCAGTTCGATATAGCACCATCCTTGCTCGAAACGGACTCGGCAGGACTGGTAGCCGATCGGCCATTCAGCCAATGGCTCAGCAATAAAGACCTGACCCGTGTTGTAGATCGCCCCTGGCACCACCTGCGTTAAGTCCATCTACGGACGATAGGGCGGCATGGGAGGACCGGATAGCCTGCCGAGCGATGACAGCCACCACCGCAGCCGTGACGACAGCGAGCGACTGGATCACCGCCGGCGTCGCCGTCCTGGCCTTCCTGCTCTCGGTTGCTGCGTTCGTTTACAGCCGCCGTGCGACGCGAGCGGCCGAAGCATCAGCCAAGGCAGCCGATCGGTCGGCCGCTGTGGCAGAGCGCGAGGAGAAGCGTCAGGCGCAGGAGGCTGAGGAACGAGCCGTGCGCTGGCAGTTGACCAGCACAGGCAGGTACCGCCCGAACCGCCTGACAAACGTTGGTGACGGCACCGCCTATGACGTGCAGGTCCAGGTGGCGGACGACATCAAGGTGCAGGACCACCCCTACGAGAAGGAAGTCATCGGCCCCAACTCCTCCATGCTGGTTGGCATCGCGGTAACCATGGACAGCGCAGACGACACCGTGACCGTGAGATGGCGGAATAGTCCGGACGGCCCAGTCAGGGACTGGAGCCACCCGGCCGTCGAGGTCTAGCGCTGGTCCTTCTGCAACTGGCGATGAGCCGCCCGGCTGTTCAGCATCGCGGCGGCCTGCTTCTCTGTGGCACTCCGCTGGTCGTCGGGGTCGCCGTCGTCCGGCCCCGCCAGCAGGGCAGCCGCCTGCCGCTCCGCACCGGTCTGCGGGTTGGCGATCCAATCGCGGTCCGTCGGGTGCTCCTCGGCGCAGCGCTCCCGGATGGTCTGGGCCTGCCGTGCCGATGCGGTGAACGGCCGTCGGGTCGTCATCTCAGCTCCAGCCGTATTCGAGGTTCACGGACGCGCCGTCCGGGTGGTCGGTCACGCCGACGAGGACGACGTCGGCCAGCGGCCGGCGGATCGCGCGTGCGACCAGCGCGCGGTTGCGCTCGTGCACGGCGGCCTGGTCGGCACCCTCGCTACAGTCCCGGCGCGGGGTCGTGAACGTCTTCGATCCGGCGGCCATCAGTAGTCGTCGCCCTCGTCCTCGTCGGGATCGCGCCAGGTGTTGATCGAGCTGAACTGCGGCCCCCGGCGTCGCCGTCGTCTGGCCGGTGGCTGCTCGGCGACCGGCGCCGGGGGTACCGGTGACCCCACCCCGACGCCGGTCGGCTCCTGGGGACGCTGAAGGCGTCGGCGCTGGCCGGTCGCTCGTGCTGAAGGGGCGGCTGGCTCGATGCCGACCGGCCGGGCTGCCTCCTCGGCCGCTACCCGTTCCGCCTCGGCTGCCCGCTCGGCGGCCTGCTTCGCCTTCACCTCCCGGACGGCAGCGGACATCTTCTCGTCGGCGCCGTCCATGTCCTGCGCTCGGCTGAAGGGGGACAGCCGGTTCCACCACTGGGTGCGCGTCTCCCGCGCGGCGTCGCGGTGTGCGCGGGCCTCCTCGACCGTCAACCCGTCCCGCTGCGCAGCGGCGAGGAGGCTCAGCTCCTCCAGCTCGGTATCCGGCCCGGGGGCGGCAACCGGACGGCCGAAGGCGTCGGCCACTTTCCGGGCGCAGCGGGCGGAGGTGAAGTCCGAGCCGCCGGCCAGCTTGCAGTTCTCGCCGTGCTCGGTGCAGACGGTGCCCTTCCGCCGGGTCAGCGGCACGATGTACCTCCAGCGGTACGGCCCCGCCGGACGGTGGTCAGACCCGAAGGACACCGCCCGGCGGGAGCTTCTGCGGCGGTCATCAGACGCCGACTTCTTCGTCGTCGTCGTCGTCGGAGTCGGCGGGAGCCTCGGCCGGATCGGGGGCGAGAGCGACGGCGGCACGGACGACGTCCACGGCCTCGGCCAGCGGGGCGGCGAGGTTGGAGAGGTGGGCGGCCGGCGCCCACGGACGGGCGACGACCCGGCCGTCTTCCGCCTCCAGCATCCCGAGCAGTCCCGAGGCGGCGACGACGTCGGTACCGGCAGCCGTGAACTCAGCAGCGGCGGCGGCCAACCGGTCAGCGGCGTCGCGCTGGCGCTCCCCGAGGACGGCGGCCCACTCGTCGCGGTGCTCGCTGGTCGCGGCGACGAGGCGGGCGTGGGCGATCGCGCACGCCTTCTCGTAGGCGTCCCTGGTCGCCGTCGCGGCGTCCAGGTTCTCCTGCGCACGCTGCTTGGCGGGCTTCGTCCGCGTCTTCACAGTGCCGCCGTCGACCAGCGCGGCGGCCAGCTCGTCGGACTCCTGGCGGCCGGCGTTGTGCATGGCCAGCTCGGGGTTGCGGACGGCCCCCCACGCCCGGCTGCGCTCACCGTCCAGCCGGACCAGCGTGGCGACGGCACCCGGACGGGCTGCGGCGCCGTGTCCAGAGCCGGGTGGGGCAGATCGACGCGGGGTCGGCTGATGGTCGTCATGGTCGTCAGTCCTCGTCCTTCGGTGGTCGGACCCACAATCCGAGCAGGCGGGAGCGGTCGGCCTCGGTCCGTCGCAGCCCTTCGGCCGCCTGCGCCCGGACCTTTGGATCGGGGTCGGACAGCAGCTCCGACCAGACCCCGGCGATCCGGTCGAGCCGCAGCTCCGTCGCCGTGCGCAAGTCCTCGACCGAGGCGGTCGGCAGCGCGTTGATCCCCTCGCTCAGCAGCCGTGCGGCGTAGTCGGACCGGATGCCGAGACGGGCCGCTATCGAGGTGACCGACAGGCCGGAGGCGTTCAGCTCCATGACCTCGGCCAGCCTGTCCCGGCGGCTGGCGTAGGTACCGGCGCGGGGCATATCCGAGTGTAACTGTCAAGTAGAGGGTTATGGTCGGTACCGGGCAGCTTTCTGGTCGGGACGTAGGGCGGCGATCTCCACGCGGTCGCGGGCGCCGTCACCTGACTCCGTATCAGGTAGAGGGCATGAACGTGCAGGTCAGCGCGCTGATGGGCGCGGCGTGGGCGCATGATCTTGGTCCGGGGATGCGGTGCCCTCACGCGCGCACGCGCGAGGCGGGTTCCTCCACCCGCCCGGCCGCCGATGCTCTGGGCGCCGCTTCCCGATGTGTGACTGATGAGCCAGGCGTGCTGGGTGTGCCTGGTGCGCTTGGGACGCATGGCACTCATGGAGCGGGACACGCCGGAGCTGAACGGGCGAGAAGACACCAAGTTGTCGCACAGCCGAACTAGCGTTCGAAGTGGAGACGAGACACCAGCGGTCGTACTGCACCAGACGCAGAACGACCCGCTGCGGGAACAGCGGGTCGTCTTGTCCCCAGGCCACGCTGATGACCATGGAGGGCGCATTGACCATACCGAGCAGGGACGACCAAACCAGTAAGCCACCCAGTCCGAGCCAGAAACTGATTGCTGTCGCCTTGGCCGCCGTTGTCCTGGTGATCGCGGTGATCGTGACCCGATCGGCGAATGCCGTCGTCGTCGTGGGGCCGACGCTGCTACTGCTGCTCGCGTGGCTCGGTGGCGGCAGCGGATCGCCCCCTACCTGAGCGCGAGGTACCGGCTCCCGGTCGCCGGTTCCCCCTGTTGAGGGGACCGGCGGCCGGGAGCTGTCAACCGTTTCTTGTCGCCGGATCGGCCGGTACCCGCTGGATGCGGTCAGGGCACCGCTGCCACTCCGGGCAGCCTCGGCAGACCGCAGCGGCGCGCCGGAGGCGGTCGGCGTGGTCGTCCTCGTCCTCGCCGTCGAGCTGGTCCCGGTCGAACAGGGGGCCGCTCCCCGACAGGCGGCGTCCGGCAGGCTCCGGTGCCGCCACAACACCCGTTCCAACAGAGCGACCGCCCCGACCGGCGGGCGCTGGCCGGTCACGGCTGGACCCACCTGTAGCCGACGATCGGCACGTCCTCGCCGACCACCCCCCGCAGTGCCGCTGTTCGTGCCCGCCAGGCAGGGCAGGTGTCCGAGTGCATGAGGAACGGCCGACCGTCGGGTAGCGCCAGCAGCTCGGACGAACAGTCCGGACACTCGACCCGGGGACGGGGCAGGCGCCGTCGGTTACTCATCGGGCACCGCCGCAGACCAGTCCTCCGGGGAGGTGACGGCCCTGGCCGCAGACCGGACAGACCAGCCGCCGGGCGTTCTGCTCGCGCTGCCAGTCGGCGGGGTCGGCTGCGGTGGAAATGGTTTCCACCGCAGGGTGACCGGGAACTGCGGTGGAAACTTCCCCGTCCTTTTCTGCCACAGTCACCGCGGGTGGCGTTTCCGCAGGTGAGGGCGGTGTTCGATTTTCCACCGCATTGTCACCGCAGGGTTCCGGGTAGTGCGGTGCCCTGCCCCTTAAGGGGCACCGCAGTTACCGCACCTGCCGCCGTAGTCCCGTTCTGCCGTTCCCGTCGCCGCTTCACCGCCTCGCGGGCGACCGCCTCTGTGACGATCATTTCCCGCTCGGCGGCCCACTCCCACACCTGCCGGTAACCGGTGTCCGTGCCGACCCCCGCGTCGTCCAGCGCCGCGACCAGTTCGGCCACTTGCGCCTCGCGCTGGCCGGCCTTGGAAGGCCGCCCGCGCCGTCCCTGCTGGACCGGAGCCGCGAACGGATCCACTGCCACGGTCGCCTCGCCGTCGTCGTCCACGGTGAGCACCAGCCGGGCGGGTTGGGCCGTCTCGCCGTCCTTGCTCTTGCGGTGGACCAGCGTGCGGGGCGTCTGTGGCCCCCGGTCCTCGGCGTCCTCGCTGTCACCGAGCCGGACCATCCAAGAGGCGTCGGCGTCGTCCTCCAGCGCCGACGACCCCCGGGCGTGCTGCTGCTTGTGCCCGGTGTGGTGGACGACCAGCACGGTCGTGGCGAAGTCGTCCCGTAGTTGGAGCGCCACGTCGAGCGGTACAGCGGTCTCCGTCGCGCTGTTCTCCTCGATGCCCGGCGTCATCCGGTGCCAGGTGTCGAGCACGACCAGTGCCGGCCGCTTGTCCGCGACGACCAGCCGCAGCGCCTCGACCTCCTCGGGGATGGCCAGCCGCACCGGCCGCCTGATGACCGTGAACATGCCCGGCGCGGGGGTGACGCCGTGCAGCCGCTCCAGCGCCCTGAGGCGCTTACGGATGCCGGACACACCCTCGGCGGCCACGTAGACGACCGGCCGGGTCACGGGCACCGTGTAGTGGTCGGACCAGGCCTTCCCGGTCGCCACCGCGAAGGCCCACGCCAGCGCCACGAAGCTCTTGTAGGTGGCGAACTTCCCCGACAGCAGGACGTACTCCGAGGCGTTGAGCGCCCCGGTCAGCAGCGGCGTCGGCTCGGGCAGACCGTCCAGCTCCGAAGCGTCGAGCGCGGCGTCGAGCACCGCCTGCGTCCGGGGGTGCCGAGCCGGGATCAGCGGCACGAACTCGTCCAGCCCGTAACCGGCCTCGATGTGGTCGGTCACATCCTTGCCGACCTTCGGCCCGAGGAACTTCAGGGACGCCGCGTGGCCGTCGCCCAGGCACTCCATGGCAGTGACCGTCCACTTCTCCCCGGCCGCGTCCCGGTCGGGGTGGGCGATCACCCGGGCGCCCTTCAGCGGCGTCACGTCCACCCGGGCGAGACCACCCGCCCCGCCAGGTGCAGTCGTCGCCACCAGGCCCAGGGAGGCCAGCGTGTCGGCGTCCTTCTCGCCTTCGCACAGGTGAACCTCGGTGCCGGCGGCGACGGCCTCCACGACCTCGGAGAGCCGGTAGAGCACACCGCCGCCCTGCCGATTGCCGGACTGCGGGAACTTCTTCTTGCCGTGCGCGTCGTACTCCCGGTGCACGACACGGCCGTCCTCGTAGCGGTAGTCAGCGCTGAAGAGGTCGGACATCTTCAGCCCGACCGCCTTCACGATCTCGGGCCGATCGCAACCGGTTCGGCAGGACAGCCCGATATGACTGCCGTGGTCGTAGACGACCAGCGACGGGTTGCCGTCGTCGTGAGCCGGGCATTGCGCCAGGTAGACCTCGCCGTGACGACGAGGCTCCGGGTAGTCCGCGACTTCTCGGCCATGGTCCGCCAGCGCCGCCACCAGGCGGTCCAGAGCGGTAACCTTGGTATCGGAGCTGCCAGGCCCACCGATGTCGGAGGCCGCCTCACCACTGGTGGGGCGGCTTTCGTCGCTCACGAGGGCACGCCCAGCAGTGCGCGCAGGTCCGCCGTCGCGACCTTGTAGCGCGCACCGATCTTGATGATGCGGACCGGGAACTCTCCCTGCCGGGCCATCTCGTACGCGGTGGTCCGGCCGATGCCGAGCACGCCGGCGGCGTCCGGGTACAGGTCAATGACCGGCGGCAGGTCGGCCAGGTTGACAGTGATGTTCGGTGCAGCAGCCACGAGGGCCTCCGTTGGAACGTGGAGGCCCTCGCCGACGAGTCGAGCCGCGACACGGACCTCCGAAGTGGATTCGGGGGGTGTCGCCCTCGCGGCGGCCGTTCCTGTCGGGGGCATCGCGCCTCACCCGACTAGTGACCAGAATAGCACGCGATGACCTCTACTGGTACTGAACATCAGCGGTCTGAGCTGCACTTATGTGAACATCGTTCATGATTCCTGACTCAGCCACGTATAGACACGTGTATGTACACGCGGTACGCTGTACCGGCCCGCAGGAGGACTCATCGAAGGGGACCGAGCATGGTTCGCACCGACACGGCCGGAGATCACGACCGCACACCCATCCGGGCCGTGCGGATACCTGATGACCTCTGGCAGGCAGCGCAGCGCCGGGCCGCCGAGCGCGGGGAGACGGTCAGCGACGCAATCCGCCGGTCCCTGACCCGCTACGTCCGCCGCCCCGCCCCGAAGGCCACTGGAGAGCAGCGATGAAGGGTTCGACGTTCCGGCGGTGCGGTTGCCGTGACGAGGCCGGGCGCCCGCTGAAGGCGTGTCCCGACCTGAGCAAGCGAGGGCACGGCTCGTGGTACTACCGGGCCGATGTGGGCCGGGACGGCACCGGCAAGCGTCGGGAGCAGCGCAAGGGCGGGTTCGCCACGAAGGCCGATGCAGACGCCGCGCTGGCCGCCGTCCTGTACTCGGTCAGCACCGGGGAGCACCGCCACGACGGCCGGCTGACCCTCGGGGCCTACCTGACCTCCTGGCTGGCTGCCAAGGAAGCGAACGGACTCCTCCGGCGGTCTACGGCCACGGGCTACCGAAGCCACATCGACCAAGACATCGTCCCGAAGCTCGGCCATGTGCGGCTCGGTGACCTCCGGCCCGAGCACGTCGAGCAGTTCCTCACCGACCTCACCGCCAAGGGGCGGGGTGCGACGGTGGTCCGGCGCGTCCACGCAACTCTGCGCAGCGCCCTCGCCGACGCCAAGCGGAAGCGCCTCGTGACGACCAACGCGGCGATCGACGTCGAGTTGCCGACGGTGAACCGGGCGGTGCCTGCTCCCTGGTCGGCCGACGAGCTGGCCGACTTCCTCGACCACGCGGCCGGGCACCGGCTCGGCGCCATCTTCGAGGTGTTGGCCTTCACCGGACTCCGAAGGGGCGAGGCGTGTGGTCTGCGCTGGTCCGATATCGACCTCGACCGGGGCATCGTCACCATCCGGGAGGCCCTAGTTGTACTGCCCGGAGACGTTGGTGCAACGGTTGATGGGCGGGAGGTTGCCCAGGGCGGTGTGGGGCCGGTGGTTGTTGTAGTGGTGGAGCCAGCCTGACAGAGCCGCTCGGCGTGCGGTTTCGGATGT
>NZ_SPQM01000048.1 GCF_004570345.1 Blastococcus sp. CT_GayMR20 | reverse complement strand
GCCGACGCGCTCGCTGCCGGCAGAGGACGACCGGGAGACGCGGAATGGCGGACAACTACATCGCGGAACTGCACTTCGGTGCACCGAAGATCGACGAGGAGGCCTTCGTCGCCCCGACCGCGGTGGTGGTTGGCGCCGTCACCATGAATGCGCGCGCCAGCATCTGGTACGGCGCAATCGCCCGCGCGGACGAGGAGGTGATCGTCCTCGGGCCCGACACGAACGTGCAGGACGGCTGCACCCTCCACTGCGACCCCGGCTTCCCGCTGCTGGTCGGCCGCGGGGTCACCGTCGGGCACCGCGTCGTGCTGCACGGCGCGCGGGTCGACGACGACGTCCTCATCGGCATGGGCAGCGTCGTGATGAACGGGGCGCGCATCGGCGCCGGGTCCATCGTCGCGGCCGGCGCCGTCGTCACCCCCGGCACCACGGTGCCGCCGGGTTCGGTCGTCGCCGGGGTGCCGGCCAAGGTCGTCCGCCAGGCCACGGACGACGACCTCGCGCACATCCGCGCCAACGCGGAGAGCTACACCGCCCGGCTGCCGGCCGCGCGCAAGGTGCGCCCCGTGGTCCGCCGTCCGCTGCCCCCCGCGGGCACCTACTTCGACGACGGTGCGCCGTGACCGACCCCCGGCCGTCGGAGGAGGACGTCGACCCCGACGACGCCCAGGCGCTGTCCCGCGCCACGGGCGGCGGCGACAGCGACGAGCCGGACGCCGGCGCCACCACGGGCACCGGTGAGTCCGGCACGTTCGTCGGCCGGGTCGCCGGGCAGGACGTCGGCTACGCGGGGGAGACCGGCGCCGAGCGGCGCCAGGCCGAGCACGAGGAGTGACTACTCCTTGCGGCGGCGCCCGATCTTCGACCCGAGGAAGGTCAGCGGGTCGAACTTGCGGTCCACCACCCGCTCCTTCAGCGGGATGATCCCGTTGTCGGTGAGGTGGATGCCCTCGGGACACACCTCGCTGCAGCACTTGGTGATGTTGCAGTAGCCGAGGCCGAACTCGTCCTGCGCGGCGTCCTTGCGGTCGACGACGTCCAGCGGGTGCATGTCGAGCTCGGCCAGGCGGATCAGGAAGCGGGGACCGGCGAAGGCCGCCTTGTTCTCCTCGTGGTCACGGATGACGTGGCAGGTGTCCTGGCAGAGGAAGCACTCGATGCACTTGCGGAACTCCTGCGAGCGCTCGACGTCGATCTGCTGCATCCGGTGGCTGCCGTCCTTCTCCCGCGGCCGGGGGGTGAACGCCGGGATCTGCGCGGCCTTGTCGTAGTTGTAGGAGACGTCGGTGACCAGGTCGCGGATGACCGGGAACGTCCGCATCGGGGTGACCGTCACGGTCTCGCCCTCGGCGAACGTGCTCATCCGGGTCATGCACATCAGCCGCGGGCGCCCGTTGATCTCCGCGCTGCACGACCCGCACTTGCCGGCCTTGCAGTTCCACCGGACGGCGAGGTCGCCGGCCTGCGTGGCCTGCAGGCGATGGATCACGTCGAGGACCACCTCGCCCTCGTTCACCGCCACCGTGAACGTCTGCAGGTCGCCGCCGGTGGCGTCGCCGCGCCACACGCGGAACGTCGCGTCGTGGGTCACGCCGGGACCTCCTCGAAGATCTCGGCCAGCTCCGAGGGCATCTGGGGGAGCGGTTGCCGGGTCAGTGCGACCGAGCCGTCGGGTGCCTGCGAGCAGATGAGGTTCGTCCTCGCCCACTCGGCATCGGTGGCCGGGTAGTCGTCGCGGGTGTGCCCGCCCCGGCTCTCCTGTCGCTCGAGCGCGGCCCGGGCGATGGCCTCGCTGACCACCAGCATGTGCGGCAGGTCCAGCGCCAGGTGCCAGCCGGGGTTGTACTGCCGGTGACCTTCGACGGAGAGGTTGGCGACCCGTTCCTTGAGCGCCGCGATCCGCTCGAGCGCCTGTTCCATCTCCGGCGCCGTCCGGATGATCCCGACCAGGTCGTGCATCGTCTGCTGCAGGTCGTGCTGCACCGTGTAGGGGTTCTCGCCGCCCTCGCGGTCGAAGGGTGCCAGCGCCGCCCGGGCGGCGTCGGCCAGGGCGTCGTCGTCCAGGTGCGTCCGGTCGATCCGCCGCAGGGCGTGCTCGGCGGCCGCGAGGCCGGCCCGGCGGCCGAAGACCAACAGGTCCGAGAGGGAGTTCCCGCCGAGCCGGTTCGAGCCGTGCATGCCGCCGGCGACCTCACCGGCGGCGAAGAGACCGGGGACGCGTGCCGCCTCGGTGTCCGGGTCGACCTCCACCCCGCCCATCACGTAGTGGCACGTCGGCCCGACCTCCATGGCCTCGGCGGTGATGTCGACCTCGGCCAGCTCCTTGAACTGGTGGTACATCGACGGGAGGCGCTTGCGGATGTACTCCGGCGTCCGGCGGGAGGCGATGTCGAGGTAGACCCCGCCGTGGGGTGTGCCCCGCCCTGCCTTCACCTCGCTGTTGATCGCGCGCGCGACCTCGTCGCGGGGGAGCAGCTCCGGCGGGCGCCGGTTGTTCTTCTTGTCGTCGTACCAGCGGTCGGCCTCGGCCTCGGTCTCCGCCGTCTCCTTGCGGAAGAAATCGGGGATGTAGTCGAACATGAAGCGGTTGCCGGCGGAGTTCTTGAGGATGCCCCCGTCACCCCGGACGCTCTCGGTGACCAGGATGCCGCGCACGGACGGCGGCCAGACCATGCCCGTCGGGTGGAACTGGACGAACTCCATGTTGACCAGCGTGGCGCCGGCCTGCATCGCCAGGCTGTGCCCGTCGCCGGTGTACTCCCACGAGTTCGAGGTGACCTTGTAGGACTTGCCGATCCCGCCGGTGGCGAGCACGACCGACGGCGCCTGCCAGGCGATGAACCGCCCCGACTCCCGCCAGTAGCCGAACGCGCCGGTGACGCCGTCGGCGTCGGTGAGGAGGCGGGTGACGGTGCACTCCATGTACACGTCGATGCCGAGGGCGACGGTGCGCTGCTGCAGGGTGCGGATCAGTTCCAGCCCGGTCCGGTCGCCGACGTGGGCCAGGCGGGCGTAGCGGTGGCCGCCGAAGTCGCGCTGGCTGATCAGGCCGTCCGCCGTCCGGTCGAACAGCGCGCCCCAGTCCTCCAGCTCGCGGACCCGGTCCGGTGCCTCCTGGGCGTGCAGCTGGGCCATGCGCCAGTGGTTGAGCATCTTCCCGCCGCGCATGGTGTCGCGGAAGTGCACCCGCCAGTTGTCCTCCGGGTAGAGGTTGGCCATGGCCGCCGCGATGCCGCCCTCGGCCATGACCGTGTGCGCCTTGCCGAGCAGGGACTTGCACACCACGGCCGTCCGGGCGCCGGACTCGTGCGCTTCGATCGCGGCCCGGAGGCCCGCACCGCCCGCCCCGACGACGACGACGTCGTACTCGTGCCGCTCGAGCTCCATCAGAAGAACCTCAGGTCGTTGATCGTGTCGGTGGCGAGCAGGAGCACGTAGAAGTCGGCGAACGCGACGCTGAACAGCGAGGCCCAGGCGAACTGCATGTGCCGGCCGTTGAGCCGCGACACCCAGCCCCAGGCCTTGTAGCGCAGCGGGTGCTTCGAGAAGTGGTTGAGCCGGCCACCGATGATGTGCCGGCACGAGTGGCACGACAGCGAGTAGAGGAACAGCAGGACCGCGTTGGCCAGCAGGATCACTGTGCCGAGCCCCATGTGGCCCCACGCGCCGGTCTCGTCGCGGAAGGCCAGCACGGCGTCGTAGAAGAGGATGACGTTGATCACCAGAGCGGCGTAGAGCGCGTACCGGTGGATGTTCTGACCGACCAGCGGCAGCCGCGTCTCCCCCGTGTAGCGGCGGTGCGGCTCACCCACGGCGCACGCCGGGGGCGACAGCCAGAACGACCGGTAGTAGGCCTTCCGGTAGTAGTAGCAGGTCATCCGGATCCCGAGCGGGAAGACCAGGATGTACAGGGCCGGCGAGATCCAGGTCGGCCCGGTGAACAGCTCCGGGAAGGTGTCTCCCTCGCACGCCGTCGTGATGCACGGCGAGTAGAAGGGCGAGATGTAGGGCTCGGAGAAGTAGTGGGCGTTCTGGAACGCCCTGAACGTCGCGTAGATGATGAACAGCACCAGGGCGACGACGGTCAGCAGTGGCTGCAACCACCACCGGTCCGTGCGCAGCGTCCGGTCGGCGATCCAGGCCCGGCGCGGGGGAGGAGCCCCGTTGCCGCCCCCGGGAGTGACGGCCCCGGTGCGGCGTGGCGCGGTCGCCGTCACGGGGCCATCGGGCCCGGCTCGCAGAAGACTCCCGTGCGCGCTGCCGCCACGCCCTGCACCAACGGCATCGCTGCCTCCAGGTTGCCGGTCCCCGCCGCCCCGCTGCGGCGAGGAGCGCAGTCGATCACGGACGTCCGGCCTGGGTAAAGCCCTTCCCGGCGGCAGTTCGGTCACCGTGCGCGTGTCCGGCGACGACACGAACCGAGGAGGCAGGGATGGCGGAGTACACGGTGAACGAGCAGGGCGTCGCGCGGGCGGAGGAGCTGATCCGGGCCCGCCAGTTCGTCCTCCGCAGCGAGTGGGGCCGCGTGCAGCCCTCGGCCGAGGACGAGAACGCCTTCCTGCGGCAGCACCCCTGGGCGGAGTACGGGGCCTGGCACCTCGGTCTCACCGAGGGCGCCACCGAGGACACCAAGGCCCGGTAGGGCTTCGTCTACGGCGACTTCCGCCGGGTGCACCGCATGGGGCTGATCGCCTGCCACTACCGGGCGGCCCACTGGGGTCACAAGGAGATCGAGCTCGCCGCCCACGAGCTGCTGCAGCTGCTGGACGCGATCCGCGCGTGACCGCGCCCGCACCCGGTCCGCACCCGTCGGGAATGCGCCAGGATGGAGGCTCCTCCACGTGTCCTCGGAAGTTCGGGAGCCCGCCGTGACGATGCCCTCCAACGAGCCTTCCCACGAGCAGCAGCCGGCCCCCATGGTCGTGCCGCGGTTCTTCATCAAGCAGCGGATCACCGTGATGGTGAACCGGTACGAGATCCGGGCGGCCAATCCGGACGGCTCCGAGGGCGCGCTGATGGCGTTCGCCGAGCAGAAGCGGATGAAGCTCAAGGAGGAGGTCATCTTCTTCACGGACGAGTCCAAGAGCCGCCCGGTGTTCTCCTTCAAGGCGCGGCAGCGACTCGACGTGCACGCCGAGCACGACGTCTTCGACGAGTACGGGCGGCCGCTCGGCTGGTTCAGCAAGCAGTTCGGGGCGAGCCTGCTGCGCTCCACCTGGAACCTGTCTGCGCCGGGGATCCAGGCCGTCGGTCAGGAGCGCCGGCTGTTCATCGCCATCCTCCGCCGGCTCTGGGACTTCATCCCCTACATCGGGGACATCTGGGTGCCTTTCGTCTTCCACTTCGACTTCGTCGACACCGCCACCGGGCAGACCGTGATGGTCAGCGAACGGAAGAAGGCCATCCGCGACCGCTACGACGTCACCGTGCCGGACCCGCGCCTGGACTTCCGGGTCGCGGCCTGCATGGCCGTCGCCCTGGACGCGCTGCAGAGTCGCTGAGCCCTCCCTCCACGACCCCGGCCCGCCCGCGCGGGGTGCGCGGGCGGGCCGAGGCGTGGATCACCGGCTGAGGCCGGCACGGCTCACGAGGCGAAGACCTGCAGGGCGGCCTTGGTCGCGTTGGCCAGCGTGCCCTGCACCGAGGTGACGGTGATGCGGAGCGACGTGGTCGCCCGCGCCGGGAATGCCAGGGTCAGCGTCTTCCCGCTGACCGCGGTGGCCGGGAGGGTCACCGTCGACCCGTCGGCGAAGGTCAGCGTCGCGCCGGTCACCCCCAGGTTGCCCGTGGGATTGGTGACGACGAGCCGGCCCGCCGTGACGGCCTGGCCCCAGTTCAGCTGGATCCAGGAACCCACGCCGTTCGACTGCGAACCCAGGCCACCGGTCAGGGTCGCCGTGGCCGCCAGGTCGACCGGCGGAGCAGGCGGAGCCGCCGGAGGGGCCGGAGCGGCCGGAGCCGGGGGAACGGCCGGAGCCGCGGGAGCCGCGGGAACGGCCGGGGCGGCCGGAGCAGCCGGTGCCGCCGGGACGGCGGTCCACGCCTGGATCTCCGCCAGCCCCACGTTGCCCGTCGTCGCGCTGACGGCGGTGATCGTGAGACGGACGCTCGTGGTCGAGCGGGCGGGGAAGCTCACCGTGGTGGCCGAGCCGTCGTTCGCCAGCGCAGGCACCGCGACGGTGGACCCGTCGGCGAAGGTGAGCGTGCCCCCGGTGATCTGGTCGTTGGCGTTCGGCCGGTCGTGCAGCACGATCCGGTCCAGCGTCACCGCGGTCGGCCAGGTCAGCTGCAGCCAGGTGCCGGCCGCGCAGCCCTGGGTCGCCCACTCCGCGGTCCAGTCGCCGGGGTACCCGTCGACGGTGCCGTCGACGGCCTTGCCCGCGGTCTGGCCGCCGGCTGCGTTCTCCGAGGAAGCCGTGACCGAGGCAGCCGCCGCGAGGTCGGCCGTGACGGCCGGCATCGTGGTGGGGGTCGGCGCCGTCGCGGTGGTCGGGGCCGTCGGCGTCCCGCACGTCGGCGCCGGAGGCGGCGTCACGGGAGCGGGTGCCGGCGCCGGGTAGGTCGGGGTCGACCCCGCGGTCCACGCCTGGAGCTCCGCGAGCCCCACGTTGCCGGTGCCGGGGCCCACGCTGGTGATCGCCATGCGCAGGCTCGTCGTCTTCCGGGCCGGGAACGTGACGGTCGTCGGGCCGCCGGCGTTGTCGAGTGCGGGCACGGCCACGGTCGATCCGTCGGAGAACGTGAGCTTCCCGCCGGTCACCCAGTCGCTGGGGTTCGGGCGGTCGTACAGCACGACGGTGTCCATCTGGATCGGCTCCAGCCAGTTGAGCTGCAGCCAGCTGCCGGCTCCGCCGCCCTGGGTCGCCCACTCGGCGGTCGAGTCGCCGGGGAACCCGTCGATGACGCCGTCGATGGCCTTCTTGGCCTGCTGACCGTTGACCCAGTCCTGCGACGAGTAGGTGACGGTCGCAGCCGGCGCGACGTTGCCGGGCGTGATCGGCCGGACGGCGTGCAGTTCGGTGGCGAGGTGCATCCGGGACAGCCACTGGCTGTCGCCCCGCGCGTCACAGGCTGCCAGGGTCTGGCACATGGACGAGTCGTAGGGCGCGTAGGCCATGAGGGCCGCCTGCTTGGCGGTCAGGTCCTTGCCGGTGACGTTGGCGCTGAGCGAGGTGCCGGGGTAGCCGAGGTAACCCACGAAGGACGCCGACGGCTTGTACTGGGCACGGGCGATCGATGCGAAGCGCGCGACGGTGTAGTGGTCGCTGTGGTCGCCCTCGTCGAAGTCGCCGAGGTGGTCGAGCGTGCGGACCGTCGTGGCGTTCAGGGTCGTGAAGACCTGGCCGAGGGTCTTGATCAGGCTCGCCGACGTGTACGTCTGGATGGGTGAGTCCACGGTCTTCAGCGACGGGATCTGGCCCAGGTAGAGCTGCTGGAGGCTGGTGAACTGCGAGGCGCTGGTGCCGCTGCCGTCCAGGTTGCCGTCCGGCAGCCGCAGGAAGGTCAAACTCACCCACGGCGCCGAGATCAGCACGCTCGAGGTGACGGTCTGGCCGCCGGTGGGCAGGCGCAGGGTCAGCCACTTGTTCGAGACGCCCGCCATCTTCGCGTAGGCCGCCTGCACGCCCTTCTCCCGGTTCTGGGAGTAGGTGGTGCCGGAGCCGGCGTCGCCGGAGGTGACGTAGACGGTGCTCACGCACTTGCGCGCGACGATGTCGTTGCGCACCGCCGGGTTCTGGAAGAAGAGGTCGTCGTCCGGGTGCGCGACGACGTTGACGGTGCAGCCGATCGCAGCCGAGGCGGGTGCGGCCAGGCCGACACCGGCTCCGACGCCGAGAACGGTGAGGACGGCGACGGCGGTGGCGGACCGGGCGGCCCGGCTGAAGCGCCCCGCGGGTCGCTGGTCGGTCAGAGTGCGGCCGGACGCGCGCCCGAGCCTGAAGAACGTGCTCACGATGTTTCCCCCCGTGGTCAGACCGCAGGCGCGGCCATCACGCACGGTAATCGGCAATGGGGGTGGAGCGCAGCCCGCTCCACCCGTAGGAGTGACGGCGCAGCTCAGCGCGCTGCGGCACCGGGCGGGGATGAGGCTGTCGTGACTATGGGTGACGGTTGAGGGCCCGTGGCGACGAGCGGCCTACTCCGGGGCGTTCCCGGCGTCGCCGCCCACCGCGAACGGCTCGGCGACACCGGCGTAGGCGAGGTGCGCGACCAGTCCGTCGCGGGCGTGGTCGAGGTTGTGGCAGTGGTCCATCCAGATACCGGGGTTGTCAGCGACGAAGGCGATCTCGTACGTCGCGCCGTCCTCGACGTTGAGCGAATCCACCACCCAGGGGCTGCCGGTGGCCTCGACCCCGTCCCGCGACAGGACGACGGCGTGGTGCCCGTGCAGGTGCATCGGATGCACGTCGCCGCTGTCGTTGCGGATCGTCATCCGGACGACGTCCCCCTCCTGGACGTGGAACATCGGGACGTCGGGGAAGAGCCGGCCGTTGACCGTCCACCAGAAGCCGGGCTTCCCGTCGAGGAAGCCGATCCGCCTGCCGACCTCGTAGGTGAAGTGCCGGTCCGCGTCGTCAGGGTCGAACGACAGCTCCGCCGGCGTGCCGTACGTCAGCAGGTCGACCGGCTCGGCGGGCTCCGGTGCCGCCGCCACCCGGGTGCCCCGCGGACCCACGACGAGTGCGGCCCCGCCGCTGGTGTCGATGCGCGCGGGCGCCTCGAGGAGGACGTCGACCCGCCCTCCCGCGGTGACCAGGAGACGTTCGTCGGTCACCTCGGTCGGCCCGTGCACGTCGGTGCCGTCGACCGCGACCACCCGGAAGCTGGCGCCGCTCACCCATGCCCGCAGCGGCCCGTTGTCGGTGTTGACCAGCCGCACGCGCACCGGGCGGCCCGGCTCGGTGACCACGGCGGAGTCCCCGGTGCGGCCGTTGATGGTGCGTCGTCCTGAGTAGGTGTGCACCGTCGCGACGACGTCCTGCTCCGCGCGCTCCCCGGGCGGCCGGACGACGAGGGTGCCGAACAGCCCACCACGGACCTGCGCGTGCGAGACCTGGTGCGAGTGGTACCAGTACGTGCCGGCGTCCTCCGCGACGAACCGGTAGACGTGCTCCCCGCCCGGCGGCACGGCGTCCTGGGTGACGCCGGCCACGCCGTCCTCGGCGTTCGGGACGTCGACCCCGTGCCAGTGCAGCGTCACACCGTCGGGCACGTCGACGTTGGTCAGCGTCACCTCGACGAGGTCACCCTGGCGCGCCTCGATCGCCGGGCCGGGGGAGGTGCCGTTGAGGGTGTAGCCGTCGACCTGCTCACCGCTGGCGAGCGCGAACCGTCCCCGGGTGGCCGCGAGCTCGACGGCGACGTCCGGCTCGCCCGAGGCCGGGCCGGTCAGCTCGGCGACGCTGCGCTCGCTGCCCGTGCCGTGCTCGTGCGCGGGCCCACCGCCGAAGTCGGTGGTGCCCATCTCCATGACGTTGTACGTCGAGGGGACCAGGCTCGACCACCACATCCAGCCGAGCGCGCCGAGGACGGCGAGCAGCAGGACGAGCGGGACGACCAGCCACCAGCGGCGGCGCGGCCGCTCAGACAGTGCGCGTCGACTGCGGCGCGGCGGAGCCGGTGCTCTGGGCCGGGACGTCGTAGCCACCCTCGCTCGACCGACGGGCGGCCTGCGTCGTGCGGGTCAGGGCGGCCGCGCGACCGGCGGCGCCGATGATGAGGAGCGCGTTGATGCCGTGCAGGGTGCCGACGACCGGCGCGCTGAAGGACACGAAGGCCAGCGCCACCTGCAGGACGATCAGGCCGAAGACGATGCCCGCCCACTGGACCGCGCCCGGGACCTCCCTGCGGGCGAAGGCGGACACGATCAGCAGGAGCAGGCCGAGCACCGGCATCACGATCAAGCCGTTCATGCCGTGGATCACGTGGCCGGCGTTGCCCTCGTAGTTCTCGTCGATCACCAGGCCGCTGTCCAGGTCGTGGATGGCGTCGAACCACCCGAAGGCGATCGCGGCCGCCTGCACCAGCACACCGAGCGCGATGAGCCCGGCGATCACACGGTAGGTCTGCTTCACGGTCGTCTGTCCCCTCCGAGACCGCCTCGACGGGGGCAGTCTTCCCCCATGACGACGCAGGTTGTACACCCGCGGACGGTCGGGGGGACAGGGCTTCGCGCGCGGGTGCGGCCTACCCGTACCCGGGCAGGCCGCCGTCGCCGTCAGGCACGACCAGCCGGTGCGGCGGAGGGTCCTCGCGGATACCGCTGAGGGGCGTGGCCGGGTCGCTGAAGGTCCCGAACGTGCCCAGTCCCACGACCGCGGCCCAGGCGGCCACGACGCCGATCGACTGGAGGACCTTCCGTCCGGTGGAGCGGCCCGTCACGGGCCGTCGGGGCGGCTCGGCCCCCGCTGCGTCCATCGTCGTCCCCCCGGCACGTCGGCGATCCTGACCCATCCCCGTCACCCGGCGTGACCACCGGACCGGACGTTCACCCGGCCGGGGCGACGCGTCACCCGCCCGTGGACGCCGGGGGAACGCTGTGTGACCGGGTGCGGGGAAGGGCGCCGGGCACCCCGGCGTTGCACGGGCAACCGACCCGAAGGGCACCTCTCCATGCGCATCCCGCTGTCCATCCTCGACCTGGCTCCCATCGCCCGCGGCGAGACCGCCGCCAGCAGCATCGCCGCCAGCGTCGCCCTCGCCCAGCGCGCGGAGGAGCACGGGTACCAGCGGGTCTGGTACGCCGAGCACCACAACATGCCCTCGATCGCGTCCTCGGCGACGAGCGTCCTCATCGCCCACGTGGGCGCCCGGACGACGAGCATCCGGCTCGGGGCCGGCGGGGTCATGCTGCCCAACCACTCGCCGCTGACCATCGCGGAGCAGTTCGGCACCCTCGAGGCGATGTACCCCGGGCGGATCGACCTCGGCCTCGGCCGCGCCCCCGGCTCCGACCAGAACACGATGTACGCGCTCCGCCGGAACCCGAACTCCGCCGACCGCTTCCCGCAGGACGTGCTGGAGCTGCAGGCCTACCTCGCCGGGGAGACCCGGGTGCCCGGCGTCGACGCCATCCCGGGCAAGGGCTCGGACGTCCCGCTCTACATCCTCGGGTCGTCGATGTTCGGTGCCACCCTCGCGGCCGCGCTCGGCCTGCCCTACGCGTTCGCGTCGCACTTCGCGCCGCAGCTCCTCGAGCCTGCCGTCGCGGCCTACCGCCGCGAGTTCAAGCCCTCCGCCCAGCTGGACGAGCCCTATGTCATCGCCGGCGTGAACGTGGTCGCCGCCGACACCGTGGAAGGGGCGCAGGACAACCTCGCCGCCGTCCGGCGCAACCTCGCGATCGGGCTCTTCGGCCGCGGTCAGAAGCTGACCGACGACCAGGCCGACGAGCTGCTCGCGCAGGGCGCGGGGCAGCACGTCGGGCAGATGCTGACCCACACCGCCGTCGGCACCCACGCCGAGATCAGCGCGTTCCTCGACGGCTTCCGGAAGATGGCCGACGCCGACGAGCTCATCGTCGCCCACCAGGCACCGACCACCGAGGCCCGGCTGCGGTCGGTCACGATCACCGCCGAGGCGATGGACGGCGTCCCGGCCTAGCGACGGCCCGGCTCCGGACGGCGGGTCCCCGTCCGCGCCCTTACGGTCGACGGATGCGCATCAGACGATCCGTCGCGACCCTGTTCACCGTCACAGCTCTGTTCTCCGGTGGGACGGCCACCCTGTCCGCCTGCGGCTCCGACACGGCGGAGGACACCGTCGAGGAGGACAGCGGGAACGACGTCGAGGAGGACGAGGGCAGCGAGGACGACGACTGACCGGTGACCTACTCGATCGTCGCCCGTGACGCCGCCACCGGGGAGATGGGCGTCGCCACCCAGTCGCAGGCCTTCGCCGTCGGCAGCAGCGTGCCCTTCGCCCTGCCCGGCCACGGCGTCATCGCCACCCAGTCGATGGCCGAGCCCATGTACGGCTCGGTCGGCCTCGACCTCCTGCAGGGCGGGTTCACCGCCCAGGAGGTCCTGACGGCGCTGAGCAGCGTCGACCCCCAGCCGGAGCGCCGCCAGGTCGCCGTCCTCGGGGTGAACGGCGACCTCGCCGCGTACACCGGGTCCTCCTGCGTGGAGGCCGCCGGGCACCTCATCGGGGAGACCTGCGTGTCGCTGGCCAACATGGCCGCGTCGCCTTGGGTCTGGGAGGCGATGGTCGAGCGCTACGAGGCCTCGGGCGGCCCGCTGGCCCAGCGGCTCCTCAACGCCCTGCAGGCGGCCGAGGAGGCCGGCGGCGACTTCCGGGGACGCCGCTCCGCGGCGATCATGGTGATCCGGCCGTCCACCACCGGCCGGCCCTGGCACGACATGGCCGTGGACCTGCGGGTCGACGACTCCGCCGACCCGGTCGCCGCCCTCGCCGAGCTGCTCGTCACCCGCGCCCGGTACCAGGACGTGGTGCGTGCGTTCCAGCAGGCGATCGACGGCGACCCCGTCACCGCCGACCGCGAGCTCGAGCTGCTGCGGCCGATGGACGCGGCCACCGAACCGGACCAGCTGATGTGGCGGGCGGTCGTCGCGGCGTTGGCCGGCCGGGAGGACGCCGCCCGGGAGATGCTCGCCGACCTCGCCGGCACCGCGCCGCAGTTCCTCGAGGCCGCCCGTCGCTTCGGCAAGGCCGGGCTGATGCCGGACGACGTCGTCCAGCGGATCGTGCCGTCGGCCTAGGGGTCCTGCGCGTGCTGCGCCGCGAGCCGCTTCGGCGCCCGGCAGGCCCACGCCTCACCGGCCAGCTCGGTCAGCGAGGACGTGTCCAGTTCCTCGAGCCGGCAGAGCACCGCCGCGAAGCCGGCGAAGTGGGACGTCGTGAAGTAGACGTCCGGCTCCTCGGCGATCAGCGCGTTCTTGGCGCCCTCGTCCGGGACGTAGGCGCCGAGCACCGGTCCGCCGGGCGCGGAGTCGCCCAGTTCGGCGACGTCCTTCTTCCTCAGCGGTCGCTCCCAGACGAAGGTCTTGTTCCGCACCTGCCAGGCCCGCGAGCCGTAGGACGTCGCCTCGCTGGTCTCGGGCAGCGCGAGGCAGATCCGCGCCACGTCGTCCCAGCTCGCCACGGGGCGACCGTAGGACGTGGCTCAGCCGGAGGCCAGAGGGTTCCCGGCGACCAGTCGCCGCGATGCCCGGGCCGCCCACGCGTCGGCGGCCGGCTCGCGCAACGAGGTCTCGTCGAGGCGCTCGAGCCGGACGCGCACGGCCGCCCCAGCCGTCGACGTGCGAGGTGGTGAAGTACGCGTCCGGCTCCGTGGCCAGCAGGGCCGCCTTCGTGCCCTCGTCGGGCACGGAGGCCACCAGCACCGGACCGTCCGGTCGCCACGGCTCAGTACCCCGCCGGGGACGGGAGGATCTCGTCCAACCAGTCGTCGTACTCGTCCTCGGTCATCGGCCGGGCGTGCGCGAGCGCCTGGTCGAGGAGGTCCTGCGGCACCCCGGGCCGGGCCGTCGCCCCGAGCCACGTCCCGTCCACGCGGCGGACCAGCTGCTGCCAGTACCCCGCTGCCGACCGCAGCCACGTCCCGCCGTCCGCCGTCGTGCAGGCGTCGAGGGTGAAGTCGCCCTCCGGCGTGTAGAAGGCGGCGGTGCAGGGGCCGCCGCCGAGCACCACACCCTCCTCCGGCATCCGCAGCAGGTGCACGACCGGCGTCTCGTCCCCGTCGACGTAGACCGTCCAGAGGTAGCCGCTCCCGGTGGTCTGCGGCGGCAGCGCGTGCAGCCCGTCGACCTGCGTCACCCACGGCCGGGCCGTCGTCCCCACCTCGGTGGCGATCAGGGACGCGCGGTTCTCCTGCGCCGCCTCCAGTCCGCGGGGCACGCCCAGCACCGCGGCCGTGCCGGCCAGGACCACGGCCGTGCCGATGCGCAGCCACCCCCGCCACTGGAGGCCCGCGATCGCCATGAAGGGCAGCGCGGCAGCCGCGTACCGCAGTGGGACCGGCAGCCCGTCGCCGACGTCCAGGCGGAGCGCGATCAGGCCGAGGACGGCGACGGTTGCCGTCCCCAGCACCCCGAGGGTGATGCCGCGGGCGACCGAGCCGTCCCGGTCGGGACCGGCGGCGGTGTCGAGCCCGACGCCGAGGAGGGAGACGACGGCGCTGACGAGGGCGAGCCCCACGAGCAGGGCCAGGACGCCGCCGAACAGGCCGGCGAGCGCCACCGGGACGCCCATGACCGCCGCGAGGATGCCCAGCGCACCGGCCCCGGCGAGGTGGGTCACCGGACGCGCGACCCCGCCCAGCCCCCTCGTGGGCGATGTCGACGGCGTCGCTGTCACGCGCGGCAGTGTGGCATCCGGCTCGTCACGGCCCTCGGACCGCCATCGACGGACCGGAGACCTCAGCTGACCGTTGCGCCCGTCGTGGAGCCGGGCCGCCGCGCAACCAACCAGGGGAGAAGGTCGTCGATCGGCATCGCGCGGGCGAGATGCCAGCCCTGGACGAGATCGCACCCGAGGACGGCCAGCAGGTCCCAGGTCGCCGCGTCCTCGACGCCCTCGGCGACCACCTCCAGGTCGAGGTGGCGGCCGAGGTCGATGATCGCGCGGACGATCGCCGCGTTCTCCGGCGCCGAGCCGAGGTCCGACACGAAGCTGCGGTCGATCTTGACCTCCTGCACCGGCAGGCGCTGCAGGTAGGCCAGCGAGGAGTAGCCGGTGCCGAAGTCGTCCACCGACAGTCGGACGCCGAGTCCCCGGAGGTCCTTCAGGACCGCCACCGCTCGCGCCGGGTCCACCATCACCGAACCCTCGGTGATCTCGAGCGTCAGCCGGTCGGCCGGCACCTCGTGGGTGGCCAGCAGGAGGCCGACCTGCCGGACGAGGTCGTCCTCGAGCAGGCTGCGGGTGGAGAGATTCACCGCGACGCCCAGTTCGTGGCCGGCGTCCATCCAGAGTGAGCAGGCGGCGAGGCTCGCGTCCAGCACCCGTGTCGTGAGCGGACCGATGAGCCCGTTGCGCTCGGCGACGGGGATGAACTCGTCGGGCGGGATCCAGCCCAGCGACGCGTGGTGCCACCTGACCAGGGCCTCGACCCCGGTGACCCGCCCGTCCGCCAGTGCGGCCTGCGGCTGGACGTACACCTCGATCCGGCCGTCGTGGACGGCCGAACGCAGGTCGGACACCAGCGTCAGCCGCCGCGGACTGTCGTTCTCGAGGTCGGGGGTGTAGATGCGGACCCGACTCGTCGAGCTCTTCGCGTCCTGCATCGCCATGTCGGCGCACTTCAGCAGCGAGTCGGCGTCGGTCGCGTGCTGCGGGGCCAGTGCGATCCCGGCGGACGCCCCGATCCCTACCGGCATCCCGTCGAGTTGCACGGGCCGCTCGAGCGCCCGGAGGGCACGCCGGGCGAGGTGCACCACGTGCTCGGGGTCCTTGGCCGCCGGGAGGACCACCGCGAACTCGTCGGCGCCGAGCCGGGCCACCGTTCCGGCGGCCCCGACGACCCGTTCGAGGCGGAGAGCCACCTCGCGCAGCAGCTCGTCACCCTGTCGGTGGCCGAGGGTCTCGTTGACCTGCTTGAACTCGTCGAGATCCAGCACCACGACGGCGAGGGAGTCCACCGGTCCGTCCGACGCCGGGGCGAGCGACGTCACGAGACGTCGGTGGACGTCGGCTCGGTTCGGCAGGCCGGTGAGGGCGTCGTGCAAGGAGTCGTGCCGGAGCTGCCCGATGAGTTCGCCGTTGCGCAGGGCGACGGCTGCGTGGCTGGCCACCGTCTCGAGCAGCAGTGCGTCGTCCTCCTCGAACGTGCGCACGTCGCCGAGCCGATCGGCCACCACCAGGGCTCCGACGATCCCGGAGGCTCCGGTGAGCGGCACCACGATGGCGTCGCGCATGCCGTAGGTCTGCAGCCACCGCCGGGCCTCGGGCACGCGCGTGGACCGGGGCAGGACGATCGGCCGACCGCCGTCGATCACCTGCCGGAGCAGCCACGCGTCCTCGCTCCCGGCCGGCTCCTCCGACCGCGACAGGTGCCCTGCGGCATCGAGGCGGACGCGGGCCAGCAGCTGCCCGTCGGGGCCGGTGAAGGCAGCGGTCGCGCGCTCCGAACGGAGCAGTTCCCTCGCCTCCTCGAGCACGTTGCGCATGACCTCGTCGAGTTCCGAGGAGCCGGCGACCGCCTGGCTGAACCGGTAGAGGCGCTCGAGATCCATGTGGCGTTCGGTCAGGGAGGCGTAACTCCGGAAGGCCAGCAGCATGAGAACCCCGAACGCGAGGAGCAGCCACGCGCTGACGGGGGCCGCGGACAGGCCGATGACGCTGACCAGGCCGACGGTCACGGCGAGGGCGGGAACCTTCAGCGACCCGGCACCCGAGAGCAGCGACCGGACATTCACCCCGCCGTCGCGAACCGCGATGACGCACGAGATCGCGACGGCGCCCATCAGGTCGGCGATGAACGCGGCCGCGTAGGCCGCACCCCACGAGACGGGTCCGACGCCGGGCTCTGCGGGAGCCAGTGCCAGGAACACGCTGATCGTCACGGTCGTCTCCGCCAGGACCAGCGAGAGATTGAAGGCGATCTTCAAGGGAGGAGACCGTCGGTAGACGATCATGGCGGCGGCGCAGCCGATCAACCGGCCGGCCAGCAGTGCCCCCGGCGCGGCGAAGAAGAGGCCCAGGACGACGGGGATCTCGCTCAGCGAGACGGTCTGGGTCTCCCGTCGCGCCTGCACGTTGAGCACGAACACGTCGGTGGCCGCGAACGCGAGCGCGACCGCCCACCAGGGCAGGTGCACGTCCGGCAGGTACGCGGTGCGTTCCGCGTGGAGGGGGCCGAGGATCGCCGCGATCGCCAGCAGCCCGGCGATCAGCCCGGTGATGCACACGGCCTGCCTGGACCGGGAGAGCGGTGCGCCCCTCCGGCGCTCCCTCCCGGGATCCTGGGACACCGCTGCGCCATCGCCTCCCGACTCGTGTGCCACGAGCCTGTTCTCGACGCGTCCGCCTCGGAACTTGAGGAATGCGTGTGCCGAGGTCGTGCGAACGGGGTCGGAGTCGTCCTGGGGCGAGCGCCGGCCGTAGGTCGCCGAGGGGCGGAGGTGACCCCCCGTCAGCCTTCCCCCCGCTCCGCGCCGCGGCCGCCGAACAGTCGACGACGGGCGACAGTGAGGGCTCACCCGAAGGGAGGCGGTCGGGACGATTCCGGGCCGGAATGCTGCAGGCGCGGACGGCTGCAGCCGATGAGCGCTCATGCAGATATTGCCGGCGAGCGCCGCGGGCCTCCGGGCCCGGGGGCGTGCAGTCGACCGCAGGCTGCGCACGGTGCGGATCCTCGCCGTCGTCTTCGGCGGCACGTGGGCCGTCGCCCTGCTGGCCGGCGCGCTGGGGGCGACCGGCGTCGGCGCCCTGCTCGCCGCCCAGGGGAAGCTCGTGTTCCTCGTCGGCGTCGCCCTGATGTTCGTCGTGCGCGGCGCGGGCGCGACCGAGGACCGGGGCGCGTGGTGGTGCTTCGCAGCCGCCGTCTCCTCCTATCTCGCCGGTGCGGTGGCCTACGAGGCGTACTACCGCTTCCTGCCCGTCGCGCCCCGCCCGTCGTGGTCCGACCTCGGCTACATGGGCTTCTACCCGCTCGCCTTCGCTGCCCTGTTCCTCATGGCGCGCACGCGGGTGCGGCGGCTCACGCTCGCCCTGTGGCTCGACTGCATCGTCACCGGACTGACCGCCGCGGCGTTCGCGGCGGCACTCGCTCTCGGTGCCCTGCTCCGCACCGCCGAAGGCAGTGTCGCGGTCGTCGTCACCAGCGTCGCCTATCCGGCCGCCGACCTCTTCCTGCTCGGCCTGCTGGCCGGCGCGCTCGTCGTCATCGGCCGGGGTGCGGGCGCCGGCTGGTGGTGGCTGACCGGCGGTATCGCGCTGTTCGTCGTCACCGACACCGTCTACGCCTTCCAGGTCGTCCACGGCACGTACACGGTGGGCGGTCCGCTCGACATGGCGTGGGGTGTCGCGTTCATCTGCCTGGGCCTCGCCGCCTGCCACCCCACGCGGGGCGGGACCGCGGTGCGAGCAGAGGGACACGTCGTCCTCCTCGTCCCGGCGGTGTGCGCGCTCGCCGCGGTGGGGCTGCTCTTCTCCGGCTACCTGTCCGGCGGCGACCCCGTCGCCGGTGGACTGGCCCTGTGCGCCGTGCTGGCCGCGCTGACCCGCACCGGCCTGACCTTCCGGGACGTGCGGGCGCTCGCCGACAGCCGGCGGCAGGCGCGCACCGACGAGCTCACCGGCCTGCCGAACCGCCGGTCGGTGTTCGAGGCGCTGGAACTGGCCGACGTCCGCCTCGCCGGCGGCGGGGACGTCGCCGTCCTGGTGCTGGACCTCGACCGCTTCAAGGAGATCAACGACTCCCTCGGCCACGCTGTCGGTGACGCCCTGCTCCGGCAGGTCGGCCCGCGCCTGGGCCGGGAGCTCCGCGCCGACGACCTGCTCGCGCGCCTCGGCGGCGACGAGTTCGTCGTCCTCGCCCGCGACCTGGACGACACCGGCGCGCTGGCGCTGGCCGGGCGGTTGCGGATCCAGCTGCAGCAGCCGTTCCGCATCGGCGGCATGGGCCTGACCATCGACGCGAGCGTCGGGGTGGCCCGTGGCCCCGAGCACTCCGCCTCCGCGGAGGAGCTGCTGCAGCTGGCCGACCTCGCCATGTACTCGGCGAAGGCGGCGCGCACCGGCGTGGCCGTCTACGACGACGAGCGCGACGGGCACGGCCGCCACCGGATCGAGGCGGTCGAGCAGCTGCGCAGCGGGATCGCCGCCGGCGAGCTCGTCCTGCACTACCAGCCGAAGATCGCCCTGGCGACGGGTGAGGTGGAGGGCGTCGAGGCCCTGGTGCGATGGCAGCACCCTGCGCGCGGCCTGCTGTTCCCCGACGCGTTCATCGACCTGGCGGAGTCCGCCGGGCTGATGAGCCGGCTGACCTCGACCGTCGTCGACATGGCGCTGGCCCAGTGCCGGCGGTGGGCCGACGCCGGCAGCCTGCTCACCGTCTCGGTCAACGTCAGCCCGTCCAACCTCGTGGACGAGGAGTTCCCCGACGAGGTCGCCGCCCTGCTGCGGCGCTACGACCTGCCCGCGTCGGTGCTGGTGCTCGAGGTGACCGAGAGCATCCTCATGGAGGACCGGGAGCGGGCGGTCCGCGTGCTGTCGCGGCTGCGCGACGCCGGGGTGGGTGTCTCCATCGACGACTACGGCACCGGCTACTCCAGCCTCGCCTACCTGGCCGCCCTGCCGGTCACCGAGCTCAAGCTCGACCGCGTGTTCATCGGCGCCATGACCGGCAGCTCACGGGCGGCCTCGATCGTGACGTCGACCCTGCAGCTGGCGCACGCACTCGACCTCGTCCTGGTCGCCGAGGGCGCCGAGGACCAGGCCACCGTCGACGCGCTGGCGACCCTGGGCTGCGACGTCGTCCAGGGCTACCACCTCAGCCGGCCCCTGCCGCCGGACCAGCTGTGGACCTGGCTCCAGGAGCGGCCGCTGGCCTGCCCGGTGCCGACCGCGGAGCTGCCCGCCTGACCTCAGGCGGCGGGGATCGGGAAGACCAGCAGCGAGCTCGACGCCGTCGCCACGCTCCGCCCCTTCGCGTCCAGCACCTCGCCCTCGGCGAAGGCCACCCGGCGGCCCGGCTTCACCACGCGTCCGATCGCCGTCAGCGGTCCGCTGCCGGCGTGCACCGCCCGGAGGTAGTTCACCTTCAGCTCGATCGACGTGTACGCGAAGCCCTGGGGCAGCGTCGTGTGGACGGCGCAGCCCGCGACGGTGTCCAGCAGGGTGCACACCAGCCCGCCGTGGACGACGCCGATCGGGTTGTAGACCGACTCGTCGAGGGTGCAGCCGAACTCCACCCGGCCCTCCTCGAGCCCCCGGATGTCGAACTGCATGAGCATCGCGATGGGCGGGGGTGGCAGGACGCCGTCCCGGATCGCCTCCATCGTCTCCAGGCCCGAGCGCTCCATCGCGCCTGCGGCGGTGATCAGCGGGTCGTGCCAGCTGACCGTCCTGGAGCTGGCCTCGCCCCAGCTCTCGGGGGCGGCCGCGGGCTCAGCGGTCACTGTCGTCCTCCTGGGCGGGCAGTCCGGAGAGCGCGCGCCCGGCCGCGGTGAGCACCCGCTCGACGCGGGAGGAGTTCACCGGCTCCCCGCAGGTGCGGCAGGTCCACTCGCCGTGCACCTCGTGGTCGCCGTCGTGGCCGGCGGAGTGGTGCAGGACGACGGGAGGCTCGTCGGTCACCCAGCGGTTGCCCCACTGGAGCAGCGCCTGGAGCACCGGCAGCAGACCGCGGCCGGCCGCTGTCAGGTGGTAGCCGGAGCGCGGGGGAGCGGTGCTGTACTGCCGCTTCTCGAGGACCCCGGCCGCGACGAGGGCGGTCAGCCGCGCGGACAGTCGGTCACGCGGGGCTCCGGTGCCCTTCGCGATCTCGCTGAACCGGTGGTTGCCGAGCGAGACCTCGCGGACCACGAGCAGGGCCCAGCGCTCGCCGACCAGTTCCAGGGAGGCCGCGATGGGGCACGGGCGACCCGGGAGTTCCTCGAGCGGAAACGGCTGCACGGCCTCAGGTTTGCATATCAAACCGACCGTGCGCCACCCCGGCCCCTGTCCGAGGCTCGCCCCCAGCGTGCCAGCGGTGAGGAGGCCGGGTCCTCCTTCAGCTCTTGGGCCGCGCCCCGGCGCGGAGGGCGCCCAGCAGGTCGTGGTTGAGCCGCGAGATCGTCTCCATGGAGATGCCCTTCGGGCACGCGTGCGAGCACTCGCCGATGTTGGTGCAGCCGCCGAAGCCCTCCCGGTCCTGCTGCGCCACCATGTTGACCACCCGGTCGTTGCGCTCCGGCTGCCCCTGGGGGAGCAGGCCGAGGTGAGTGACCTTCGCGGCGGTGAACAGCATCGATGACGCGTTCGGGCAGGCCGCGACGCAGGCGCCGCAGCCGATGCACGTCGCGGCGTCGAACGCGGCGTCGGAGTCCTTCTTCGGTACCGGCGTGGAGTGCGCCTCGGGCGCCGTCCCCGTCGGGACGGAGATGTAGCCGCCGGCCTGGATGATCCGGTCGAACGCGCGTCGGTCGACGGCGAGGTCCTTGATCACCGGGAACGGGCTGGCCCGCCACGGCTCGATGTCGATCTTGTCGCCGTCCTTGAACGACCGCATGTGCAGCTGGCACGTCGTCGTCTGCTGCGGGCCGTGCGCCTCGCCGTTGATCATCAGGCCGCACATGCCGCAGATGCCCTCGCGGCAGTCGTGGTCGAAGGCGACCGGGTCGTCGCCCTGCAGGATCAGCTGCTCGTTGAGGACGTCCAGCATCTCCAGGAACGACATGTCCGGGGAGATGTCGGTGACCTTGTAGGTCACCATCTTCCCCTTGACCGTCGGGTCCTTCTGACGCCAGATGCGCAGGGTGAGGTTCATGCCGCGCTTCTGGGTCTTGCCGTCGACGGACGAGTGGGGGCCGCCCTCGGTGATGGTCACTTGTAGCTCCGCTGGGCGAGGTGGACGTACTCGTACTCGAGGGCTTCCTTGTGCAGCACGGGGGGCTCGTTCTCCGGCGTCCACTCCCAGGCCGCCACGTAGGCGAAGTTCTCGTCGTCGCGCAGCGCCTCGCCCTCGGGGGTCTGGCTCTCGGCGCGGAAGTGCCCGCCGCAGCTCTCGTTGCGGTGCAGGGCGTCGACGCACATGAGCTCGGCGAGCTCGATGAAGTCGGCGACCCGGCCGGCGTGCTCCAGCGTCTGGTTGAACGAGTGCCAGTCGCCGGTGACCTTGAGGTTGGTCCAGAACTCCTGGCGGATCTCCGGGATCCGGTCCAGCGCCTTGCGCAGGCTCTCCTCGGACCGCTCCATGCCGCAGAGGTCCCACATCAGCTTGCCGAGCTCGCGGTGGAAGGAGGCGGGTGTGCGGGTGCCGTTGATGTTGAGCATCCGCTGCACCTGCGACTGGACGCCCTGCAGCGCCTCGACGGCGGCCGGGTGCTCGTCGGTGATCTTCTCGAACGGGGCGTCGGCCAGGTACTCGGTGATCGTGGCCGGCAGGACGAAGTAGCCGTCGGCCAGCCCCTGCATCAGCGCGCTGGCACCCAGCCGGTTGGCGCCGTGGTCGGAGAAGTTGGCCTCGCCGATCACGAACATGCCGGGGATCGTCGACTGGAGGTCGTAGTCCACCCACAGGCCGCCCATCGTGTAGTGCACGGCGGGGTAGATGCGCATCGGCACCGAGTACGGGTCCTCGCCCGTGATCTGGGCGTACATGTCGAAGAGGTTGCCGTACTTGGCCTCCACCGCGGGTCGGCCCAGCCGTTCGATGGCCTCGGCGAAGTCCAGGTAGACGCCGAGCCCGCCGGGGCCGACCCCACGGCCCTCGTCGCAGACGTTCTTGGCCGCCCGCGAGGCGATGTCGCGGGGGACCAGGTTGCCGAACGAGGGGTAGATCCGCTCGAGGTAGTAGTCGCGCTCGTCCTCGGGGATCTCCCGCGGGTCGCGGGTGTCGCCGCGCTCCTTGGGCACCCACACGCGGCCGTCGTTGCGCAGCGACTCACTCATCAGCGTGAGCTTGGACTGGTAGTCGCCCTTGACCGGGATGCAGGTCGGGTGGATCTGGGTGTAGCAGGGGTTGGCCATGTAGGCCCCCCGCTTGTGCGCCCGCCAGATCGCCGTCGCGTTGGAGCCCATGGCGTTGGTGGACAGGTAGAAGACGTTGCCGTACCCGCCGGTGGCGAGGACGACGGCGTCGGCGAAGTGGGTGCTGATCTCGCCGGTGACCAGGTCCCGCGCGACGATGCCGCGGGCCCGTCCGTCGACCACGATGAGGTCCAGCATCTCGGTCCGGGCGTGCTGCTCGACGTTGCCGGCCGCGATCTGCCGCTCCAGCGCCTGGTAGGCGCCGTAGAGCAGCTGCTGGCCCGTCTGGCCGCGGGCGTAGAAGGTGCGGGAGACCTGGGTGCCACCGAAGGAGCGGTTGTCGAGCAGGCCGCCGTACTCGCGGGCGAACGGCACGCCCTGGGCGACGCACTGGTCGATGATGTTGACGCTGACCTCGGCGAGACGGTGCACGTTGTTCTCGCGCGAGCGGAAGTCGCCGCCCTTGATCGTGTCGTAGAAGAGCCGGTGCACCGAGTCGCCGTCGTTGCGGTAGTTCTTGGCGGCGTTGATGCCGCCCTGCGCGGCGACGCTGTGCGCGCGGCGCGGGCTGTCCTGGTACCAGAACGACTTGACCCGGTAGCCGGCCTCGCCGAGCGTCGCGGCCGCCGAGCCGCCCGCCAGACCCGTGCCGACGACGATGATCGTCATCTTGCGGCGGTTGGCCGGGTTGACCAGGCGCCCGCGGAAGCGCCGCGTGCTCCAGCGCTCGCCGATCTCGACGTCCGTGGGGGCCTTGGTGTCGGCGATGGGCTCGCCGGTGGTGAAGAGTTCGAGAGGCATCGGAAGGAGCTCCTTAGTCCACGAGCCCGAAGAGGACGCTGAAGGGCACGATCAGGAAGCCGGCGATCAGCACCGTGGAGAAGACCAGGGCGAACGCGTTGACCGTCCGCTCCCGGCGCCGGTTGCTCTGACCGAGCGTCTGCGTGGCGCTCCAGATCCCGTGCCGGAGGTGCATGCCGAGCAGGATCAGGGCCAGCACGTAGAACGCGGTGATGAAGGGGTTCGAGAAGCTGGCCACCAGCCGGTCGTAGGGCGTGGTGTCGCCGCCGTCGGGGTTCACCGCCCCGACGGTCAGGTCGAGGATGTGCCAGACGATGAACAGCAGCACGATCACGCCGCCCCAGCGCATCGTCCGCGACGCGTAGCTCTGGGCGACGGACTTCTTGGTGACGTAGGCCTGGGGCCGGGCCCGCTTGGCCTGGCGCCACAGCGAGACGGCCGCCCAGAAGTGGGCGATGACGGCCACCAGCAGGACGATGCGGACGATCGTGAGCACGGTCTGGTGGGGGACGGCAGGTTCGCCGACGGTCCGGATCCACTCCGAGTAGCTGTTGAACGACTCGCGGCCCGCGAAGACCTTGAGGTTGCCGACGACGTGGGCGACCAGGTACAGCAGCATGACGATGCCGCTGACGGCCATGACGACCTTCTTGAAGACCGAGCTGGTCTTCGCTTCCTTCGGAGTCCTGCGCTGAGCCTGATCCGTCACCGTCACCACAGGCACAAAGCTAGATCCCTGTGCGGGTTGCGGCGAGGTAAACGCGGGGTGACTCAGCTCATGTAAGGGTGCCCTCACCGCCGGTGGCGCCGCCGCTCACCGGCGCGTCAGGCGATTGACGGCCCGCCCTCCGCGCGAGGAGCATCGCCCCCTTGCGACCCCCACCCCCCGCCGACGCGGTCCTCGACCGTGCGGCCATCCGTGCCCGCCGGTGGCCGGCGTCGGTGCCGGCCCGCCGGCCGCAGGGAGCGCTCGCCGCGACCGCGAGAGAGGACCGAGTTCCGTGACCCGACCCACCCGAGGGTTCCTCGGCCGCCGCAGCGAGCGGGACCCCCGTCTGCCTCCCGGGCAGTACGACGTCGGCTCCGGATGGCCCGTGCTGACCGCCGAGCCCACCCCGCGGATCGCCCCCGAGACGTGGAGCATCACCGTGGACGGGCGGGTCGAGACGCCCACCACGTGGACGTGGGACGAGGCGCACCGGCTGCCACGATCGGAGTACCGCGGCGACATCCACTGCGTGACCACCTGGTCGAAGTTCGACACGCAGTTCGCCGGGGTCAGCGTGGACACCCTCCTCGAGGCCGCCCGTCCCACGGCGGAGGCGCACTTCGTCATGGCGACGTCCAAGACCGGCTACACGACGAACCTGCCCCTGGAGCACGTGACCGGCGGCAAGGCCTGGGTCGTCTGGGAGTTCGACGGCAAGCCGCTGCCGATCGAGCACGGCGGTCCCGTGCGGCTGCTCGTCCCGCACCTCTACTTCTGGAAGAGCGCCAAGTGGGTGAGCAGGCTGACCCTGCTGGCGCGCGACCAGCCCGGCTTCTGGGAGCAGAACGGCTACCACGACCTCGGGGACCCCTGGCGGCAGCAGCGGTACCAGGGTGACTGAGCCACCGGACCCCGAGGTCCTGGGTGCCGGTGTCGTCGACGCACCCGCCGGCGGCTGGCGGACGGCGGACGTCTCGGGTGTGCGCAGACCGATCCCCCGCTCGGTGGAACTGCGCCTCGACGTGCACGACCGCATCGACCACCTGCCCGGGCAGCACTACGTCGTCCGGCTGACGGCGGAGGACGGCTACACGGCCCAGCGGTCCTACTCGGTGGCCTCGGCCCCCGGCGACCCGCTGGTCGAGCTGTTCGTCGAGCGGCTGGACGACGGCGAGGTGTCGACCTTCCTCGCGGACGTCGTCGAGCCCGGCGACGAGCTGGAGGTGCGCGGGCCCATCGGCGGCTGGTTCGTCTGGGACGGCGAGACGCCCGCGCTGCTCGTGGCCGGCGGGTACGGCGTCGTCCCCTTCATCGCGATGCTCCGGCACGCGAAGGCGCTGGGCCGCGAGGGCCTGCTGCGCATCGCCGTCTCCAGCCGGACGATGGCCGAGCTGCCCTACGCCGACGAGCTGCGGGAGGCCGGGGCGCTGATCGTGCTCACCCGGGAGGCCAACGGCATCCGGCCGGCCGGCCGGATGACCGCGGGCGAGCTCGTGCCCCTCTGGGAGCCGGGGCAGACCGCCTTCGTCTGCGGCTCGGCCTCCTTCGCCGAGTCGGCCAGCCGCATCCTCATCGACCTGGGCTTCCCGCCCGCCGACGTCCGGGTCGAGCGCTTCGGCCCCAGCGGCGCCCCGGCCTGACGCCGAACCGGAGGCTCGGCGCCGGCCCGAGGGTGCTCAGGCGCGCGCCGTTCGTGGACCGACGGCCGCCTCGGCCAGCGCCTCGCTCGCCTCCCGTTCCAGCGGCACGACGCGGGACGCGAGCTCGGCGATCGCGTCCAGCTGGGCGACGCGGTCGGCCTCGTCGATCTCGACGGCGGCCAGGAACGCCCGCGTCTCCTCCGCGACCGCGGCGAGCTCGGTGGAGACGGCGAGGCCACCGCCGAGCAGCAGCTCCAGCCGGCGCTCGACCAGATCCCGGTAGGGCGCCATCGGACCGGCCACGGCGGCCTCGGCGATCGCCGCCCACAACTCCCCGGCCTGCGCGTAGCGGTCGCCGGCGTCGCGGGCGGCGTCGCCGTCCTCGAGGAGGTCGGCCGCCTCGGCCAGGAAGTCCGCGTACAGCGGGCGCATGGCGCCGGGGGAGGAGTACTCCGTCGTCAGGCAGTCGTAGAGGCGGTGCATCGACGACGCGTGCGCGCCGGCGCTGTCGAACAGGCGCGACCAGCCGGTCTTCCGCCCCCGGTCGGCCACCGCGTCGGCCCACTTCGCCAGCCCGCGGAGGCCGAAGTTGCCGGCGAAGTTCTTCGCCGTCACGTCCTCGGTGAGGTCGTGGAGGGTGACCGCCAGGGACGCGCGGACGGCGCCGGCCAGCTCCACCGGAGCACCGCCGGGTTCGACCACCAGCATGCGGTGCCGGCTCGCCCGGGAGGCGGCGCGCGCTGCCGCGAGCAGCTCGGGCGGCACCGGGTTCGGCTCCAGACGCCCGTCGTCGAGCAGGAGGTGCTCGTCCCGACGTCCGACGACGGCGACGTCGTAGGGGTCGGCGGCCGAGAACGGGTCGAGGCGGTCCCCGTACCCGAGGGCGGACCGGACGACGGTGCAGATCGCCGGGCGCCCGGCGTCGAGGACGGCGTCCAGCTCCCGGCCGGCCTTCGCCGCACTCGTGGTCTCCGCCGCCCGGTGCCGGATCCCGGCCCGCTCCAGTGCGCCGGCGAGGAAGGGGCGCGGGTGGATGCGCGGCACGATCGTCATCGTCGGCACGTGGCCGGCGTAGGAGAACGAGAAGTACATGAAGCCGATGCCGCCGGCGAGGCCCGCGACCATCGGTTCGGTCAGGGGACGACCGTCGTGCGCTGCGGTGACCCCGGTGGCCTCCAGGACGTGCGCGAGGAGCGCGCTGTCGTGGTGCCGGCCACCGCCGAAGGTCCGGTAGCCGGGGACGACCCCCGGCAGGGGCGGCGGAGCGGTGTGGCCGGCGACGTGCCTCCGGGCTGTGGTGTACCGCTCGCCGGTGCGGGCCATCCGGGCGCGGACGGCCGCCTTCAGGTGCTTCTGGCTGGTCACGGGAACTCCTTCGGCGGCTGCGGGCCCCCGACCCCACGCGTCACCGGACCCCGCCGCACCGAAGAAGACGTCTCTGCCGGCCAGGAGCACCCCGAGGACCTGATCCCCTCTGCCCTCGCACGGCCGGTGGCGTGGGCAACCGGTCAGAGGGTGTGGCGTGGGGTTCGCCGCGCTCCGAGGGTACCGGAGCGCGCCGCGGACCGGTCCGGTTCATCGCCGTCCTCGCTACGCTCACTCCAGCGCGGAACCCGAGGCGGGAGACGGCTCATGGCCGATGACAGCGACCTCCGACGCGACCTGCTGTGGCGCATCGACGCGCGCCGGGCCTCGGTCCAGGCGTTCCTCCGCGAGCACCGGCCGCGCACCCGCCGCCGGGCGACGATCACCGTCGTGCTCAGTTCGCTGGCCGCGCTCTTCACGGCCGGTCCGGCCTTCGGCGGCGAGCCCTTCGCCGAGTCCGTCCAGAACACCTTCGGGCTGGTCAGCGACAGCTACGTCTGGCGGACCCTCTGCCTGCTCGCCCTGCTGGTCTCGGTCGGCGCCGCGGTGCTGACGAACCTGGGCAAGGCGCAGGACGACGTCGCCCGGTTGAGCAGCGCCGAGGCGGCGAACACCGAGTTGGAGGGCCTCGCCGGCCTCATGCACTTCGGCCACCTGTCCGTGGAGGACGGGGTCAAGCTCTACCAGCAGTACATCGTCAAGATCCCCTTCGTCGACGACGTCGCCGGTGCGGTGCCGGGCGCCCAGGCCGCGCCGTCGGCACAGTGGCAGGGGCAGTACGGCCCGCCGGCGCACGTGCAGTACGCGCCGCTCCCTCCCGCGCCCACCTACACGCCGCCACCGGCTGCGCCCGGTCACTACGCACCCCCGCCGCCGGGGCACGGCGGGCAACCGCCGCCGCCCGGTCGCTGAACCGCCGGGGCCGGGTCCGCGACGCCGGGCCCGGCCCCTCGTGCGGTATCGCTCAGGTCGTGGGCGGCACCAGCGACGCGTTCACCAGCGGGGTGCGGTCCCACGCCCGGTGCAGACCGAGCGCCGCCACCGTCGCCGCCGCGAGCTTGGCGCTCGCCTTCTTCCCGGTGAGCACGCCGGGCGCCTCGGGGTCGATCCCGGCGGTGCGCAGCACCTCGACGCCGTCCCCCCATGCGCCGACGGCCTTCAGGTGCCGGTAGGTCTCCTGCAGCATCACCAGCGCGCGGAAGTCGCCGTCCTTCGGTGCGCCGTCGGCGACGACGAGGGCGTCGAACTCGATCGACCGTCCCGTGGCGAAGGTCCGCTCGACGATCTCCACGTTCTTGCCCTTGACCAGTTGGCCGCCGTGCGGGGCGATGACCCGCAGCAGCGCGCCCTGTGCCTCCAGTGCGGTGCGCAGCGCGGCGATGCCGGCGAGGTCCGCGCCCGGTCCGGCGACGACGCCGACGATGCGTCCGGCGATGGGGAAGGGCGTGGGCCTGATCTGGCGCAGGGCCGGTGACTCGGCCCGGCGCTCGACGGGCTCGGGCGGGGGCACCGGCAGGCCGAGGCCCAGTGCCACCTGCGTGCACAGGTTCTCGTCCAGCCGGGCCAGGACGGTCAGCGCCCGCTCCTTGATGCCCTGCTCGTAGCACTTGCCGAGCTCGAAGGTGTAGGCGTCGATGATGTGCTGCTGCTCGACGCTGGTCAGGCTCGCGTAGAACATGGCCGGCTGGGAGTAGTGGTCGTCGAACGACGCGGGCGCGGAGCGGCCGACCTCTCCCTCGACGTGTCGCGGCACCGACACGTAGCCGCCCTCGGCCCAGTCCGACGGGAACGGGGCGCCGTCGTCGACGCTGTTCGGGGTGTACGGCGCCCGGCCCTCGTGGATGGCCTGCTGGTGGAAGCCGTCGCGGGTGTTGTCGTTCACCGGCGCGTGCGGCCGGTTGATCGGGATCTGGGTGAAGTTGGGTCCCGCGAGGCGGGTCAGCTGGGTGTCGAGGTAGGAGAAGTTCCGGCCCTGCAGCAGTGGGTCGTTGGTGCCCTCGATGCCGGGCACCAGGTGTCCGGTGTGGAAGGCGACCTGCTCGGTCTCGGCGAAGAAGTTCGTCGGGTTCCCGTCGAGCACCAGGGTCCCGATGATCTGCACCGGGGCGAGCTCCTCCGGGACGATCTTGGTGGGGTCGAGGAGGTCGATGCCCTCGAAGGTCTCCTCCGGGGTGTCCGGGAAGACCTGGATGCCGAGATCCCACTCGGGGAAGGCGCCGTTCTCGATGGCGTCGTAGAGGTCCCGCCGGTGGAAGTCGGGGTCGACGCCCGCCGCGATCTGCGCCTCCTCCCAGGTGAGGGAGTGCACACCGAGGCGCGGCTTCCAGTGGAACTTCACCAGGACGGTGTTCCGGTCGGCGTCCACCAGTCGGAAGGTGTGGACGCCGAAACCCTCCATCGTCCGGTAGCTGCGGGGGATGCCCCGGTCGCTCATGTTCCAGATCGTGTGGTGGGTCGCCTCGGTGTGGAGGGTGACGAAGTCCCAGAACGTGTCGTGCGCCGACTGGGCCTGCGGGATCTCGCGGTCGGGGTGCGGCTTGCCCGCGTGGATGATGTCGGGGAACTTGATCGCGTCCTGGATGAAGAAGACCGGGATGTTGTTGCCGACGAGGTCCCAGGTGCCCTCCTTCGTGTAGAACTTCGTCGCGAACCCGCGGGTGTCGCGGACCGTGTCGGCCGAGCCGCGTGAGCCCAGCACGGTGGAGAACCGCACGAAGACCGGGGTCTGGAGGCCCTTCTCCGCGAGGACGGCGGCCCGCGTGACCTTCGCGGCCTTCCCGTTGGCGGTGAAGACCCCGTGCGCACCGGCGCCGCGGGCGTGGACCACGCGCTCCGGGATGCGCTCGTGGTCGAAGTGCATGATCTTCTCGCGCAGGTGGAAGTCCTCGAGGAGGACGGGGCCGCGCGGACCCGCCTTGAGCGAGTGGTCGGTGTCGTCGATCCGTACGCCGTTCGGAGTGGTCAGCTTGTCGCCGGCCTGTGCCCGCGGATCACGCCCGTTCTTCGGGCCGTCGTACCCGACCCCCGTCGGGCTCACGGTCTTCGGGGCCGACTGGTCGGGCTGGCGCGCGGGGGGCATGAGGACTCCTGTCGAGGCGGAACCGGGGGATGCGTGGGCGCTACCCGAGACGGTTGCATCGGCAAACTGTCCGACCCGCCGGGCGACAGGCGCGCCTCTCGCCCACCTCCCGGTCGCTTGGCCATGCTGACCGCTGTGATCGAGCTCGACGGGCTGACGAAGGCCTACCGCGGCCGCCTCGCCGTCGACGACCTCACCGTCACCGTCGAACCCGGCCGCGTCACCGGCTTCCTGGGCCCCAACGGCTCGGGCAAGACCACGACGATGCGGTGCATCCTCGGGCTGACCCGCCCCACCGCCGGGACGGCGACCGTGCTCGGGCGGCACTACCGGCAGCTCGCCGCGCCGATGCGCCGGGTGGGCGCCCTGATCGACCCGCGCGCCCGGCACCCGGGCCGCACCGCGTACGCCCACCTGCTCGCCCTGGCGCAGAGCAACGCCCTGCCGAGGGCCCGGGTGGACGAGGTCGTCGGTCTGGTCGGCCTGGAGGCGGTCGCCGACGAGCGCGTGCGCGGCTTCTCCCTCGGCATGGCCCAGCGGCTCGGGATCGCCGCCGCACTCCTGGGCGACCCCGACGTCCTCCTGCTCGACGAGCCGGTCAACGGCCTCGACCCGGAGGGCATCCGCTGGATGCGGGAGCTGCTGCGCGACCTCGCCGACGAGGGCCGGACGGTGCTGGTCTCCAGCCACCTGATGAGCGAGATGGAGGACACCGCCGACCACCTCGTCGTCGTCGGCCGCGGCCGGCTGCTGGCCGACGTCGCCATGGCCGAGCTGCTCGGCCGGCACTCCGCCGTCCGGGTGCGCAGCCCGCAGGGACCGCTGCTGGCCGCCGCCCTGCGTCGGGCCGGTGGGCGCGTGGAGCTGGAGATCGACGGTGCGCTGCGGGTCGAGGGGCTCGACGTCGCCGAGGTGGGTGACGTGGCCTACGTCAGCGACGTCCGCCTGCACGAGCTGACGACGGTGACCGCGTCGCTGGAGGCGGCCTACCTGGCGCTGACCGGCGACGAGGTCGAGTACCGGGCGGCGGTCCGGTGAGCCGGGTGGTGCCGTTCGCGGCCGTGCTGCGCAGCGAGTGGACGAAGCTGCGCACCCTGCGGTCGACCTGGTGGTGCGTGGCCGTCTACGTGGTCGTCGTCCTCGCGCTGGGCTGGCTGGCCGCCGCGGTCACCGACTCCGCGCCGCGCGCCGACTTCGCCGTCGCGGCCGCGCTGACGGGGTTCGGCTTCGGCCAGCTCGTGCTCGTCGTCCTCGGTGTGCTGGTCGGGGCCACCGAGTTCACCTCCGGGACGGCGACCGTCTCCTTCACCGGCGTGCCGCGGCGCGCGCGGCTGCTGGTCGCCAAGACCACCGTGGTCGCGGTGCTCGCCGCCGTCCTCACCGCGGTGCTCGCCGCGGGCTGCCTCGTCGCGGCGCGGATGCAGACGGTCGTGCCGGGCGGCATCGACGTCACCGCTCCGCTGGTGCTGCGCCCGCTGGCGGTCCAGGTGGCCGGGGCGACGCTGGTCGTCGTGCTCGCGGTGGCGCTGGGTGCGGCGGTCCGGTCGACCGCCGGGGGCGTCGGCATCGCGCTGGCGCTGGTTCTGGTCGCGCCCCCGTTGCTCGCCGCGGACGGGCGGCGGATTCCCGAGCGGATCAGCGAGCTGCTGCCCGCGCTCCGCGTCGGCGAGGACGCCTTCCTCGCCGGCATCGACCGATGGACGATCGGGCTGGCGGTGGCCGGTGCGTGGGCGGTGGGCATGTGGCTGCTCAGCGCCGTCCTGCTGGAGCGGCGGGACGTCTAGCCCCGGGCGGCACGGCGGATCGCGGAGACGTAGCGGTCGGTGGCCAGGCGCTGCAGCACCAGGCTCAGCGGGCCGGCGAGCCGGGCAGCGGGCGACGCCAGCCGGAAGAACACCCGGATCTCGTAGACGACGTCGCCGCCGGGCTCGAGCCGTACGAGGAAGCACTCCTCGCCGCTCTCCGGATGACCCGGCAGCGTGCCGTAGGCGAAGCCACGCTCGTCGCCGTCGGTCCGCGCCCACACGACCCGGCAGGGGATGTCGTACCCGAACCGGGGGAGCCCCGCGGTGAGGACGACGACGGTGCCCGGCTCGGACGCCGGACCGGTGGCGCGCACCCGGAGACCCGCGCCCCGCTGCGCCCGCCAGTCGAGGACCGCGGCGGCGGCCCGCTCGAACGCCGCCCGTCCCGAGCCCACGACCGCCGACCGGTGCGCACTCCGGTAGCCGGGCGGCGCCTGCCCCGACCGGGCCGCGCCGACCGCTCCGTAGGTGAGTCGGGCATCGACGAGCCGGCCCGGATCCGCCGCCCTCAGGAACCCCATCAGCGCTCGGACACGGTGTCGGCCACGAGCTCAGTCTGCCCGCACGGGCTAGGTTGACCGGCACTGTGCTGACCGCCGTCATCGCCACCCGCTACGTCACCCCGCTGCGCGAAGGGGGCTCGCTGCCGGGGCTCATGGAGGCCGACGACCTCGGCACCTACGTCGTGAAGTGGCGGGCCGCGGGCCAGGGCGTGAAGGTGCTCGTCGCCGAGGTGGTGTGCGGCGAGCTCGCCCGTGCCCTGGACCTGCCGGTGCCGAGGCTGGTGACGGTGGACGTGGCACCCGAGCTCGCGGTGGGGGAGCCGGACGTCGAGGTGCAGGAGCTGCTGCAGCGCTCGGCCGGGCGCAACCTCGGCCTGGACTACCTGCCCGGGGCGCTGGACTTCGAGGCCGGCGCCGACGGCGTCGACCCCGGCCTGGCCGGACGCGTGCTGTGGTTCGACGCGCTCGTCGGCAACGTCGACCGCTCGTGGCGCAATCCCAACATGCTGTTCTGGCACGGCGGCCTGCAGCTGATCGACCACGGCGCCGCGCTGACCTTCCACCACAACTGGCCGGGTGCCCGTGCCGCGGTGGGCCGGCCCTACGACGCGTCCGCGCACGCCCTGATCGAGTGCGAGCCCGACGTGCCCGCGGCCGACGCCGCCCTCG